>JBEKCT010000270.1:0-7627 GCA_050014715.1 Anaerolineales bacterium | reverse complement strand
GTGGTTTCTGAAATGACCTCGAGCTTACTTTATCCGGATTCAGTTGGTAAGGTTCAAAAATATTACTTTTTTTAGCTACTTTTTATGGTTCGACCACTGATTGCACAAAACTTAGGCTAGGAAAAAAGTCTGTTCCGAAAAAAGCACACTTTCATACTTTCGAATCTGTTGTTTGCATTTAAGTCGGACCGAAAAATCGCTTCGATGTCTGAATTTGTGAAATGGGTTGCTAAATATCATAAAATAATGGAGGAAATTATGCTATAGTTAAGTGAGTTCCGCCACAATCATCATCCCTCTAGGGTGAAAAAGTTAGCGAAATTTATTCGACATGGATTTCCAGTAATATAAATATCTGATAAGCTTTTCGCAGGTTTATTGATCATCCATTCTTGCGCCGCAATTGTAATGAGGAGGAATGCCATGTCATTTATTAATAGGAAGCCGGCAGGGAGATTGGTATTATCCATTATTGTGGTCGCCTTCCTACTACTGGTGATCTTTCCAGCTGCGCCGGCTGCCGCAGCCCTTTGCTCCTCCACTGGCAGCGGGAACTGGAGCACTTTAACCTGGTCGTGCGGGCATACCCCCGGCGCTACTGATTCGGTCGAGATTCCCTACGGCAACACCTTGCATCTGGATACGACCCCGGTCACGATCCAATCGCTGACCATCGACGACGGCCCATTCAATACCGGTCTCATCATCGACGGCGCCAACAGCCTGACCGTCACCGGCAATACCTCCCTTTCTAATACCAATAACAACACCTCCAAAACGCTGGATGTCGGTAACGGCACCCTCAGCATCGGCGGCAATCTGGTTCTCGACGAAGGCAACGCCAATAAGGTGACCCAGGTGACCATCAACACTGGCACACTGACGATCGGCGGTGATATCACGGTCAATTCCACCGGGACGCTTTCCAACGCCAGGGTGGTCTTCTCGGGCACCGGCAGCCTTGGTATCACAGGCGCCTTCCCCTCCGGCATGACCGTGACGACCGTCGCCAACAGCACGATTGACTTCGCTGGCGCCAGCCAGGTCATCCCGAATTATTCCTACAAAAACCTCATCCTCGAAGGCAGTGGGACCAAGACCCTGCCAGCCTCTGCCCTCTTGATTGGCGGGGACCTGACCATGAACGGCAGCGCCTCCACCACCACTGCCGGGAATCTCACGATCTCTGGAAACCTGAACCTGGGGGACGGGTCTTCCTTAACCACGGCGCCGAATAACAACCTCATCGTCAACGGTTCGACCACGATCGATGGTGCACTTACCCTGGCCGGCAGCGGGGCGAAAACCTTCAACGGGGATGTCAGCATCGGTGCCACCGGTTCATACACCGATTCCGGCGCCGGCGCCGTCACTATACGGGGCAGCCTGACCAACAATGGCCTGTTCAATTCCACAAACACTTCCGGTACATATACTTTCTCTGGCACGGGCGGCAAGACCATTGGCGGCACAGACCCCATTGCCATCGCCAAGGTTTCCTTTACCCAGAGCTACACCAACAACGGCACGCTCTCCGTACAGTCTGCCCTGTCCGGTGGTGGTACGCTGATCCAGGGCGCCGGCGCAACCCTCAACCTTGGCGGCACCGTCACCATCACTAACCTTAATGCTTCAGTGGCCCATAACGTGGTCAACTACACCGGCGGTAACCAGATCGTCAAGGGAGTCACCTATGACTACCTGGTGCTGGGTGGATCAGGACAGAAAACGATAGGCACGGCTGCCACCGCAGCGAACAGCAATTTGAGTATCGCTGTGGGAGTCCAGGCCAACCTGACCGTGGACATCACCGGCACGATCAACTCATTGACCCTGGGTGGGGCTGGACAGAGCGGAACCGGAAGCTGGGGCTCGTCCGCCTCCAGCGCGACCAACCAGAATGATACCTACTTCACCTCCACAACACATATATTGAATGTCTCCAATGCCGATTCCCGCCTCACTCCCACGATCACCTTCGATCCGGCGCCGACACCCAACTACTTGGGCGGCCCATTCTCCGTCAACGCGACCATCACTGCCGGCGACAGCAGCGTCCTCACCTACAGCGTTGTCAGCGGACCCTGCATCTGGCTGTACGGTGCCACCTTCAATTCCACCGGGGCGGGTACCTGTACCGTCCAGGCCTATGGCGGCCCCACTTCCGGGTGGACGGCAGCCTCGAACACCCAGGATGTGACCATCGCCAGGGCCGATCAGGCCACGCTGACGGTTACCGCCGACCATACCAACGTGGTCCAGGGCTTCACCACCAAGCTCGGCAGCACCGGCGGCAGTGGGGCCGGTGCGGTGACCTATAGCGTCGACGGCTCCACCGGCTGCGAGATCAACCCGGCCGGGTCGAACACATTGCTGGTGACGAATTCCGGCCTCCCGTGCAGCGTCACCGCTACCAAGACAGGCGACTCCAACTTCAATGACGCCACGTCGGCCCCCCTTACCATCAACTCCAGTACCTATCAGGTCGAGATCAACAAGAGCTTTTCGCCTGCCAACATCACCCCCGGGCAGAACACCGTCCTGAGCATGAAAATCTTCAACCCGAATATCATTGATCTGACCAGCGCCACCTTCACCGATGATCTGACAGCCGTCCAGCCCGGTATGTACGTCAACTCCGGCGGGTTGGTCAGTAATGACTGCGGAGGGACGGTCACCGCCGTCCCGGGCAGCCACACCATCCTCCTAGCCGGCGGCACCATCCCGGCTGCCGCGAACGGCACCGACGGCCAGTGCACCATCCAGGTCAACGTCAGCTCCATCACCCAGGGCAACCAGATCAACACCATCCCGGCCGGCGCGCTAACCGCAGACGATGGGAGCGGGAACCACGCCAGCAATACCACTCCCGCCAGCACCACCCTGCAGGTTTCGACGATGAACCCGCCTTCCGTCAATAAAGGCTTCGGCAATCCGACCATGTACGCCGGCGATATCAGCCTGCTGACGATCAACCTGGTCAACCAGGATGCCAGCCACGACCTGTCTGGTGTGGGTATCACCGACACCCTGCCAGCCAACCTGACGATCGCCACCACGGTCCATTCCCCGGCACTCACCGGCTGCGGCTCCGATCCCCTGCTCACCCTCACAGCCGTACCAGGCACCAGCACCCTCACCCTCAGCGGGGCGGCCATTCCGAAGGGCGTGGGCCAGGAATGCAAAATCGAGGTCAATGTCACCGGTACGATCCAGGGCAGCTACATTGATACCATCCAGGCCAAGGCTATAACCTCCAACCAGGGAGTGACCAACGCCCAGATGGCCCAGGCCACCCAGAACATCCAGCAGATGAACCTCACCAAAGCCTTCAGCCCGAACAGTACCGTGGCCGGCGCCACCAGTACGGCCATCATCACGCTCTACAATCCGCTGGCTAGCGACATCACCGGTGTTTCGTTCGTTGATTCCCTGCCGAGCAACCTGATCTATGGCAGCCCGGTCTCGCCCAAGCCTGCCAATGATTGCCAGGGTTCATTCTCATATAATAATTCCACCCACATGCTGAGCTATTCCAGTGGTCTGATCCCTGCCGGCACTCCCACCCACCCGGGCACATGCGTGATCGAGTTTACCGTCAGCACCAACGCCAACCTGGGCAACATTACCCTGACCAACACCATCCCGGCCGGGACGCTCTCGGATGACCAGAACATCACCAATCCCGCCGATGCCCCGGCCAACCTGACGGTGACCGGCGCCATCAACGGCACCAAATCCTTCAACCCGGCCCTCATTACCCAGGGTCATCCCTCCACGGCCACTGTCACCCTGTTCAACCACTCCGCCACCGCCATCACAGGCGTCTCGATGAAGGACGTGCTGATCGGTGGCTTGGTGCTCTATAGCGCCGCGCCTTCCAGCCAGACGTGCGGTGGCACATTTGCAACTGGCGGCGGTAGCAACGACATCAACGATACCACGATCAGTATGACGGGCGGCACCATCCCGGCTGCCATTGGCAGCACTCCCGGTCAGTGCGTCGTCCAGTTCCAGGTCACCTCCACTTCACCGGTCACCGGTGTGGTGAACACCATCCCGGTCGGCAACTCCACCACAGGCGTGGGCGTGTGCGGCACGGAGGGGAGTCTCGGCACGGTCTGCAACCAGAGCGCATTCAGCAGCGGCGGCATTAGCATACTTGCCGGGGCCGTCCCGCTGACCGGCTGGAAGGCCTTCTGCCCGGTCTCCGGTCCGTGTACGCAGAATGCGACGAACTCCATCCCACTCGGCGGGACGAGCGCCCTGACGATCAGCCTGACCGCCCCGGACGATACCGACCTGCACAATTTCTCCTTCACGGATAACCTGGCCAGTGTCCAATCCGGTCTGCAGATCGCCAATAGCCCATACATATTGGATCCTTCCTGCGGCCCATCGGCCGCCCTGTCCGGTCTCACGGCCGGCTCGACCAGCTTCACCCTGCAGAACGGGTATCTCACCACCGGCAGCACCTGCCGTGTGACCGTCTATGTGACCGCCGTTTCCAACGGGACCCTTACCAATACCTTGAAGACCACCGACGTGAGCGACACAGAAGGCCGCACCCTGGATCGGGATAAAAGCGCCACCCTCAACATCTCCGACTTCCTGATGCAGAAAAAGTTCACTCCCGATACGGTCAACCCGAACGGAATTTCCACCCTCTCCATCACACTTACCAACCAGTACGCCTCCGACCTGACCAACGTCAACCTGGTAGATACCTTCCCGGCCAACATCCAGGTTGCCCCGACGCCAAATGCCAGCTCCAGCTGTGGCGGCACCTTCAACCCGGCTGGCGGCGCCGGTTCCATCTCGCTGCAAAACGGTGTCCTCACCAAAAAGGTTGGCGCCGTCGACACGATCTGCGTCCTGAGCGTGGATGTGGTCGGCCTTGGCCCGGCCGGTCAATACAAGAATATCATCCCAACCTACCCCACATCCATTCAGACCAACGCCAACCTGCAGGGTACCACCGTGTACCCCCAGAATGCCACCACCGACACACTCACCGTCCTGAACCTGTTCATCGATGTGAACAAGAACTGGCCGGATACACAACTGACCGTTTTCGGCGGTTCAGCCTCGCCCCTGACGATCAGCCTGACCAACCCCAACAACTCCCCGCTGACGCGCATCCATTTTACTGACACGATGCCTGCCGGCATGTACCTGGCCTCCCCGGTGCACCTGGTCAATACCTGCGGAGGCACCTTCACCGGCAACCCGGGGGACAGCGTCTTCACCTACGACGGGTACGACACTGTCAGCCAACAGCCTGTCTCACTGGCAGCCAATGCCTCCTGCACCCTGACGATGGATGTGTCGATGAATGTCAACGGCAACCTGACCAATACCATCAATATCGGTGACGTCACTTCCATCAACGGCGCCAGTAATCCAAAAGCGACCCAGGCATCCCTCACCAACCTGGGCGGGATCAGCATCCATAAATCCTTCTTGCCCAACCCGGCCGTTATCGGAAGCACCACAGTGCTCACCCTGCAGGTGCTCAATACCATATCCAACTTCCCCATGACCGACCTGGGCCTGTCGGACGTCCTGCCGCCCGGCCTGACGGTGGCATCTACACCACAGACCACTTGCTCTAACGGTACCACCTACCCAGGAACACTAACGGTCACCACCAACGGCACAACCGGTACACCCGAGATCGATCTCACGACCGGTTTCGTGCCCGCCGCATCATCCTGCACGGTCACTATCTCCATCACCTCTACCACGCCGGGCCAATACCCCAATACCATCCTGGCCGGGAATATCCATACCCATGAGGGATATTCCAACAAAGAACCCACCAGCGATACGGTCACATTCCTGGGCGCGCCGACCCTGGCGACCACCCAGTCCCTCGGGGGTGATATTGGCACGATCCTGCAAGACAGCGCCAGCCTTACCGGTGGCGATTCCCCGACCGGGCCGGTAACCTTCCGGCTCTACCCGCCCTCCGATCCCACCTGCCTGGGTAGCCCGGTCTACACCGAGGCCGTGGCGGCCGCCCCCTACGCCACCACGACCGGTTTTAGCGCCAATGACTTGGGCACATATCACTGGACGGCCTACTACAGCGGGGATGGCAACAACGGCCCGGCCAGCAGCAATTGCTCGGCCGAACCAGTTACGATCACCAAACCCACGCCCTCCATCACCACCCTGGCCAGCCCGGATTCCACCACGGTCTTCCAGACCATCACCGCCGGCGACAGCGCCACTCTTTCCGGCGGCATCAACCCGACCGGCTCGATCAGCTTCACCCTCTTCAGTGATGCTACCTGCAGCACGCCTGTGCCCGGCATGAGCGGGAACGTACCGCTGAGCGGCGGCACCGCCAGCTGGTCCAACTCCTGGACGCCCAGCCTGGCTGGCATCTACTACTGGATGGCCAGTTATTCCGGCGATCCGCTCAACGATGCCAACACCTCCGCTTGCGCAGCGGCCAACGAGCAGATCACCGTGAGCCCCTTGAGCGGCCCGAACCTGTTCGATCCGCCCATCGGCATCAAGACAGTGGACGTCAGCGGCCTTCCCAACCTGACCTGGACGATCGTCTGGATCAACACGGCCAACGCCCAGGGCTTTGTATCCATCTCGCATGACCCCTTGCCGGACTATACCCACTTCATCCCCGCCTCACTCCATTGCACGCCTTCGGCAGGATCCACCCAAACCACCACCACCCAATGCAGCTATGACCCGGTCGCCAAAAAGATCGTCTGGGCCGGTACGCTCGGACCCGACCTGGGAGTGTCAGACCCGGCCCTGGCGAAGAACGCCATCTTTATCACCTACTCCGTCAGTGTGGATCCGGGCATCAGCTATGTACAGAACACAGCCACGATCGACGCAGATCGCAATGCCAACGGCGAAACCACCGATGCGGGCGAACAGAACGTGGCCTCGGCCAGCGCTGAATGGGGCACACCGCCTTCCGCTAAGATCCCAGGCACCGGCTTCGCCCCCGGCCGGGTCACCTACCTTCCAACCCAGCCGACCGACAAGACCTTTGACAGTCTGGGCGATCTGTGGCTGGAGATCCCCCGCCTGGGTGTAAAGACAAACATCCTCGGCATCCCGCGGGGTAGTGACGGCAATTGGGATATCTCCTGGCTCGGTGCCGACGCCGGCTGGCTGCAAGGTTCGGCCTTTCCCACCGGGGATGGCAACGCCGTGCTGACCGGCCATGTGTATGATGCTTTTGGCCGGCCGGGTCCCTTCGTTCACCTTAACCAATTATGGTGGGATGACCAGGTAATTGTCCACCTTAACGGGCAGGCGTATGTCTACAGGGTCCGCCAGGTGACCCAGGTTGGCCCGAATGACACAGCGGCAATGCTCAAACACAAAGCGCAGCCCTGGCTGACCCTGGTTACCTGTCGTGCCTACGATCCGGCCAGCGATTCATACAAGTATCGTATCCTTGTCCAAGCCGTGCTGGTCAGCATCGAGCCGGACGGGCCTCCGGCCAATATCCCGTAGATCGAATAACCCTTACAGCAAAAAGAACTCCCGCGGGAGTTCTTTTTGCGAGGGATGCCACAACAGGGTTCTTACTTCCGGGGATTAGTAACTTTGATGATGGATAATTTCCAGTCTTTATTGAAGG
>JBEKCT010000269.1:0-2552 GCA_050014715.1 Anaerolineales bacterium | reverse complement strand
GCGATTTGGTTCATCACGTACGGTTTAAATACAGGAGCGGCAGGTTTCCTTTTCATGCCCCTATTGAATCACGGTTCTTTAAAAAAGTGAAGGGCTGTCCAGCACTTTTTGGACAGCCCCTTCCCTGATGAAGCTTCTTGCTTCAGAATTAAATTTCATGGATTTTCTGCCTGCAAAGCAGCGGTTTAATCCACTTTACCTGCAGTCTTTGATCAAGCGAGCGCTCGATTTCCATTGGATCTTTGCAGGCAGTCAAACAGGTTGCCGGCTATATGGAATTAGCCTTTTTTGTCCTTCCTCATCCTTCCTCATTTATTCTTTAAACCAATAATCTCAATTGTTGATACAATTGGGTCAGCAAATCCATTTCACTATATAAGGAGTAAACAGAATGTCGAAGAAAGTGCTCGGTATCATCATAATCGTAATAGGCGTGTTGATTATCCTGGCGGTCGTTCTTTCAGGACCGCTACATTTTCCTGCTTCATTGTTCACCGCCCATAAAAAAATTGCTGAAATCGTAGTGGGAATCATTGCTCTGGTAGCCGGCCTGGCTCTCACCTTTATGAAAGGTGGGAATGCGGAAGTAGCTAAGAAGGAGTGATGGGTCGCGATCACTGCGCTGGAATTCCTTCGTAAAGCCGGTGTTATCTGGTGAATGTTAACATCGATACCCGCTATCCCAATTCTTGGATAGCGGGGTTGTTTTGTTAAAGGTTGAATAGGAATGCCTTGGCTCACAGTACTGCTGAATGGGCAAGGAATCGCAGGGTAAAATGATCTGATGGCAAACTGGTTGACCGTGGAAACCCTTCATGCTAAACTAAATAAACGCAAAACGCTTCATTTGAGGAGGATCGATGAGGAATCGCCAAGGTTGCCTGGCTAGTTTGTTGGAGTTATTCCTTTTAGATAAATTATTTAATTGGCTTGAACGGAGATTCGGTCTTGGCCGCGGCTGCTCTTGCTCGGGCATCGGCTGCGGCCTGATCATTCTGATTGTTGCGATTGTATTGGCATGTTCTATCATTACAAGAACTAACTGGCTACGTTTGTTTTAAGATGGCCGGATTTCGTTAGTGAGCTTGCAATATACGAAAATCGATCTTAGCGATGATGATCGTTTTACTCTCGGCATGCAACCTGCCTGTAGGTCGTGCTCTGGCAACTCCACCTCCCACTGCAACCTCCCAGCTTGCAAATCTACCTGCAACTGCAACCATCCAGCCCGCAACTCCACTTCCGGTCAATCCAACAGCTATTTTAAGTCCATCCCTTCCAATAGGCACTCTCATCTATGTGCCGGGATCCACACCGCCGCAAGAACACTCTCCAATGGTGGACTTTTGGCTGCCGACCTGGGCTATCCAGTCGAACATCAGGGCAAGTTGATCCTGCTTTTTGGGGATAGCTGGCCGCCGCCCCATCCTCAGAACGAGACGCCCGCACAAAGCGAGGTTCCTCCGGACGATTCGGTGGGAATAACCGTTCGCACTGCTCCGCCCGACAGCAGCAGCTGCCTGGACCTCCAGATCAATCACGCTGCTTCCGGGAAATTTGTCCCTGCCACCATCACCGGCCCGATCGAGGTGAATCAGGGTTTCTTCAACGTTCCCTCGGGGGGCGTGAGTGCAGGCGGATACATGTATGCTTTCTTTTGGACCGATCATTGCGTGGATTCCAATCCGCTGGCCCCGTCACCTCTTACCCCGCTTGCCCGCCCGAAGGTCAGTTCATCCAATGGTTGCCCGGAGACGGACGCCCGGAACAGCCTGGGAATAAGTGTGCTGGCACGATCCAGCGATGATGGTCGCACATTCAGCCAGGTCGTTTCCATGCCGCCCGGTTTTGTTTACGCCACTGCGGTAAATACCATCCTGCAGGCCGACATTCCTGCCTCTCAGCGGCTTGGAATTTTCATTTTTGGCGTACCCCGCTATCGCGCCAGCATTCCTTATCTGGCTTATGCTGCACCAGGGTCCATCGACGATCCCGCATCATGGAACTTCTTCAGCGGGCTGGACGCCAATGGTCAGCCGAAATGGGTGGCAAGCCGCGCATGGACCCAGAATTCTGCTCCGACAAATTCCTGGAGTCCGCCGGGCAAACCAGAGCTCTTCAGCGTTGCATCAGATGCCGGCCGCTGTGTTGGCGAATTCTCGGTTACCTGGAATTCTGCTCTTGAAAAGTGGCTGATGCTTTACGGATGTCGGGGTAATATCCTGGCCCGGGTTGCTCCTGCTCCCTGGGGTCCCTGGTCGGCGCCGACTGCAATTCTGAGCGTCGGACCCGATGTGGATTGCAGCCTGGTCATGACGCCCGCAGGGTGTAACAATCGGCAAGATTTTTGGCCCGCATTACACAAGAACGGGAAATTTCAAGCTGGCTCCTTCTATGCTCCCTTCGTGCTGTATCGCTATACGACGGCGGACAGCAGTACGGATGGCAACCGGAGAAGTACGATTTATTGGCTCGTATCACCGTGGAATCCATACGAAGTGACCGTTATGCGCACTACCCTGGAAGTTGATCCTTCCCAACCCGGATCATGA
>JBEKCT010000268.1:0-3457 GCA_050014715.1 Anaerolineales bacterium | reverse complement strand
TTGCCCATAATATGAAGAAACTGGCAGCCAGGTAGCTACCAGTTTCTTTTTGTCATCCCACTTTTTTGTTCTTTTTACTCATTTTCGGGCTATCTGATGTTTGTTTCTAGACAGCCTCTCTTCTTATTATTCGTCCAACAATTAGTCTTCCAACCAGGCTTTCAAGATTGCGCGCACCGACCTGCTCATTTCTTTTGAGAACTCCGCATTGAATTTACGCATATAGATGAGCTGACCAACATTTCGGGCGCCCATGATCTCCTCCCGGCCGTGGAAGTTCCGTGAATTTTCTTCCAAAAACATCTCATAAAGATCATCTTTCGAAAGTCGCTTGTACTTATTTTCGAACAGAATAAATTTTTCCTGGAAACGCGAGGTTTGTTTCCGGCTGATTTGCTGTGGGGTGGGGTAGCCAAAGCATACCAGGCAAATCGGAAAAACATATTTCGGCAGCTCGAACAGGTCACGGTGAATCTCATAATTCTCCATGATGTCGCCAATATAACAGGAGCCCAGGCCAAACGATTCGGCCGCGATGACGGCGGTCTGGGCGGCGATGATGGCATCGCAGCAAGCCAGGCACAGGTCGCCTTCCTCAGGCTTTCGCATGGCAGTTTTCGTTTGCTCGCAAAGTTGGGCCACACCGGATGTAATGAAATAATCGACCCAGCGCTGGTAATCGGCCAGGAACAGCCAAACCAAGGGGGCGCGCGCGATGAAAGACTGGTTGTCACAGGTCCTGACCAATTTATTCTTGATTGACTGGTCGGTGACTTCTATGATCGAATACAGCATCAGGTTCCCGGCGGTGGGAGCACGCAAAGTGGCGCGCAGGAGTTCTGCCCGCACTTCCGGTGCAATGGCTTTCTTCATGTAGGCGCGGATGGATTTTCGTTTGAGGATGGTGTCAATGATAGGATTCATTACGATTAGTTTCCTTTCGTGTGAAAATGCCCATCCGCTGAATGAGGCGTTCCCACGGGGAGAAAGAATAATGGCACCTGGTTTTTATGAGGTGATCAATTGGCGATAGATGGGGCGGAAAGTGCTGCGACGAGGGCAGGCCAGGCGACCCGGGTCAATGTAAGTCCCGCCCGCCGTTGACGTCCACCGTCGCTCCGGTCATGAAGCTATTCAGCGGACTGGCGAGGAAGACAATCACCTGTGCAATTTCCTCCGGGGTGGCGTAACGCTGCAGGAGCATCTTGTTTTTTGCATAATCCTGATCGAGAGCGGCGATAGTATCCCGGCCCATGGGTGTCAGGGTGAGACCAGGAGTGACGCAATTCACCCGGATGCGTGGGGCCTATGCACGTGCGGCGCTCTTGCCCAGGTTGACCAGTCCGGCTTTAGCGGCGGCATAGTGGGCCTGATGGGAAACACCGGTCTGGGCCGAGACGCTGGAGACCAGAACGACAGAGCTGCCGTCCCGGAGCAGGGGCGTGCCTGCCTGCAGAACGTAGAATGCACCGGTCAGGTTAACTGCCAGGACGCGTTGCCACTCTGCGGGCGTGATCTCTGTAAAGGCATTATGCAGACTCAAACCGGCGCACAGGACCAGCACATCCAATCCACGGATTTCGGACGGAAGGGAGTGGAAGGCCATTTTCACTCTGTCCGGATCGCTGACATCCATTGGGCACAGCCAGGCGATTCGCCCATTCGCCTGCACTTGTGCGGCGGTCTGACTGGCGCCTATTGCATTTTTTCCATAGGAAACAATCACATCTGCGCCTTCGGCGGAAAAGATCTGCGCGGCGGATGCACCGATGCCACTGGAAGCGCCGGTAATGAAGACGGTTTTGTCTTTTAAACCAAGGTCCATAAAATTCCTGCTTCCACAAGAATACATGTATAAAGAATTACCACACAAAGATGTTTGAAATTCCTGGAAGGAAACGAAAATTTCCGCTTTCCGAATTTCACTAATCGGTGACTCCTCTGCAAAAACGAGAGGACAATTTTCATCCAAATTGAACCCTCCTCATCTAGCAGGTTTCTTAATATAATCAGGCCAACGCAGATACAAGGACCTAAATTATGTTCAAGAAAAACAAACGCCACCTCCAACCTGTTCTAATCTCCAGCGTCAACCAATTGCCCGAGGAATTGCGCGAACGCCTGGAAGCATCTTGGTCTGGCGTATTCTATCGGGAGTTCTTTTCCCGATTGGATGAAGAACCATTTGCGATGCTCTATGCGGACATGCCTTCGCGGCCCAATGTTCCCGTAAATGTTTTAGTAGGGTTGGAATATCTGAAGGCGGGTTTTGGTTGGTCGGATGAAGAAATGTACGAAGCCTTTCTCTACAACCTGCAAGTACGTTATGCGTTAGGGTACGATGAGTTTGGCACGGGATATTTTGATCTGCGCACGCTGTACTACTTTCGAGAGCGGCTGAGTCGGTATATGCAAGAGAAGGGGGTGAATTTATTGGATCAAGCCTTCGAGCAGGTGACGGACCAGCAGCTTGCGGCTTTCCAGTTGAAGACTGGTTTGCAACGAATGGATAGTACCCAAGTGGGGAGTAACATTCGCCAGATGGGACGGCTGCAGTTGTTGGTGGAGATACTACAGCGAGTGCAGCGCATGTTGAATGCAGGCGACCAGGCCCATTATAGCGAAGCATTTACGCCCTACTTGCAAGGGCACGCCGGGCAATACGTGTACCGTCTTAAGGTGGAAGAGAATGCTGCACACATACAAAAGATCGGCGAATTCATGCAGCGTTTGCTGGGTGAGTTGAAGGAAGGTTACAGCGAAGATCCCGTCTATCAGGTATTGGAGTGCGTATTCAACGAGCATTTCCGGGTGGAAGGAGAAGCGGCAAAGGCCAAAGTCGGTCGTGAACTGAGCGCCAGCAGTCTGCAATCACCAGATGATCTCGAAGCCACCTTTCGGCGGAAGGGTGGCAAAGGATATCGAGGCTATGTCGCCAACTTGACGGAGACCTGCGACCCAAAGAATGCGTTGCAGCTGATCACCAAAGTGCAGGTGGCTTCCAACAGCACTGATGACAGTTGCTTGCTGGTGAAAGCCCTACCCAACTTGAAGCAGCGCACTAACCTCGACACGTTGTATACAGATGGTGGCCATGGGGGGCCGGGATCGGATGCTGAATTGGATGAGCAGCATGTCACTCATATCCAAACTGCCATTCGCGGCAACAGTCCAAACCATAAGAAACTCAGCCTATCTGATTTTGCCGTCCAATTGAACGAGAACGGCAAGCCTGTGCAGGTCACCTGTCCCCAGAAACAGCAAGTGCCCTTATACCCGGGCCGCTTGAATAAGGGTCTGGTGGCTTACTTCGATCCGGCCATTTGTCAAGCTTGTCCGTTCTGGCAGGCTAAAAAATGCCCATCCCTTCCAGGGAAACGAAATGGACTTCATCAGTTGTATTCCAGTTGGGTCAGCATGCATTCTTCTCAACGCCGACGCCAAAGTTTGGCCAAGA
>JBEKCT010000267.1:0-2537 GCA_050014715.1 Anaerolineales bacterium | reverse complement strand
CCGGCGGGCGTGATTATCGAGCGGATGGACAAACGAAGAATTGTCATTGCCATGCAGGTCATCGAGATGGTCCAGGCTTTTTTCCTGGCCTTTCTGGCCTTGACCGGGCGAATCCAGATCTGGCACCTGATCAGTTTATCCTTCTTGCTCGGAGCGGCCAGCGCCATCGAAATCACTGCCCGCCAGGCCATGTTGATTGAGTTGGTTGGGAAACCCACTCTGCCAAATGCCATCGCCTTGCAATCCACCATCTACAACCTGGCGCGTGTGATCGGGCCATCTTTAACGGCGGTTGTACTTGTCCTGATTCAGAACCACGGCGAAGGTTGGGCCTTTTTTGCCAATGGGGTTAGTTTCCTGTTTGTCATCGTGGGGCTGTTCTTCGTCCACACCCCTTATCGGGTCGTGAATCCTGAGCAGTTCCCGGAAAAGCTTGACATCCCGGCTGAATTCAAGCAAGGCTGGCAATATATCCGCGGCAACACGGTTGTTCTGCTTATCATCATCCTGGTGGCTTTAATTGGTTTCTTCGGTTTTCCGTTCAGCAACCTGATCCCAGCCCTTGCCAGGGATGTGCTCAAGCATGTTGCCGATACAGAAGGGTCAGTAGCTGGGCGCACCGGTGCTCTTTACATGGCACAGGGGGTCGGGGCATTTATAGCCGCTGCGTTCGTTTCAACTTTCAGCACCCTCCGGCGCAAAGGATTGCTGATGACCATCGGTCAATTTATCTTTGCGGTCGGCTTGGTACTGCTGGCCTTTGCCCACAATCTAACGATGGCAGTGGTGCTGATTGCCATTAATGGCTGGGCTACCGTTGCACAACTCATGATGATGAACACGCTCATTCAGATCGATGTCCCGGATGTGCTGCGCGGGCGTGTTTACAGCGTCTACTTGTGGGCGCAGCAGGGTGTGGCCCCCTTCGGGAGTCTGTTCATTGGTTGGCTGGCTCAGGCTGCTGGTGTTCCGAGTGCCGCCCTGGTGGGTGGCCTGGTCTGCCTGGTATTGGTGGTTATTGCGCACGCCCGCTGGCCGCAACTCCGCCAAAAAATGGCATAATTTCTCCATTAATCTTCCCTTAATGCTCCGCTTGACGGGCATTTACCGGCATGTTATGATGATTCGCATGGATAACAATCCTCTTCAGGAATTCCCCCCCGAAATCGAGGGGGCGCCCGGGGAAAAGCCAAAAGAACAACCAAATCTGATCACAAAATGGATGGAATCCCTTGCCCATCTTGGGTTGGGAGAATCTGTCGTGCGGATTGGAACGAATGGTGCAACCATCTTGATTGTCATCCTGGTTGTCTGGTTGATGCAGACTCTTTATAAGCAGTCTGGCCTTGTCCCCAATGTGCTGGCTGCAGGTGGGACGGTTCCCACACCCACTCCCGGGCTGGATCCCGCCCAGTTACCCACCGAAGTTGCCCTGGCCCTGGATGGGGTGCCTCGCCAGGCTGTTTTGCATACAACCATTCCCTCCAGGCCGCGTGAAGACGTGACCATGTACACTGTCCAGCCAGGCGATTCTGTTTTCACTATCGCAGATAAATTCGGGCTGAAGCCTAGCACCATCCTGTTTGGTAATTTTGCGGTTTTGGCCAACAATGTTGATCTGTTGAAACCGGGGGAGGTCTTGAACATTCTGCCAGTCGACGGAACGTATTACCAGTGGCAGGGCAACGAGAGCTTGACCGGCGTGGCAAAATTCTATAATGCCGATCCCCAGGCTATCATTGCAAGCCCAGCCAACCACCTGGACCCGGATACCATCGGCGACCTGGCTCATCCGAATATCCCCAGTGGAACCTGGCTGGTCGTCCCGGGCGGTTCCTACTTGTTCGCCTGGAACGCCCCGATCGTCTCGCGTACCACCGGTCCGGTCACGACACGTGTTATTGGCCCCGGTGAATGTGGGCCGGTCTCGGGTGGGCTGGTCGGCTATGGCACGTTCATCTTCCCCACGGTTGAACACTGGCTTTCTGGTACTGATTACCGGCCGGATATTGGCCATTACGGGGTCGACTTTGCCGGTGCGCAAGGCAATGCCATTTATGCCGCCGATGCTGGTGTGGTCGTCTATGCCGGCTGGAATACCTGGGGGTATGGGAACCTGGTTATCATCGACCATGGCAATGGCTGGCAGTCGCTATACGCACATATGGAAGACGGCAGCATGAAAGTTACCTGTGGAGAAAGTGTCGGCCAGGGTGACGTAATAGGATTGGTCGGCATGACCGGCGGCACTTCCACCGGCCCACACCTGCACTTTGAGCTCAGCTACAAGGGGTCGCCCGTCAACCCCCATACGGTTCTGGATATCCAGACAACACCGTGATGAATTACGCTATAATAACCGCTTTCTCCCATTCCCCGTGGGGCTGTCTAGAAACAAACTTCAGACAGCCTGAGAAATGTAAAAACGGGGTTAAAAATAGGAAGGTAAAAAAAGTTGGCGGCCATTTAGCCACCAACTTTTTCAAATTATGGGCAATACTCACTAAACCCCACTCCGTTTTCACTTTATCTTGCCC
>JBEKCT010000266.1:0-3105 GCA_050014715.1 Anaerolineales bacterium | reverse complement strand
CTTTGCAGGCAAGGTGCTCCAAATACCCGGCGGCCGTCTTTGACCGTTGGATGGGCCAAAATCTTCCTTTTTTGTGCCACTTTTTATCAAACTGCATTTGATTGCACAAACGTTACGCTAGATGCATACCAGCGCCTTATAAAGCACAAGACAGCCAAGCCATTCAATTGATTGGCTCACGCGGTCTTTCAAACCTAACTGCATTCGCTGGTTTTCGAATGCATAATTTATCAGATGAGAATTTGGTGATTTACCTCGTAACCTCATAAAGCTGTTTCCTTAAATTCCGGTCTCCTAATGGCCAGCCGGGAAATTCTTCCCATATAAAGATATAGTGTGGATTGCGCTTCATTCATGGCTGAACTCTGTCTTCCGATCATCTTAACACTCTCAGCAGGGAAACAGTTAATATCCGACGAGTAAAACGGCCTAGTAGTTTCACGGTTTATGGCTCACTTGTAAGAACGTTTCAGATTTATACGGTTATTTGCGGTTCTTTACCAATAACTAAATTGGTATGATAGTATCCCAATTTTGCACATGTCGCACAAAGGTTTTCCCCGTCCACACATACCTGGCGGGCATTAATGATCTCTTCCCCGCAACGATTGCACTTGGTGCGCAGGCCTGGCTTGCTGAGGATTACCTTCAGAGTCGGTTCAAGTAAGACTGCTTTAAAAGAAAAAAGTTCTTTCTCCGGCATTAACCGATATCCTTTTAACTGAGCATAATATTTGTTTTTCACATCCGGTGAAAACAAATGGGCACGTTCCCGGATATCCAATTGAGGGGCAAGCCGGATCATTTGGCCTGTTTTGGTATTAGCAAAAACAGCACCGATTTTTCCGAAGTCCATTACACGCAGTGTGCGGTGGCCCACTGTCGCCCCGGTTGCTACCTCGATGCCATCTGCAAAACAGCCATCTGCCTCGATTATTACCAAAGCATCTTTATGGGGCATGGGTGCTTCCACACCGATCGCAGCCAGTCCCGCCAAACCCATCCGAACACCTAGAACCTGGCGCGGGCAAAGGTGGTCATGGCGCATGGAGCTTTGCTTCAACATTTCAGATAAATCTGATGGCATGCTAAACCTCCTGCAGGTTTTCGACTAAGAATATTTGGCTCTCAAAATAAAACTCGCCTGGAGAGAATCCGGCGAGTCAATATATACTTGCACAGAGGATTCTCCTTTCCAATTCGATCCCAATTTGGGATTTCGGGAGGCCGCAACGTTTCCATGGCGACCCTGGTACTCACTGAGAGAGGACTGCCTGCCTGACCCTGGCAATTGGCTTTAGGTCATGCAGATCGGAGTACTTCAAGGATATGGCAATCTAATCTAAATCATTTCACCTTCTTTAAGTTAATCCCGGAGCAGCATTTATTTCCCGGGTGATTTTCATGGATGGGTTCTCCGGTGTTCGCACATTTGACACAAATGTTCATCCGGTCGTGCTTCCATAAGAATTCCGCATTGCTCGCATTTTACCAAACCGCCTGCAAGTAGAATTACCTTTGGGTCACTTAAAATCTGGGTAAATGTCGGTTTATAGTTCACACTTATTGCAGGACAATTACACACGTGGCTTCCCTGAAAAAAGGGTCGCGTGAATGGTAAAAGTTTAATATAATCGGCGACAACCAAAGCCGAGGAACTGAAACATGTACAAAGCCAACAAAAAGCATTTGCAACCGCTGCTTATCAGTAATGTGAATGATCTGCCAGAAGAACAACGCCAGCGACTGGAAAGCAGTTGGGCTGGGGAGTTCTATCGGGAATTCTTCTGCCGGATCCGAGAAGAAACATTTGCGGTGCTGTATGCGGATGTGCCCTCCCGGCCAAACACGCCGATAAACGTGCTGCTGGGTTTGGAAACGCTGAAGGCGGGGTATGGCTGGAGCGATGAAGAGTTGTACGATCACTTCAATTTCGACCTGCAGGTGCGCTATGCACTTGGTTATCATGGGCTGCACGAAGGGCATTTCGAGTTGCGCACCCTGTACTACTTTCGGCAACGTCTGAGTAAGTATAACCAGGAGCATGGGTTGAACCTGGTAGCGCAGGCGTTCGAGGATATCACGGATCAACAGATGGTGGCCTTGAAGGTGAAGGCGAGTATCCAGCGCATGGACAGCACCCAGATTGCGAGCAATATCTTGGACATGAGCCGGTTGCAGCTATTGGTGGAAGGCCTGCAACGGCTGTGGCGGGTACTGAGCGAGACGGAACAGCAGGGCTATGCTGAGTGGCTGGGCGAGTACGTCAAGAGCGGCTCGGGGCAGTATGTCTACCGCGTGAAAGGCAAGGAAGCGACCGCAGCCCACACGCTGCAAGTGGGTCAGGTGATCTATCGCTTACTGGATGAGACCAAAGCGACCTATGGAAAAAACGAAGGAAGGAACTCAAGTCAAACCCAACGAGGAAATAGGAGCAGGGTGTCTGCAATCGATAGATGACTTGGAAGCAACCTTCCGGCGAAAAGGTCCGGCGGAGTTCAAGGGCTACGTTGCTAACCTTACGCAGACCTGTGAGCCAGACAATCCAGTCCAATTGATCACCAAGGTGCAAGTTGCCCCCAATAATGTGGATGACGCCGACCTATTGATTCAATCGGTGCCGGGCTTGAAGGAGCGCACCGGGTTGGAGACTCTGTATACCGATGGCGCTTATGGCAGCCCGGCTGCCGATGAGATGTTGATCGAGCATAATATTGAGTTGCTCCAGACGGGCATTCGTGGCGGGGCTCCGGCGGCTGATAAACTCAGCCTGTCTCAATTTGACTTCATCACCAATGAAAAGGGCAAGCCGCTCAGCATCACCTGCCCCAATGGGCAAGCAGTTCCGGTGGAACCGGGCCGAACGACAGGCTACATCGCCCGCTTTGCCCCGCAAACCTGCCAAACCTGTCCTTTCGCTTGGCAGAACCGCTGCCGGGCAACACCTGGCAAGAGAGACCCGAGCTTCAAACTTAGCTTCACTCAGCAGGAAGTCAACTGGGCCAAACGCAGAAAGCGTTTTGAGAGCACCCGGCATTCTGGCAAAAATCCCAGAGCAGCCATTGAAGCCGTTGCACGATCCGTCAAGCATCCTTTCCCGGCAGG
>JBEKCT010000265.1:0-2671 GCA_050014715.1 Anaerolineales bacterium | reverse complement strand
CCAGTCCGACTAATTATCGAGCTCGGTGCACCATTGAGAAAACGACCTGTGTGCCAGTCGGTCGCTGCCCGTTATAGCACATTTTCATGCTTGGCAGTGTAGCCATACATGACGACTAATTAATTAATTGATTTTCCGCGCTTCCATGTAAAAGCGTTTCTCTTTCGCCTCGCCCATCGAGAACGTCTTACGTGGCAAAGCCCCGTCCAGGATAACCGTCTTGAATAAGTCAGACTTGTTCATACCAGACACGTAGAACCCGGCATTGCTTGGTTCTGAGCCCAGTTGGCAGACCACTTCCCCACCGTGCACATAATCGATCTTGTCCGCTCCGCCATCATTCAAAAAGGCATCCAGGAAGTTCTGCAAGGTTCCTACTGGTAAATTGGAAGAAAGCCGGCTGATTTCCACGACCCTGAAGGTTGCCCTTCCGTCGTTGCTGATGAGACCAATCGCTTGTTTTGACCCCTTGGCGTTGTCAACCTGCTCGATCATTTTCTGCGCGTTGGCCACGGGAGTGTGGCTGAGGTTTACACCATAATATTGCTGCAGTGCCGTAAAAATGTTTTTCCTCAAACCAAACAAAACCCGGTGGATCGGTTCAAACTCAAGTCCTTCATCATGAACGTTTTCGATCTCGACCAGTGCATAGCGCGCTGGATGATCCAACCCGACCTGCGGTTTCATTTTCTCCCAGACGGCTTTGGCGGTCGCAAGGGAATGATTTCCATCGCCCATCGCAAACAGCAGGACTGGTTTTTCGCTGCTAATCCCATATTTGGCTGCAAAAATTTCCGGTTGTGCCAACCTGCGCAAGGATGCGACGATCTGGGCTTCTTGCGCATCGTTGACAGCGTAACCGCGTAAATGACCGCTTCCCAACATCAGCTCAAAATCATACAATTTATCCAGGCTCTGTTTGGCTTGTGTTAACGGCTCGATGACCGTTCGCGTTGGATCATCGATCAATACCAGAATATGAGGTAGTTCCAGCGCCGCACCCTGGCGGATTTTCATTCGTGGTGGAAGTCGTTCGACAATGGTGCCTTCTGTCGCACGGATCAGGCTGGTGGATCCTTTGGTGTAATCGTATTTTTCCAGGTCCAGACAAAGCACTATGCCCTTTCGAGTCTTCCCCGCCACAGAACGCTCGACATAGATCAAGCCTTCTCGGGGCTGAACGACACCCTTCTCCAGATAACTCTGCATGCTGGTGTGGATATGCTGGATCCGCTCTGTCTCACCCGATTTGTCGAGAAAAACCTCTGGAAGGATTAGATTTAAGGTCGAGGGTGCCGTACCGACGAATTCCTCAGCTTTTTGCCAGTATTCCGGTTGGGAGGTAAACTGATCGCAGGCTATCACAGCCCATTTTGTAAGGTCGATTCCTGACTTGGGTAAAAAGATCTGAGGAATTTGAATTCCGATATCATTAATATTTTTCATGGAATTAACCCCGAAGGGGAATGACGCCTCTGGATTCCTTTCTTTTCTTTCAAGATGGTTTATTTCTTGGCAAATGCTATCAGAATGTCCGCAACTTCAGCAGCCACCCGTCCCTGGGCTTCTTTGGTCTGTGCGCCAATGTGCGGAGAACAGATGACGTTTTCCAGTTTGGTGAGCTTCCAATCTGACGGTGGCTCTTCCGCATAGACATCCAGGGCGGCTCCGGCTACCTTGCCACTGGTCAATGCTTCGTAAAGGGCGCCTTCATTAACGATTCCACCGCGTGAACAATTAATAAACCTCACGCCGGTCTTCATCTTCTCGAACTGGGCTTTGTCAAGCATATTGGCGGATTCTTTAGTCTTTGGCAAGTGCAGGCTGATGTAATCTGCTTTTACCAGTAGTTCATCCAGAGTAACAAGTTTAATCCCTGCAAATTCTTTCACGTATGGATCATAAGCCAACACGGTCATGCCCAGCGCAGCTGCCCGCCTGGCAACTTCCTTTCCAATATTTCCGATACCGATCAAGCCGAGTGTTTTCCCACCAATTTCGTCTCCCTCAAAAGCCTTCTTTTCCCATTTTTCAGCTTTCATGGTTGCAGAGGCTTTGTATAGTGAACGCGCCAGGGCAAACATATAACCGATGGTAAGCTCCGCAACGGAAGCTGAGCTGGCCTTGGGAGTGTTCATAACAGTGATACCCTTGGAACGGGCATGATCAACGTCGATCGTATCCAATCCCACACCGCCACGCACTATGATCTTCAAGTTGGGGCAAACATCGATCAATGGCTGGCGCACCTTGGTTCGGCTGCGGACTACCATGCCATCATAAGCTGGTAATACGGCGGGTAATTGCTCTGGGGTGATATCAAAATTCGTGTCTACGGTCAAACCAGCGGCGCGCATGCGCTCGATGGCCTCTGCCTCGGTCTTATCGCAAATCAAAATTTTCATTTATTTCTCCTCGCAGATCTTAATATAGTTTGGCACAAAAATAAGTCAGCCCGGAGGTGTATCCGGGCTTCCCTGTAAATGTTCTTGAGAAAATTAACACCTAGTGATTGTATCAATGCCAATTCGGAATGTCAACTCCTTTAAGAAGAGAGTGTTGAAAAACAAGTTCTTAATTGACCAATCCATCAGACATTAATATAATGACTGAGATAGAAGATATCGATCAAAATGAAGTCAATCCGGTCCAGGAGTCTGACATGGAAAAA
>JBEKCT010000264.1:0-2672 GCA_050014715.1 Anaerolineales bacterium | reverse complement strand
CTGCCAAAATGGGACTGCTCGACCGGCGCGAGTGGCGCAACGATCAACATGACGGAGACGGCGGAGCTGCCACTCTGGGAGGCCGGGTTCTACGACCTTCACAAGAATCTCCCGAATTGGGAGTATGAGAACAGAGGCTTTACTATTACAAATCCTTACTGGTTTGGAGGCTTCACGAATGGCGATGGAGTTGACGATCTCGGCACGCTCCAGTTGCATTCCACCACCGAGACCGAGGGCTCTACCGCCGAAGAAGACCTGTCCATCCACATCATTGCCTCCCCGGGGGCGACGCAATGAGCCCGAATGGATCACTGAGGTGAAATATGAACAAAGCCAATCGAACCTTCTTCCTTGTCCTGACCTTTATTCTGGGTGTTTCCTTCCTACTCTTTGGCTGCGACCTGACCGCCGGCAAACCATCTGCTTCGCAACCGTCTGCAAACACACCGACCAATGCGGAGGCGGGCAACCCGGCTGGCATAGCGCAGGTGAGCGTTTCGGATGGGGTGATATTGCTGACCCCCGGGCAGCCGCTGCCTACACTGGATATCAGCCAGTTTATCACGCCACTCCCAGCCACCGAAACTCCCAACCCGAATGCCACCGACACCCCGGGGCCATCCCCGACACCGGGACCAACCGTGGATGTGGCTGCGTTGAACCTGCCCAAAGGCCTGACCATCTACCCCGGGGCAACCAACGTGGACACATCCGGTATAAAAGGCAGCAGCGGCATGAACAGCCTGACCTTTCATACAATGGATTCGTCTGACCAGGTGACCATCTATTACAACAAACAACTTAACCAGGCCGGCTGGACGACCTCCTCGGGACCTGCGAACACGCCTGGTCCGGGCGGCAGGCAGGTCTGGAGCTGGACCAGCAGCTCCCTATCGGTTGTCAGCCTCATGGCAACGGACCACCCTGGGGGCGGCACGGATGTAACAATCACCTGGATAGTTTTATAGCTGCTGCAATACATCTACGGCTCAACGAAGAACAACACCAATCTGCAGATGATCAAAAACTGTTACAAAATCGAACAGGCTGTGTGCCGAAAGGAGAAAACAATATGAACCTCAAGAATCTGATCTTTTTCTTTATCGCGACCTTGTTCCTGGTCGGGGCTTGCAGCCTGAGCGCGCATGCCACCCCGGGGGTTCCGCCCACTTCCAATTCCCAAGGCAACCAGGTCCAGCCGGGGACTGCCACCCAACCTCCCCTCAGCGGAGGGAACGGGCAGGGCGCCACCCAGCCTGCCACCCAGCCACCGGTTTCCGGCGGGAACGGGCAGAGCGGGTCTCAAGCCAACATCCAAAGTACATTTCCTCTGCCGCCCGAATCCCAGGTAACCCAGCCTGACGAATCCAGCCCAACCGATACAAGCGGCGGCTTCACCATTCAATCCCAATCCAGCCCGGTTACGGTGAATACGTTTTACTCGGGTGCACTGCCCCCGCTGGGCTGGACCTTGCGCTACACGGATGCGAACTTTACCGGTGGGGTAAATCAGTACTGGAAAAAAGGCAACGTCTATCTTTCCCTGGATATCGGCTTTGAGGAAGGCGTGTTGAATATCCACTGCCAGTACGACCGCGTGGAAGCCCAGCTGGCCCAGAAACTGCCTAAGGGGTTCCCTCTGCCGGCGCAGTTCGAAATGGTCAGCGCGGATGATTCTTCCTGGGAATTCTATATTCCGCAGGACTATAGTGCGGTGACAAATTTTTACAAGCAACAAATGGCTGCAATGAACTGGCAAGCGGCTCCGGTGGTTGGGGCAGGAGTTGTGGGCGGTTGCGGCGATCCCGATTGCGGCGGAAGCACGACCTTCCCGGCCGGGGCATTGCCAACTGCGACGATCGATTATAGAAACGAAAACGACCTGTCTTACAGCATGCCGGACGGGAATGTGGTTGCCCTGTCGATCACTCCCCACGCGAATGGGACCATCCTGAATGTGGACCTAACCCTGAAAAATGTTGCCTCGGCGGGATTACCACCGGATGTGCCGATCTACCCGGGCGCAACTCCGCAGCTCATCACGCCCGGATCGGCGGAGTTCCAGGTCAGCGGGGATTTAAAGGCGATTGAAGATTTCTACAATCAACAACTTACCGCCGCAGGCTGGGCCCCGGATGGCAGCCCAATGGAAGCATCGGGCACCTTTATACAAAATTGGACCAAAGGCGACCAAAAGATCTCGATCACCCTGGCTACTTCGGATGCCAATACCATGCTGATGATCGACTGCTCGACCTGCAATCCTTGATCTACCACTTAATGCTGTATGGAAATCGGGTTGGTAATGACGTCCTGGACCGGATTATTCCGGGTGTGCTGCCAGATATCTGGTTCGAACTTTACGGGAGAGTAAAATGAAATCCAATCGAAATGCAATTCGATTCACCGTGACTACAATCGTCAGCGTGTGTCTTTTCCTTTCCAGCTGCACGCTTAAGACGACGGCTGCACTCCCTTCGACTACCAGCGCGGCCACGCTGGTCCCAAGCGCCGCTTCCATTCCGACCTTAACCCTGGGGCTGTCTAGAAAAGTCCCGGGCAGCCTTTTCTTTTTTAAGGAATCGTGATTCAATAGGGGTATGAAACGAAAACCTGCTGCCCCCGTCTTCAAGCCGTACGTAATGAACCAGGTGGCCTTGATGCCGCCG
>JBEKCT010000263.1:0-2674 GCA_050014715.1 Anaerolineales bacterium | reverse complement strand
GATATAATGCCGAAGGTGGGAATTGAACCCACAATCCCGTAAGGGAACACGAGTTTGAGTCGTGCGCGTCTGCCAGTTCCGCCACTCCGGCTAACGCCCAGATTTTACCACATCTAAAAAGGTTCATGATGAAATTAGGAATTATCGGCTTTCCCCAATCCGGCAAGACAACTATTTTCAACTCCCTTACGCGCGGCAATGCGCCGACCACTGCCTCGGCGGGACGCATCGAAATCCACACCGCCGTGGTGGATGTCCCCGATGTGCGTGTGGATAAACTTTCGGCCATGTTCAAGCCGAAGAAAACCATTTATGCCAAGGTGACCTACGCCGATATTGCCGGTTTGGATAGCGGCGCAGCCAGGTCCGGGTTTCCCGGCCCGCTGCTGAACCAGCTGGCGCAAATGGAAGGGCTGATCCATGTGGTACGGTGTTTTAAGGATGATAATGTGCCGATTCCCTCGGGAAGCGTGGACCCTGCACGTGATATTGCCTCAATGAATGCGGAACTTCTGCTTAATGACCTGATTGCCGTCGAGCGTAAATTGGAAAGGTTGGTTGAAGAACGCAAAAAAGGCGGTACGGACAAGGTATTGAATGAGCGCCAGACCAAGCTTTTTTCCCGCCTGCATGAAGTCCTTTCTTCCGAGAAACCCCTGCACGGGGTGGAGATATCAAGTGAGGAGGAGAAATTCCTCTCCGGATTTGGATTACTGACGCGCAAACCCATCCTGGTTCTGTTGAATTTGGGCGAGGGTCAGGCTGCCCCGGATTTTAAGATCGATGCCCCGTTCGTTGCTTTGCAGGGTAAATTGGAGATGGAAATCGCCCAACTCCCGCCGGATGACGCCGCGGTCTTTATGGCGGAATATGGCATAACCGAATTGTCGCTCAACCGCATGATCAGCATTTCATATGACTTGCTCGACCAGCAATCCTTTTTCACCGTAGGCGAAGATGAGGTCCGGGCCTGGACAACCCGCCGGCATGCCACGGCGGTTGAAGCAGCCGGTGAAATTCATACGGACCTGGCCCATGGTTTTGTCCGGGCCGAGGTGGTCGCATATCAGGAATTGATCGATTTAGGCGGAATGACCGAGGCCAAGGCGAAGGGCAAACTGCGGCTGGAAGGCAAGGAATATTTCGTCAAAGACGGCGATATTGTCCACATCCGTTCGAGCCTGTAGTAATTTAAAGCCTCGTATTCCCCGGCTTCCTCTTCTACGGTAGGAACCGGCTCTTGTTCTGGTTTGCGGTCCAACATTTGCATCGACTGGGCTACCACCTTGGTGAAATATTTGGTCTCGCCGCTTTTATCATCAAACTTATCGGTCCTCAAGCGGCCTTCCAGGAAAACCAGTTTGCCTTTATGCAGGTATTGTTGGCAAATTTCGCCCAACCGTCCCCACGCTTCGATATTGACCCTTTCGGTATGTTCCTTGGTTTCTCCTTCAGCAGATTTCCAGCGGTCGCTGACTGCCAGGCTGAATTGGGTCACCTTCTTCCCGGTGAGTGTGGCGCGGCTCTCGGGATCCTTGCCAAGACGGCCTATCAACTGTACTCGATTTAACGCAGGCATTTCTTATTCTCCTTTCCCTGATGGAATGGTGGTTGGGGATTAACTTTTCAAGGCAATTCCCATTGTTCGGAAGAAATGATTAATACTAGAGTAGTGAAAAAGAAGAAATGTCAATAGGTTCAAAAAGGGTAATTCCATGCAGACGGTAACAACTTTTGTAGATTTACGCGCCGCGCGAAAAAGCCTGCCCGGCACGGTTGGCTTTGTTCCCACCATGGGCTATTTGCACGCAGGCCACATATCCCTGGCCCGACGCGCCCGGGCAGATTGCGCCAGTGTGGTTGCAAGCATCTTTGTCAACCCCACCCAGTTCGGGGCGAACGAAGATCTGGCAAAATATCCGCGCGACCTGCCGCGTGACCTGGCCCAACTGGAAGCTGCCGGCGTGGCGCTGGTCTGGACGCCCACGCTCGAGGAAATGTACCCGCCCGGCTTTCAGACCTGGGTAACGGTGGAAGCCCTGACGCGCCCGCTGGAGGGAGCAGCCCGCCCAACCCATTTCAGGGGCGTGACGACCATCGTAACCAAATTGTTCAACGCGGTCGGTCCTGATAAGGCCTATTTTGGCCAGAAGGATGCCCAGCAGGCAGCCGTCATCCGGCAGATGGTCAAGGATCTTAATTTCCCGGTTGACATTGTTGTCTGCCCCATCGTGCGCGAGCCGGATGGTCTGGCCTTGTCAAGCCGGAACGTCTATCTGAACCCTCAAGAACGTCAGGCCGCCACGGTGCTGTTCAGAGCCCTTAACACTGCCGGGTCTGCCTATGATTCCGGCGAACGCGCAGCCGAAAAACTACGCTCGCTGGTGCGCACAATGGTGGCAGCGGAATCGCTGGCGCGTCTGCAATATGTCTCCTGCGCGGATTACGATACGCTCGAGGAACTGGAAACGGTCCGCCGCAAGGCGCTGCTCTCGATGGCGGTGTATTTTGGGAAAACCCGGCTGATCGATAATTTTGTGCTTGAATAACCAAGAGGCTGTCTAGAAACAAACATCAGATAGCCCGAAAATGAGTAAAAAGAACAAAAAAGTGGGATGACAAAAAGAAACTGGTAGCTACCTGGCTGCCAGTTTCTTCATATTATGGGCAATGC
>JBEKCT010000262.1:0-2762 GCA_050014715.1 Anaerolineales bacterium | reverse complement strand
GACTCCGGTTACATCACGACGTTGGTCGCAATCCTGGGAACGACCATTTCTCCTTATATGTTCTTTTGGCAGGCTAACATGGAGGTCGAAGAAAAGATAGCCTCCGGCTCGATCACCTCGCCTGACCCGCAGATGAAGCGTCCACGCAAGCTGATCCTGGGCAGGCGGGCTATAAACGACATGTACATAGACATAAATGTCGGCATGTTCTACTCCGAACTGATCATGTTCTTTATTATCATATCAACAGTCTCGACCATCTACAAGACAGGTGCAAAAGATGTAGGACAACTTGACCTGGCCGGCATTGCCCAGGTTCTGCGTCCTCTAGCGGGTAATGCGGCATTCCTCCTGTTCACTCTGGGCATCGTAGGAATAGGGCTCCTGGCAATCCCGGTGCTGGCTGGGAGTGCTACCTACGCGCTGTCAGAGGTTTTCGGGTGGGATGAGGGTTTAAACAAGAAATTTCATGCGGCCAAAGGTTTTTATATAGCGATAATACTGGCAACCCTGGTCGGGCTGGTGCTGGTGTTCGTTGGAGTTGATCCCGTGGCGGCACTATACTACTCGGCAGTCATCAATGGGGTTGTAGCCGTACCACTGCTGGTGGTTATCTTCCTGATCGGCAACAACAAGAAGATACTGGGCGAGCGGACAAGTGGCAAGCTTTCAAACACGCTTCTGATCATAACGACCTTTCTCATGGGTGCTGCTTTAGCGGGCCTGTTCTTCCTAAAATAGCTACTTTCCGATTAGGAAGATGGCATGGTTACCAAAGTATATAAATTCAATCCGCTGCACCAAGCTGGTATGCAGCAATGCTTGAACGTGCACTTTTTGACCATGGAAGATTGGAGATAACCAGAAAGTGGGGAAAATGAGTGAATTGGATTGGGATTCGATGACATGATTTCCTCCTTTGAAAAAGCCGGAATTCGGTCTTGCCCCTGTTTTGCAAGCTAAACGGTTTGGCCTGGCGGCAGTAGCGGAACCGGGGAAAATCTGCAATAATCATTGCGCATTTTCTGAAAATTCGTATTAATCAATTTGAACCGAATAAATTGCACCTGTTATCCGTTATGTAAATGATACGATGGCAGCCTGAAATACGTATGCTTCGATAACACAAGAGAAATAAAAGGAGAAGAAATGAACATAGACCCGAACCCCGTAGAGAAAAAAGAGCAGAAAGCAAAAGCGGCCCGCCGGGCCGGTGCTTCGGAAGCCGTTTATGGATTTGGCCTGATCGGCGCCTGGGTCTATTACTTTACCCACGCCGTCACCTTCTGGCTGGGCGTGCTGGGATTCTTCAAGGGCATCGCCTGGCCCGCCTTGCTGGTCTACGAGGCCCTGAAGTATTTGCACATGTAACAGCCTGTTTTATTTTGTTTTTTTTGACAGGCCCGGCTGCGGTCCCAGCTGCCGGGCGGGGGGGCGCTTCCAGGCGGCGTTCTGCTCGCCTGTATACTTAGAGGTATCTTCTCACGCGCTGGCAGTAGTCCGAGTATTCCTGGCCGTAATGCTTCTTCAAAAACCCTTCCTCCAGTAATACCTGGCGGTGGAACAACCAGGCGGCTGCAACCAGGAAGACCAGAAGGATCCAATTGGAGAAGAGCAGGAATTGGCCGAGCAGGATAAGCGCAAAGGCCACATAAATGGGATTGCGGCTGATAGCAAAAACGCCACTGGTGATCAGGCGATCGGGATGTGCCGTATCAATGCCGACCCGAAAACTTTTCCCGAACGAAACCAGGCTCCATAATAACAATAAAAGCCCTGCCAGGCAAAAAAGGACTCCCAGCCAGGCCAGCGTTTCCGAATGGAAGAATTGCTGCGAGCCTGGCGTGGGGAGCTTGAATGCGGCGGCGAAGACGAGATAGAAATAGAAAAGGGCAAACGGCGGGATCAGGAAATCCTTCCGGTCGATGTTCCCGAAGTTCATGGCGGTTATTCCCCGTCTTCTCATCACCAAAACGCGTGTCACGACCATCCCGAGCATCAGTACGATCGCCAGGGCGCCAAAATATCTTTGCATAAGCAATCTCCATTCCAACACAAATAGTCGATCCCGGCGCCGGGCTACGCGGCTGGTTGAACCAGGTTGATAAGATTTCCACAGGTATCTTCAAACAGCACGGAAGTGATCGGACCCATTGCCTTCGGCTCGCCCCGGAAATGTACATCCTTTGATTTAAGGCGGGCTACTTCAGCGTTGATATTTGCCGTGATCAGTGCAACGGCGGGAATTCCCGCCTCAAATAGTGCTTTTTGGTAGACAAGGGCTGGCTCGAAATTGACCGGTTCCAGCACAAGTTCCACGCCTGCGATCCCCTCCGGCGATGTAACCGTAAGCCAGCGTAATGATCCCATCGGAAAATCCGCCATTTTTTGGAAACCCAGCACAAATGTGTAGAACTGCAAGGCATGTTCCTGGTCCAGGACCCTGACGCTCATGAACTTCAATTTCATACTCGCCTCCAACAGGTTATCGATGATCCTCATCTATTTTACCTGTCTTGATTGACCGCTGCCACCACGGTACTGTCTGGTTTTTCCAACCGTTGTAACTCTGAATGTGCACTCTTAGACTATGGAAGATTGGAGCTTACGGAGTGGGAAATATCGAATGAAATGGAGGTGAGAGGCTGTCTAGAAACAAACATCAGATAGCCCGAAAATGAGTAATAAGAATGAAAAAGTAGGATGACAAAAAGAAGCTGGTGGCTAGATGGCCGCCAGCTTCTTCATATTATGGGCAATGC
>JBEKCT010000261.1:0-2804 GCA_050014715.1 Anaerolineales bacterium | reverse complement strand
CGCCCAGAAGCTACGGCAAAACGCCTTCTCATCCGTCTGCAGCATTTGGGCTATGATATCTCACGCATTGAACAGACTGCTACTTTACCTACTGTTGCCTGATATTTCTATTTTCAAGTTAGATGGTAGAAATACGCTGGAATCTTCCACAATATGTACCGATCAAAGCAATATCCAAAGAGTCAAAAATACAAAGGACTAAACTATGACATCTAAAGTAATCGTGATAACAGGCGCCAGCGGCGGTATCGGTGCCGAAACAGCCAAATTACTGGCTAAACGCGCTGATAAGGTTGTATTGGCAGCCAGGCGCCAGGCTGAACTCAAACAAGTAGCCGGTCAATGTGGAAAGGATGCCCTGCCCGTCGTAACAGATGTAACCCGCCGCGCCGATGTGGAGCATTTACGCGACGAAACCCTGCGCGTCTTTGGCCAGGTGGATGTATGGATCAACAACGCCGGACGCGCCCTCTCTCGCCAGGTATTGGACCTGACCGATGAAGATATTGACCTGATGATGTCCATCAACACCAAGTCAGCTCTGTATGGCATGCAAGCTATCGTGCCTTATTTTAAGGAACACGGTTCGGGACATTTAATCAATATCTCATCGGCGCTCGGGCGGATTCCATTTGCCAGTAATCGCTCTGCCTACAGTGCCTCCAAAGCGGCGCTCAACAGCCTGACAGCCAACCTGCGCATGGATCTGTGTGCCGCGTATCCCAATATCCATATCTCCGTGGTCATGCCGCCCGTAGTAAGCTCGGACTTCGCCAAGAACGCCGTATATGGCACACCGCTTCCAGCGGGCGGATTCCACCCCGGCGCGGCTCCCCAAACTCCCGAACAGGCTGCGGCTGCCATAGTTGAGTTGATCGACCATCCGCGCGCGGAGATCTATACCAACCCCGGTCAATCAGAAACGGTGGCACGATACTTTGCGGATGTTGCGGCCTTCGAAAAGAATTTGGGCCACTAAACTTATTCTTGAAAGAGGTTTCTTGTATGTCTCAACCTGGAAGCGAAAAACCATTACGAACGATCACCCTGGAAGAACACTTTGCCACGCCGGAATTTATGGCTGGTCCGGGACATGGGCTTGGTGAACGTGTCAAATCAGCCCACGACCTACCTCCAATGGGGCCAATTAACTCCCGACTTGTCGATCAATTGCTGGATCTGGATGACCTCCGCATCTCCAAAATGGATACCGCCGGAATCGATGTGCAGGTGCTGTCCTTGAACTCTCCGGGCGTGGAACAACTCGACGACCTCCCCGCACAAACGCTGGCTCGCCAGACAAACGACTCGCTCGGGAAGGCAGTACAACGCCATCCAGATCGCTTTGCCGGGTTTGCGGCGTTGCCGACCGCCCTGCCTGATATCGCAGCCGGTGAGTTGGAACGCACAGTTCGGGAGTATGGGTTCAAGGGGGCGGTGATCAATGGTCATAACCGGGGGCGTTACCTGGATGATTCCTTCTTTTGGCCCATTTTCGAGCGGGCTGAAGCTCTCCAGGTTCCGCTATATCTGCACCCGACCCCACCTCCCCAGCCGGTCATCCAGGCCTCTTACGTCGGAAACTTTTCGCCGGAAGTATCCGCCCAGTTCGCTGCAGCAGGATGGGGTTGGCACATTGAAACTGCCATCCATGTCATCCGCATCATTTTAAGTGGTGCCTTTGACCGTTACCCAAAATTGCAACTGGTGATCGGACATCTGGGTGAAGCACTGCCCTTCATGCTGCCCAGGCTTGATCGCAGTCTGCCCATACAACTCACCAGGTTGAAAAAGCCCATTGGGGCTTACCTGCGCGAGAACGTTTTCTACACCTTCAGTGGCTTCAATTTCACTCCCAATTTCCTGGATCTGATGTTCCAGGTGGGAGTCGAGCGGATCATGTTTTCCGCAGATTACCCATACAGCTCAATGCTGGCTGCCCGGAATTTCCTGGAACAGCTGCCGATCAGCCCGGCTGATAAAAATCGCATCGCGCATGGAAATGCCGAGGCGTTATTCCATATGTGACAATAATTTACCGCCAGTGAATGGCTGGATTCTCCCTCGTAGTGTTGGTAAACATCGCGTGTTGGACGGCTATGCTAGAAATGCTTATTTTCTGGCCTTTTTCCCAACATTTTGGGTGCATTTGGCGATATAAAATGATAGATTTTTATGAGTCCTCTGGGTGTCGATCAAAATGAATTTCACTTAGCGCAGAGAACATGCGATAAGCATAACTTTGCACGAGAGTTTGGGCAATGAATAGAATAGGGGGGAATTGGAAACAGTACTTTCATTCTCTCCTTTATTATATAGAGGAGATGTTTCTTATTGACTGGATTTACCGGAATCGGCACTTCAATTTGAGGTCTGCCGGTATTTCTGAGTTGGTAATCATCCAGTTCGTTGATCTAAACCGCGTGGATGAATTAATGCGTAAGCCTTCCTCCTGCCCGCTCAGGACCCGGGTTGGGAAGGATCGACTTCCAGGGTAGTGCGCATAACGGTCACTTCATAGGGGTTCCACGGGGAAACGAGCCAATAAATCGTACTTCTCCGGTTGCCATCGGTACTGCTGTCCGCCGTCGTATAGCGATACAGCACGAAGGGAGCATAGAAGGAGCCAGCTTGAAATTTCTGTCATTGACCGTGCTAATATGTACCACGCGTCGCCGCCTGATGTGTACCAGGCATGATCGCCCGTATGTGTACCAGGCATGATCGCCTGAATGTGTACCAGGCGTAGCCGCCCGTATGTGTACCACCTTGGGGTGTGGGACAATGCTTCCAGAAAAAGAACT
>JBEKCT010000260.1:0-2821 GCA_050014715.1 Anaerolineales bacterium | reverse complement strand
CCAGTCCGACTAAGAACCATGATCGATGAGAAAGTAGCCAAACTTTGGAAAATCTCACGGTAACATTTCGCTTTGATGCAACGATACCTAGAAAGTAACATTTGGCTTTGATGCATCACGGATGTCAGGAAAATGGTCAAATCTCAAAAAAGGAAATGCTTTCGATGGAATAGGTTTGCGGGAACAGGTCGAATGGAGTAACCTGGATGAGCCGGTAGCCTCCGGTAATCAAGCGGGCCGCGTCGCGCCCCAGGGTGGCAGGGTCGCATGAGACGTAAGCGAGGCTGGCCGGTCGCCGGGCAAGCAGGGCCTCCAGGACGCGCTTATCCAGGCCGGCGCGCGGTGGATCCACAATCACAATCTCAGGGTTGACATCCAGGCCGGGAAGCACCGTCTCAGCAGGAGCCTCGTAGAGCTCAACATTATCGAATTCGTCCAGATTTGCTGCGAAATCCTGGCAGCCCGATGGAGAAACTTCAACGCCGATCAGGCGTCTGATGCGCCCGGCAAAGAATGCGCTGAACAATCCTACTCCACAATAAACATCCAACAAGGTTGTATGCGGGGAAACCGGCAAATGATCGAGCAAGTGCTGCACCATCTTCCCGGCCATGATGGTATTTACCTGAAAGAACGAAGCGGCCGAAACGCGAAAGATCCGGTCTTTCACGGATACGGGTATGGCTTCGTCTCCAGCCATCACCAACATATCATCACCAGTCAAATGCACCACAGAGAGAGCCGCTTCGAGTTCCAGTTCGGGTGGTTCGGGACGGTCGGACTCCAGCACCAGCATGATTTCATCGTCCAAGCCCAGCCGCAGGGAAATGCGTTCTAGCCCCAGGTCGGGATCGAATTCCAGGCCGGGCCAGAGTTTGTTCAGCGGTAGTTCGGGGAGATGACATTCAGAAATGGGGAACATCTCCCGGCTGTTTGCCCGGATGTATCCCAATTCTCCTGCGCTCGATAAATGGAATTGAATGTTGTTACGGTAATTCCACTCCTGCGGTGAAGCGACCATGGGCTGCACTGGCGGGTCTGGGATCTTCCCAATGCGGATTAACTGGTCGCGTAAAATGTCAGTTTTCAGCTGGAGTTGGGCTTGATAGGAGAGGTGTTGGTAATGACAGCCCCCACAAATCCCAAAATGAATGCACCTTGGCGAAATGCGCTCCGGCGCAGGGTCTAGCACTTCCACCAGTTCGGCATGGATGTGACCGTTTTTCTGCTCGATTATGCGGATGCGAACTGTCTCTCCGGGCAACGCAAACGGGACAAATACGGCCTGGCCGCCCGTCCCGCTTGCAGGGTCGGGCACTCTACCCAGGGCGTCACCACCGTAAGTTGGTTTCTCGAGTTTGACGGTAAGCAGGTCCGCTGTCATGGACGAAGCGAGAGAGCGGCTTCCACCTGGGTGAATTCACGCCCTCACAGTCTATTTAACGAACAGGGCAAGCAACTGATTCTGGAATATCGCCAACACGATCAGAACTACAATAAAAGATCCGGCCAGGATGCCGATCCGGCGTAGTTCACGCTTGGTGGTAGTGTAATCTGGATTAAATTCAACGGTTTTCGCCACGCTGGTCGAAATTGGGCGAGGAACCTGACGGGAAACTTGACGCTTACTCTTCTTGCTCATAATTCTCCTAAGGGTTTTGAAGTTTTGCAAACACTACAATGCGGCTCTTATCAACCATGTAAGGGTAACAACTGATGAGTGTAAGGGTTGGAGTGCTGGTGGGGTTCATCACATCCACCTCCGTCGGTGCGACTATCTGGCTGCTGGTCACAATGTATACAAATTCTTGCTGCTCCGTAAAAACGAGTATCTGGTCGCCGGGTTGCAGGCGGTCGAGGTTCCGGAATATTTCGCCAAATACATCGTCATGCGCCGAAAGAACCACGTTCCCGTTCTGCCCGGGGTCGGCCGAACCAACATGCTGGCCGACGCCTTTCTTTAATTGATCCCAGGAATCGCCCTGGACAACCGGTGCGTCCACATTAATCGCCTGGATCTGGATGCGGTTCGCCTGAGCCGGTCCCGGCGTGGGCAGGGGCAGGTCGGCGATGGATTGTACCAGCGGGCGCAGGTGTTCCGGAATTTCAGCTTCGTTGGGCTGTGCGCCTCCCGGTGCAGTCGGGGGAGTATGACCGCTCGGCAAAACGATTGCCGTGATGAGCGGTGTAGGCGTCAGTGTATCCTGCTGCAGGGCAATGACCACTTCCTGATTCAACGATTGTAAAAGGCCAAACCAGTTGAGCATCAGGCCTACCAGGCCAACCACTGCCAGTATTTCAACGCTCAACAAGATCCCGTCGTACCAGCGCCGGCGTGCCGGGCGCGCACCGGAGCTTTCAGATTCAGAATCCACGTCATCAACCGGAAGCTGGGTACGCCATTCTTCCAGCGCGGCCGGTGGCAAATCCGGCGAAAGCAAGACAGCCCTGCCACTCCGGCGGAAACGCTCCAGGCGCTTCTGACGTGCATCGTGGCGTTTAGCAAGCAAGAGACGGCGCAGTTCCTGTTCCGAAAGATCTTCGGGGCTCTTCGGGTTTGTCACGGGCGTGATTATACCGCACCTGAAGCGCTGTTTTTCAAGGCAGGGAATGGACATATTAGACCGTCAAATGCTGTATAATGGACATGCCTGACGACTTTCACTTATTCACAGGCACTTTTTCACTCAGAAAAGGAGGTTTTTATGGCATTCAGTTTTACCAACAAACGCGGGGTGACCTACTTCTTGCATTCCAGAGTGACCAAAACGAAAACCGGCAAGACCCAAACGCTTTACTTTTTCGCAAAAGAAAAGAAAGC
>JBEKCT010000259.1:0-2824 GCA_050014715.1 Anaerolineales bacterium | reverse complement strand
AAACCCGAGAATTACACCCGTTCCCAGCCGGGCATTCGCGAATCGCTCAAGGCGGTTTGGAAAAATCGCCCGTTTATGTTCTCCGCCGGGATCTTCCTCTTCACCTGGACGGCCATTGACGTTATCCAGGTTTTCATGCTGTACTTCCTGAAATACCGCATGAGCATTGAAGCGCAAAGCGACACCATCCTCGGAACGATCTTCGTGACTGCCCTGGTTGTGCTGCCGTTGTGGAACTGGATCTCCGAAAAGACCGATAAGCGTAAAGCCTATATCGTTGGCATGATCTTCCTCTCGGCCGTCATGATCACGCTGATTATGCTCAGCCCGGCCACGAGTTTCGCACTCATCATTTTTATCGCCGTACTTGCCGGGATCGGTGTCTCGGCCGTGCATGTGCTCACCTGGTCCATCATCCCGGATGCGGTCGAAGTGGATGAACTTGCCACCGGCCAGCGCCACGAAGGCATTTTTTACAGCATGGTCACATTCTTTAAGAAACTTGCTTCGGCCGTGCTCGTCCCTGCCACATTGCTGATACTGCAGTGGAGCGGTTACGTCTCGAATGCTCCCGTCCAGAAACCTTCCGCCATTCTTGCCATCCGTATACTGATGGGACCCACACCTTCCTTGCTCCTGCTGGCTGGTATCGCCTTCGCAGTCTTCTACCCGCTCAACCGTTCAAGTCACGCCAAAACGCGGCTGGAGATTGCCGCCCGTCACGATAACCAATGATCCTCGCCACCCTGTGTTACCTCCAGCGCGCCGGTCAGACCCTCATGATTCACCGTATCAAGCGCTCGGATGATATCCACCTGGGCAAATGGAACGGTCTGGGAGGCAAGTTCGAATCGGGTGAATCCCCCGAAGAGTGCGTGATCCGGGAGGTCCGCGAGGAATCCGGGCTGGCACTTCGCCAGCCGCGCCTGTGTGGGTTGCTCATCTTCCCCGCCTTCAAGGGCGATGATTGGTATGTGTTCGTCTTTACCGCCAAGGATTTTAGCGGGGAATTGCATGAGAACCACGAAGGTTACCTGGAATGGATTCCGGATGACCGGCTGGAATCCCTGCCGCTTTGGCCGAGTGACCACATCTTCTTCCCCTGGATCCGCCAGGGAAAGCTTTTTTCGGCAAAGTTTGTGTATGAGGGGAATGAAATAAAGGACCAATCCGTTACGTTCTACCATCCCTAGAAATCTTTGATCCTGACCACCGCGCGCGGCTGGTATGTCTGTTCCATTTCATCTGCAGGGGGATCTGATCTTTCCGCTTTCCATCACATTTCTTTCTCCATCTTTCAAATTAATCTCAATTTCAAGAACCCTTGATTACATACTATCTACACAATTTTCTAATTCTTACCTAACACACACGTACTATACTATCCACAGTATAAAAATTCTTTCTACTTGTGAGGTGTTACCATGCCATCCAATGTTTCAGCAAATAAGAAAACAGCCAGCTCCAAAATTCTTGGAATGTCCAAACCGGTCTTCTGGATAATTATTGTCGTGCTGGTCGTAGCCATCGGCGGCGGCACCTATAGCTATGTCAATTCCCAGCAAGCCGCTGCAGCCGCAGTGACTGCCCAGCAGGCCACCATTCAAACCGCCACTGCCCGGACAGGCAACATCATCCTGCGCGCCAGCGGCACCGGCACCTTGGTGGCTGCCGCCGAAAGCAACCTGGGATTTCAGACCAGCGGCACCCTGACCGTGCTGAATGTCCAGGTAGGCAGCCATGTCAAGGCCGGCGATCTGATCGCCCAGTTGGACAGCTCGAACCAACAGTTGGCATTGGCCCAGGCGCAGCAGGCCCTGAATCAATTGACCTCCCCTTCTGCCATCGCGACCGCACAGCAGAACCTCGTCACCGCCCAAACCAACCTGATCAATGCCCAGTATGTCCTCAATGGTGCAACAACGGCTGGTTCCAACCAGGCAGCCATCAATAATGCCCAGGCTGCCTTGGCCCTGGCCCAAAATAATCTGAACAATGCCCAAAACAAATACGATCCGGTATCGGGTCAACCCCTCACCAATCCGGAGGCAGCCAAGCTCTATCAAAGCCTGTATTCCGCCAAGGTAGCCTACAACACCGCCCTGACCAACTATAATGCCATGGCAGCAAAATCCAATCCATTGACAGTTGGTTCGGCCCAGGCCAATGTGGCGCTCTACCAGGCCCAGATCACGGAAGACCAGAACTTGTTGACCGCTCTGTCCGGCGGGACCGTACCGGCCAATGCCACCGGCACCGGCCTGAACGCTCTCAACCAGGCCAAGCTTAACCTGCAGACCGCCCAGAACAACCTGGCAAACACCAACCTTGTTTCGCCTATTTCCGGGACCGTCCTGACCGTCAGCAACGCGGTCGGGGACACCATCAACGCCGGCAGCACATTTGTCACCATCGCCGACCTGAGCCAGTCCGAGCTGACCATTTACATGGATCCGCTCGACTACAGTAACATCAATGTTGGCAACAAAACTAGTGTCGTCTTCGATGCCCTGCCCAACATCACCTATACCGGCAAAGTGACCCAAATCTCCCCCCAGCTGGTCACCATCTCGGGCAGCTCGGTTGTGGAAGGCACAGTCGTGCTGGATACTAAGCAGGCTGCCAATGTTCCACCCCTGACGCTGCCCCTGGGCGTGACCGCTTCAGTGGACATCATCCAATCCCAGGCGAACAATGTCGTCCTGGTGCCGGTGCAGGCGCTGCACGAGTTGTCCCCCAATAATTATGCCGTCTTCCAGATGGTGAACGGCACACCCACCTTAAAAATCGTCACAGTCGGCCTGCAGGACGGCACCTTTGCCGA
>JBEKCT010000258.1:0-2882 GCA_050014715.1 Anaerolineales bacterium | reverse complement strand
TTCTTCTTTTTTCCATATCCTGAGCTCGCAAATACGGCATTTGGGCCAGCATTTCGCTTCCCTGACCTCGATTTTCATTGTCCACTATTCAGAAATGCCGGTTCTCGGCTGAATTTCTAGAAGCGTAACATCACCTACAACCACACTTTGCATATATAAAGACTTCGGCGACAAAATCACAAAATCCTTAAGGGCGCGCGCGGAATTGATAAATTGATTTCATGTGCTTTTAAGGTGAAGACGAGATTAATTACATCTGTCTACTAATTCACATAAAATTTTCCGCCGGTAAGAAAATTGCCAGAATAAACGGGCGGGGAAACGTCATATATCGTTTAGCCTGCCGGTGTGTTTTTCTGGTATATTAAGGCGGCAATTATCAAAACTTCTTTTGGAGGCAAGATGAAACAAATCTGCGTCATTGGTATTGGGTATGTTGGGCTCGTCACTGCTGCATGTTTCGCCGATCTAGGGAATCGCGTCACAGCTCTGGATATTGACGAACAGCGTATTGAAAATCTAAGAAAAGGCATTATGCCTATCTATGAACCTGGTCTGGAAGAGCTGGTTGATCGCAACGTTCTCGCCAACCGTCTGACTTTTACCACATCTTATGCCGAGGCGTTGAATGGTACAGAATTTGCTTTCATTGCCGTTGCTACACCTTCTAGTGCCAACGGTGAAGCAGATTTGCAATATGTGGCTGCTGCCGCAACGTCTATAGCCCAGACAATGTCTGCTCACGTGATCATCATAAACAAATCCACAGTCCCGGTTGGAACCGGAGATTGGGTGGCGGATATAGTGAAAAAGAATCAACCAAAACCAATCCCATTTGCAGTTGTCTCTTGCCCGGAGTTCTTGCGTGAAGGGACCGCCATCGGCGATTTTAACCAGCCTCACCGCACCGTACTTGGTTCGTTTGATCGCGATGCCGCAGAAAAAGTCGCTCAATTGCACCTGCCGCTGCGTTCACCTATAATTATCACCGACATGCGCACAGCCGAGATGATAAAATATGCCTCCAATGCTTTCCTTGCAACCAAGATTTCATTCATTAATGAAATTGCCGATATTTGCGAAGCACTTGGAGCAGATGTGAAAGAAGTTGCAATTGGCATGGGTTATGATAAGCGCATCGGCTCATCCATGCTTGATGCAGGTCTCGGTTGGGGTGGATCATGCTTTCCCAAGGATGTAAAAGCTTTGACCTTTATGGCCGAAAAAGAACACGTTGAGCCGAAAATCCTTAATACTGTCACCAAGACCAATTATGATCGGCGCCAAGCAATCGTCAAACGTCTGGAAAAAATGCTCGGAACTTTACAGGGGAAGACCATCAGTCTGCTCGGTCTGGCCTTCAAACCAAACACCGATGATATGCGCGAAGCCCCTTCAATAGACATTGCCCGGATGTTGATCGGTGGGGGTGCAAAGGTACGTGCCTATGACCCGGTGGCAGCCAGGAATGCCCATGTTCTATTACCAGCTGTGAACATGTTCGAAAATCCTTATGACATGGTCGAAGGCAGCGACGCACTCGTTGTAATTACCGAATGGAATGAGTTCAAGCAACTGGATCTCGAACGCATCCGCACCCTTATGAAGACGCCTATTCTGTTTGATGGGCGCAATGTTTATGATCCTGCGGAAGTGCGTTCTTTAGGGTTTTCATATCAAGGGGTTGGACGAGGTTTCAACGGGAAATAAAATGCCAGAAACGAAACGACCGCCTGTCTGCGATTACGAAGGTTCTGATTACCAGACTCGTTTCTGGAAAAAAGGCGGGCGTGAATATGAAGATCGTTGTGAAGCTATTGCTCTCAAACGCTTACTGCCCAAACAGGGAAGATTATTGCTGGAGCTTGGTGCCGGAGCTGGCCGCAACACCCGGCGCTATAACGGTTTCGATCATGTAATCTTGCTGGACTACTCTCGCAGCCAGCTGAAACAAGCCCAGATTCTCTTGGGGGATTCTGATCGTTACACCTTTGTTGCGGCAGATATCTACCGATTGCCTTTCGTAGATGGATTATTTGATGCCGCGACCATGATTCGCGTTTTGCATCATATGGCCGATGCCCCCGCTGCGCTTCGACAGGTAAGGAATGTATTGCAACCAGGTGCGAATTTCATCCTAGAATTCGCCAATAAACAAAACCTGAAATCCATTTTGCGTTACGCCCTACATCGTCAGCCCTGGAACCCGTTTACACCAGAATCGATTGAGTTCGCTCCGCTAAACTTCGACTTTCACCCACGCAGTATACGCAACTGGTTGACCAGCTTAGGATTCAGCCTCGAAAAAACCTTGGCGGTTTCCTATTTCCGTATCGGGTTGTTGAAACGGTTCATACCACCTGCCTTTTTGGCAGGCCTTGATTCCATTTTTCAATGGACTGGTACATGGGTGCAATTATCACCAAGTGTATTTTTGCGCGTCAGTGTTGACGGGATTAATACTCCAACCCTGGATCAAAAGAAACTTGCCTTTTATTTCAAGTGTCTGGAATGCGGACATTCGCCTCTGCAAATTCTAGACAAGAAAATCCTATGTCCGACATGCAATCATACATGGAATATTTCGGATGGGATATATGATTTTCGAGGAGATGACCAGTGAAAGAAAGGTTTCTGCCATTTTCAAAACTCACAAATCAATCTATGGGAGCGCGAAAATGAAATATCGTAATATTTATACTGCCGTTATCGCCCTGAATATCCTGGTCATAATATTCTTTGTCGTTCAATACACAAACTCCGCGTACCCCCTCGTTGGCAGTGATTATCGATTATTCGGTCCACGCTTGCTTGATACTTTATTGCATTACAAAATAAACGGGTTCAGCATCGAATGGTATACCCCCAGCTTTGGAGGAGGC
>JBEKCT010000257.1:0-2898 GCA_050014715.1 Anaerolineales bacterium | reverse complement strand
CGGGATACCTGTGGGCACCGCCAATTGTCGCTCCATTTTTATGGAAGCACGTAGAGTAGAATCTAACTCTTTGGGTATCCATGCCAGCCGATCACTTTTATAATCTATTTTCAGAGTAGATTTATAAATAAACCCGTTCGAAAAGAAAGAGAGGAGTTCCATGTTTAAGAATAAGGTCTTATTCAAGCTAATTCTGGCGAGCAGTATTCTGGCTGTGGTCCAGTTGGCCTGCAGTTTGCCAGGCTCCTCGCCGACCGCCACGGCGGTCTCAGGCACCGGCGGGGTGGTGAAGGGCGTGGTCTACGGGGACATTAACGGCAACGGTGCCATCGATCCCGGAGAAGGACCGCTGGCCGGAGCGCAAGTGTCGCTGGCCGGCTGTGGAGCGGTCCAGAACCAGGTCACCGCTGCCGATGGGAGTTTCAATTTCACCAGTTTACCGGCCGGCACCTGCCAGGTCACGGCTACAAAATCAGGCTGGCATTTCTCGGGATCCTTCCCGAGCCTGGGCTACCCCATCCCGGTGGCTTCCGACCCGTCCTTGCCGACTTCCTTCAGCATATATCTGGCGCCGGATTCCACTGCCACCAGCACCGCTGCGATTGTTCCGACGGATACCTTCACACTCACTCCTGTCACCCCCACCGCGACAGCGACGCTTGCCGTCACAGCCACTCTCACAGGTCCCATGGTGACGGCCAATACGGTGAACGCCAACTGCCGCTTCGGTCCCGGGACGGATTTCTCGTCGGTGGGAGTGCTGATGGTCGGACAAACCGTCCCGATCCTGGGCACCATTTCCGATCAGAGCTGGTGGCAGATCGCCAACCCGGGGTCACCCAGCACGCAATGCTGGGTGGCCAACTCGGTAACGAGCGTTTCCGGTGATCTTTCTAAGGTACCGTTGCTGTCCATTCCAACGGGTCTGGTGGCTAGTGTGAGCGTCAGCACTCCTGCAGTGGTGCACGGCACCTGTGGCGGGCCGAATCCCACCAACTTCTCAGTCTCCATCACGACTAACGGTCCGGCGAAGGTAATCTATCACCTGGAAATCTACAACGGTGATGGGAGCCTGCGCAACAAAACGTCGGACACCACCTTGATGTTTGCTTCCGCCAGCATCCAGACCTTCGATCCGGGCGGTGCCTATAATACCGACTGCGGCACGAATTTCAAGATCAAAGTGCTGGTGACCAGCCCCAACAGCAAATCCGGGCAGGCCACCTGGTCGGTGGTATCACCCTAAAGAGCCGCTGTCAAAAAATTCACCGGTAACCCAATTCAAGTTCCGCCCGGCAGGTTCCTAAAGGATCTGCCGGGCTTTATGTGTGATTAAACTCTGTCCTGGCTGGAGGGGTCCAGTGATAAACCCTCACCGCAACCTCTAACGGCAGGAGAGGGGGAAAGTGTCCGAATGAACAAGCCTGCATGCTTTTTCTCAACCGGAGTAGAATTGCCGCATGCCTGCCAATATCGAAATCAAGGCGCGAGTGCGCGACATGGCCGGACTGCGTGCACGTGCCGAAGCGTTAAGCGATACGCCCGTACAGGTCATTCCCCAGGAAGACACCTTCTTTCATACGCCCAAAGGCCGCCTGAAGCTGCGCCAGTTGCAACCAGACCAGGCCCAACTGGTTTACTACGAACGCCCCGATCAGGATGGCCCCAAACGATCCAACTATTTCATTTACGCAACCAGCGATCCGCAAGGGTTGCTTACCACATTGACCATGGCACTGGGGGTACGCGGCGTAGTCCGTAAAACCCGTTATCTCTACCTGTGCGGGCAGACCCGCATCCATCTGGACGATGTGGAAGGCCTTGGCCAGTTCATGGAATTGGAAGTTGTCCTGCGGGAGGGCCAGACCGATGCAGAGGGCCAGTCCATTGCCGAAGGGCTGATGACCCGCCTGGGAGTCCGGCAAGAAGACCTGCTGGAGGGCGCCTATATAGACCTGCTCGAAAAAAGCCAATAATTTGAGGCAAAGACCTTTCAGCAAGAAGGATACCAAGCAGCATAAAGGGGGTTAAACGTTTTCCTAAGTGCTCTTGCGTGTGCTTTGTTTACTTTTATTTTCCTAGCTTATCCAGCCGCGCCATCTGTCCGGCATAATGTGTGCTGACCAGGCCGGCGTAGACCAGCAGCGGCGGTAGCAATACAAAGGCGGTCAACGCTGCAGCCACCAGTAAAATATTGAACAGTGCCAGCCCGGTGACCAGGTAAACCAGCAGGTAGCGGCTGAAATGCGCCCGAACGGTCTTCCATAAACGTCGCGGGTCCGCCGATTGCCAGGCGGAGCAGCCGCGTGCCAGCAGCACCTGCATGGCCGGGAAGAAGAAAGCGTAGACGATCGAATAGACCAGCAGGAAAACCAGCACGCAGGCCAGCATCCCGCCAAAGACCGCCAGTGTCATGCCTGGCTGGATGAGGCAGGCAAAGATCAGCGGCAGGTAAAGCAGGACGACCGCCAGCAGCACCGGCAGCAGCCAGAGCGCATTCACGCCGGCAACCTTTCCGCCCAGTTTCCAGAAGGTTTTCCAATCCGAAAGTTCCGGCACTTACGGCTCCTGCCGCTGGGCGACCTGCCGGACAATCACGATCAGCCAGCCCAGCACCGGCGCCGCCCCGATAAGGGTATAGGTCAGCAGGCTGGCAATAACAAACTTCCTGGGCCAGTCTTTATCCTTGAAGAAATAGGTGAATGATGAAAAATGATCCAGCGATGGCATGGCAGCTCACGGGTATTATAAACGCGTGAAGGGCCTGTCCAGCACTTTTGCAATGCACCCCAAAAATTGGACAGAAATTAAGTAGATACATTGGACTGAGTCCTGAATTGAACAGGGCTCATTCCTTTTAGTTTACCCCTGATTCTTCGATGGTTGTAATATTCGATG
>JBEKCT010000256.1:0-2927 GCA_050014715.1 Anaerolineales bacterium | reverse complement strand
GCCAGCATTTCTATGGAGATGCGCAGGATGCGCGTCAAAAGTTTATCCAGGTCAAGTTCCTGGGTGAGGGCACGGGCAATTTCGAGCAGGTAATCGCGTTGGCGGACGCGGAAATCGGGAAGCATAAAAGAATGTCAGATTTCAGATCAAATAATTTAAGGTTAGATGATTTTATCACCTTGGTCAGGCAAGCATCCAAGAATTATATTAATGATCCAATAGAGCTGTATAAAAAATATGTTTACCCCAATCTCCTGGTGATTTGGGTATATTTATTATCGGCCACTGCTTTATTCGGATTCTTTTTCTGCCAGGGACAAGGCTTCCTCGAAGATTTTGAGTCCTTCGTCAATTTCTGCTTTTGAAATACTTAAAGGTGGTGCGAAACGGATAACGCTCTTTCCGCAGGATAGCAGGATCAGGCCGCGCTCGAATGCCAATTCGACCAGGCGGTTGCACAGAGTTTCCGCCGGTTCCTTGGTCTTGCGATCCTTGACGAATTCCACGCCGATCATCAAGCCAATCCCGCGTACGTCGCCAATGGAGTCATGGCGCGTCATGATCTTGCGCAACGCCTTCTGCGCATACTCCCCTACGATGCACGCATTTTCCAGGTATTCATTTTCGATCAGGTCAATCGTAGCCAGGGCAGCCGCGCAGCACAGCGGGTTGCCGCCAAAGGTGTTGCCGTGCGAGCCGCGCGGCCAATCCATCACGGATTTTCGGGCTAGGCAGGCACCCATCGGCAGCCCGGAAGCGATGCCTTTGGCAATCGTGATAATATCCGGCTCCACCGCGAAGTGCTCGATTGCCCACCATTTACCGGTGCGGCCCATGCCGCACTGCACCTCGTCGGCGATCAGCAGGATTTTGTATTTATCGCAAAGTTTCCGCAAGGCCGGATAAAAGCCCATGGGCGGGACGATGTAACCGCCTTCTCCTTGAATGGTCTCCACCAGGATGCCGGCCACTTCGTCTGGCGGCAGGATGTGGCCGAGGATCTCGGATTCTATGTAGCGAACAACCGTCTCGCCATAATCTTCGCCGGGCAAACGCTCCAGCACGGGCCGGTAGGGATTGGGGAAGGGGGCATGCACGACTCCGTTCATGAGCGGATAGAAGCCGCGGTGATAGGTTGGTTTGCTGGCCGTAAAAGTCACCGCGCCCATCGTGCGCCCATGGAACGCGCCTGTGAAGCCGACAAAGTTGGTTTTCCCGGTATGGTAGCGGGCCAGTTTGATGGCTGTTTCGACCGCTTCGGTGCCGGAGTTGCACATGAAGGAAACTGCTGCTTCGTGAAATGGCGCGATTGTATTTAACTTTTCCCCCAATGCAATCATGGTTTCGTGGTAATAATCCGAGGAGATGTGCAGGAATTTTTCAGCCTGGTCCTGGATGGCTTTGACGACTTTCGGGTGGCTGTGGCCGGTTGAAGCGACCGCAATCCCAGCGGCGAAATCGAGAAAACGGTTGCCGTCCACATCCCAAACCTCGGTTCCGCGTCCGTGATCCATCACAAAGGGCACACCCCGCGGATAAGACGGTGAGATGACAGCCGAATCGCGCTTCATCAGCGCCCTGGCCTTTGGCCCTGGTAATTTCAATAGTTCCATTTAATTTCTCCTTTTGTTTCAGGATAAAAGATGCTTATTTGGAGAGTTTAATATGGGCCTGCGCCAGCGAACCCAGCAAACCGGCATCGTCGCCCAATTCTGCAGTCGTGATCACCAACCCATCCAGATAAGATTCATCCATGATGTGCCGATGCAACGAATCCTTGACCGGATCGAGCAGCAGTGCGCCACTAAGAGTTACGCCTCCGCCAAAAATGACAATGGAAGGGTTGAACAGGTGTAGGAAATCTGCGGTGGCCTGGCCGATGAATTCTCCGGCGCGGGTGAAGGCTTCCCTGGCCAACCCGTCGCCCAGTGCGGCGGCTTCGGAGACCTGCCGGGCGGACAAGACTCCGGAAGCAAGGCTGGATTTCCGGCCTGCCGCGATCTGTTCGTTAACATATTTTGCAATCGCCGTGCCGGACGCGACCGCCTCCAGGTGACCCCTTGCACCGCATGAACAAACCGGCCCGTCCGGCAAAACCGTGATGTGCCCAAGCTCGGTGGCCATGCCGCGGAAGCCTTCGATCAACTTATCTCCGCACACCACTCCGCCGCCGATACCGGTGCTGATGGTGAGATAAACGATGTCGTGATGGCCTTTGCCGGCGCCGTAAAGCCATTCCCCCAATACCGCCAAGTTGCCGTCGTTACCAATAAAAGCCGGGACATTGTATTTCCTGGAAAGCAGTTCGGCAAGGGGATAGTTTGTCCAGGCAGGGATGTTGGGAGTTTCGATAATGATGCCGGTATACGGATTAAGCGGTCCGGGGACGGCTGCGCAGATGATTTCGACCGGCTCGTCCGGCCAGACCGAGTCGAGCAGGGCAGTCAGCCGCTCGAAGACCCCGTCTTCCATCCCAAGTGAAGGGGCGCGCTGGACCTTGATGGGGACGGTACCATCCTGGGGGTAGACGGCGGCTCTTAACTGTGTCCCGCCAATGTCGATGGCAATGATTGCGCTCATACCCGCTTCACCTCACACATTTGTGTCTTTTTTGCATTCAGGAAAATTATAACATGGCTTATATTGCCCACTTTCCCAACCTGATACCATTAAACCTTTTAGATCCGGAGACCATGAAGGTTTTCTTTGCTATCAACCGTCATGTTGTATTTTGCCAGTCTTCCCGGAAATGCTGATGGTGTCAAGGGAAAACCCTTAGAGACTGTTTAATATGTCGAAATTCACTATAGATGGCTTCCCTGAAAAAAGGGTCGCGTGAATGGTAAAAGTTTAATATAATCGGCGACAACCAAAGCCGAGGAACTGAAACATGTACAAAGCCAACCAAAAGCACTTGCAACCGCTGC
>JBEKCT010000255.1:0-2952 GCA_050014715.1 Anaerolineales bacterium | reverse complement strand
CTCGTAAGTGCCATGATCAAGCCAGCAGGCACCATAGGCGAGGTACTACACGCCCTGCGCGACGGGCAACTTACAACGATTTACAGCACCGACATTCTTGTGGAGATCATCGAAGTGCTTGGGCGCCCTGCTTTCCGGACCAAGTACCACATCATGCCAGAGGATATCACCGCCTTGGTGAATCTGCTCCGATTGCGGGGTGAGTTAGTAACACCGCAGAAAAAAATATCTGCCTGTCGTGACCCCAAGGACAACAAATTCCTTGAGGCCGCTCTGGCAGGAGAAGCGGATTGCATCGTTTCCGGCGACGCTGATCTGCTTGTGCTGACGCCGTTTGAGGATATTCCCATCTTGCGCCCGGCAGAAGTCTTGGCCAAGCTGTAAGCCGGTCGGGAAGATGCACTGTGGGGGAGATGAGCAAGACGAAAGAAGGATCGGGCTTAGCCTCCAATTTCTTTGGCAGCTTGACCGATCCTTCGACAATCCAGATCACTTATGGAAACCCCCAATTTATACTGTCGGGGCAGACCCGGCAGTAAATGATAACAAGCCGGCATTAGCCCGCTTTTGTTGTACCGGACTCAATTTCCCGCCAGAAATCATTGTGTATTATCCCTTTTCCCTCTCGAATTTGTTGTTCGGCAACGTCAAGAATGCCTTGAAACTTAGGCGAGTATGCTAATAACATTCGCTCGATTTCATCCTCATCTGTGACGGACAACAGCATTGCTACCGGTTTGCCATTCTTCGTGACGACAACCGGGCCCTGTTTACTTGCATTCAAATAGCCGCTAAACTTTGCTTTTATGTCTGCAACTGATGCAATTCTCATATCTCTACCTCCTCGCCTCCGATAAAGAGACGGTTTCCTATCTTCTCACCTATTGCCAATAATATGACCTGCTTATTGTCATAATCAATCCGATAAAAAGCTCGAAAGCGATTATCTGGACCAAAACGGGTTTCCCACTTTGCTCCGAAAACAACCGGGCGTTTTAGAGGCTTACGGTTTTTTGTCTCAACATCGGGTTGATATTGCAACCATGTTTCCAATGAATTTCGAATGAGGGAATAGAACTTTGGCTCAATTGCTTTGATTTGTTGCTTAATAATTGGGGGATAAATGATTTCAAATCGTTTTGCCAAGGCCATCATGACTATTATTATAGTCACTATTTTCTCGTTGTCAATGTTTTTCCGAATTACGCCGGCAAGAATAGCTTATGGAAACCGATAAATACATTAACAGCGGTTCGAGCCCGCTTGGGGGCATCAATTCGAAAGGCTAATACTTTATGAGAGGTTTCCCCGGTTTCAATCCGGCGAAGATTTTTTTAATACTGGGGACAGAGCTGAATATATCGGATATGGTATAATATTGCTTATCCGATACCGATAGAGAGTTATCATGATCGAACCTCGATTGCTCAAACGCCTGAAAGCAAAGAAAGCTCAATTGGATAAACTCCGCCCCCTCCCGACAGCATCCATCAGCCGTCTGAGGGATGAGATCCTCATCAAGTGGATCTACAACTCTAATGCGATCGAAGGGAGTACGATCACACTCCAGGAAACGCGCCTGATCCTTGAAACCGGACTGACCGTTGGCGGGAAATCCCTGCGCGAGCATTTCGAGGTGACCAACCACAAAGAAGCCATCCAGTACGTTGAAGACCTGGTCCAGAATACCGAGGCAATCACTGCATTCCATGTTCGTCAAATCCATAAACTTATCCTGACACACATTGACGATGAGAATGCCGGCGGTTATCGAAAGACACAGGTCCGCATCGCAGGCGCGCCTTTCACTCCGCCTGAATCCTGGCAGATTACCAGTCTCATGGCTGAATGGAGCGATTGGGTCGCAAGTGCAGAAGGGTCAATCCACCCAATCGTTCTCGCCGCGCAGGCTCACCACCGCCTGGTGGCGATCCATCCATTTGTCGACGGGAACGGACGTACCGCCCGTCTGGTGATGAACCTGTTGCTCATGCGCAGCGGGTATCCACCAACCGTCATCCTGCGTGTAAACCGCAGGCAGTATTATTCTGTGCTGGCAAAGGCCGATTCCGGAAATACCGATGCGTTGGAAAACTTCGTCGGGCGTGCAGTGGAAAACAGCCTCAATTTTTATATCGAAGCATGCAAGCCGGTGATGAAATCTCCCAAACCGGATGAAGAATGGATTCTGTTGCAGGATGCCTGTTTTGGTACCCCCTACAGTCAGGAATACCTCAGCCTGCTCGCGCGCCTGGGACGCATTGAAGCTACGAAAAGGGGAAGGAATTGGTATACCACGCGACGGGCAGTAAAGGCTTATCAAGACTCACTTTAACCCTCTCACCCTTATATTACACAAGTAATAACCTTTTCAATGCTACGAACCTTACTGGATATAAAGGGATAGCTATTTTCTATAATCGATGGTTTTTGTTGATATAAAAGACGAGCCGACAAGAAAAGACTGATTGAGGGAAATGGGATTTAAATTACACTGAGGTTCGGACTTAAGTTCGGACAATCCGGCAATTCAATAAGTACGATATGAAAAAACATAATCAGCATCAATAAATTTACCGTCGGCTGTTTTGATTTTGTTGGTCAGAAAGACCTGGATGGTATTCCCGGCACCGACCCCACTTCGTCCATTTTGAGTAAAATCCGGTTTCATATCAAGGTGTAACACATTTGTTTTCTCATCATAATTGAAGTTAAACATATAATCGACAACGGTAGAATGCTGATCCATAACAATGATGTTGGGGTAATCCAAGGTACTGACATCCATGGCCTGCTTGAACTTTATAACGATTCCACTGAAGGGAGCAACTTTCGACTGATTCGAAGGGGAGGTAGATTGAATAAGATCCTTCGCATCCGAAATGCTTTTGGCATCGGCGGAAAGGGCTGATAAATACGCAGCGCCAAACGGATTAACCATTACGGGCTGGG
>JBEKCT010000254.1:0-3052 GCA_050014715.1 Anaerolineales bacterium | reverse complement strand
TTCTTTTTTCCATATCCTGAGCTCGCAAATACGGCATTTGGGCCAGCATTTCGCTTCCCTGACCTCGATTTTCATTGTCCACTATTCAGAAATGCCGGTTCTCGGCTGAATTTCTAGAACCAAAATACCATCTTTTTTTAAAACTCTGCGCATTTGCTTAAAACATAAATCCGCGTCGCGGACATGGTCCAAAACATTAATACAAACACACAGGTCTACATTCTGATCGGTTAATGGCAATTCTTCCATTGGTTTAGATATCGGAATAGCATGGTTTTTCCTAATGAGTTTGGAAACAGTCATTGGCGAGCTAAATGTGAAGATGCAAAATCTGCGTGTTTGTTTCTTTAATTTTTTGGTAGGAATTGATCAGCGGATCCTCCAACCATAAATTCTTACACTGGATTTGTGGCAGGATTAAACGGATATTGGTATGAGGCCCGCAGCCTACTTCGAGGACATTGTTAAGTGCTAAATTTCGGATGACTTGATAATTTCCAAAGGCAGCATACCACCAATGATTATAATCATCCCCTAATTGAGCCGTTTGTTGCGCAAATTCCATTTCAAATTTCTGTGCCTCCTGCCAGCGGTTTTCATCTACCTTGATTATTTCTGGGTTTGACATATTATCATCCATTCTATAACGATTTTCACAACCCGATTTCTTGTGAACTAGATTTTCTTTAGAAAGGGAGTAAGCGTCAGTGTACCGGTCTCTATATCCTTGGAATGTGTAAAAGGCCCTTCGAATGGCCCATTTAGGAAATTCCAGTCCACCTTCCCATGTTGTCCAAGAATTTCATTCAATTCTTCAAAACTCCACTCGCGAAGATGCCAGTAATTTTTGGGTGTCCCGTTGAGGTTGGTGTATTCTGGTCTTCGATTGGGCGTACTGATAAAAACGCCCTTGCGCGTGACTCTCAAAAGTTCGTCCAGAAAACGATGATAATCCACCACATGCTCCAGGACATCCACACAGGTGACCAAATCAAAGTGATTATCTGGAAACGATAAAGAGTAACCATCATAAATATCCAAGTGAGCCAGTCTTGGGTTACGTCCCACGACCGTGTTGCGGCAATATTCAAGCACCTTTTGATCTATATCCACTCCGCTGACCGAACTGGCTTTGATGGCAAGAATATTGAGCCCATAACCCAGACCAAAGCCTACATCGAGAACAGTTTCCTTCTCCCCGAGATATTGATTTAAAGCCAGAAAATAAGCTTCGATCTGACAAGGTACTACAGAGCCAACGCCGACAATTGTCGAGTAGTCCTTGGGATCGGGTTTGATGGCAGGAATGGTAGAAGAGCGCCTAAGCAAATTAGTCTTTGCACTATATAACCATCGCCAAGTCTTGGTAAAAAAGGGAATTCGGTATAACATGTGTTTGAAATTATCCGATACCCGACCCATTCTTAACTGATAACCTCTTGAATTCTCCATTCTAGAATTGGAGCAATAACCCCAGAACGTCCTTGCCCGGTTCTCGAGTCTACACTTCCAGTATCCACTACGTCAAATGCGATAACTTGCGGCAAATTTGCCAAAACAATCACATTAGGAATACTTGACGACACTCCTATATAATATCTGCCTGATCGCAAGTAATCTGGTGGAATATAACATCGCGTTCGATATTGTCCGGGGTTACGAACCTGTGTAGCCAGCGAAGGATCGTGGTCAACATCTGTACTTGAAAGAATACAAGTTCCCATATCGTTGAAAAGGTGAATGACCACATTGGCACCCTTTAAAGCTCTTTTCACTTTATAAACAATCTCTATTTCCACCCCACTGGTCAAAGGGATTTGATCAGTAACACCGTTGCCTGGTTTAAGCGACCGAATCATGCAAAAGTAGAAATCATCGGTAAGTCCCCCGGCCTCTGGTGATATTACAACCTCTCCATCCGACACTGACCCTTGCATTAAGTAATGGCTTATTACCTTATTGGTAATTCCTGACATGCTAAAATGTCCGCGCTCTAACAAAATTGTTCTTTCACATAAGTTCAAAATCGATGCCATATTATGGCTCACGTACAATACTGTCCGCCCCCCTTTAGTCACATCCCCCATCTTCCCCAGACATTTCTTCTGGAAATCTGCATCTCCCACTGCCAACACCTCATCCACAACAAGGATTTCTGGCTCCAAGTGCGCCGCCACCGCAAAGGCCAGGCGCACGTACATGCCGCTGGAATAGCGCTTGACAGGTGTGTCAATAAATCTCTCAATCCCCGAAAAATCCACAATCTCATCAAACTTGTGGCTTACTTCTTCCTTCGTCATGCCTAAAATCGCGCCATTAAGATAGATGTTATCCCGCCCGGTCAAGTCGGGGTGAAAGCCTGTGCCCACCTCCAGCAGGCTGGCGATCCGTCCTTTAATCTTAACGAGCCCGCTGGATGGGGCTGTGACCTGTGACAGGATCTTGAGCAAAGTGCTTTTACCGGCCCCATTTCGGCCTATGATGCCCAGCGCTTCCCCCTTCTCAACGGTAAAACTCACATCCTTCAGCGCCCAGAGGATCTCACCTTCACGGTTGCCATGGTCTGTTTCTCCCACCTTGAGCAAGGGATTGGATTTACCACGTTTCCTGGCCCACCAAACCTGTAAATCATCGGCTAACCTACCCGTGCCAATCTGGCCGAGGCGATAAGTTTTGGATAGGTTTTCAACAGAAATGACTGTATTATTCATATGGTCCGGTTCAATATAGCAGCCATGGCTTTATAAATATACTTTTTTTATTATACAGATGTATCACAGCAGAAATAAACAACATCTCACCTCAACACCTTTTGTTTAAATTCCAGGATCTGGTGTGGCCAGCCTGCCGGAAAAGAGGCCCAAAAGCGCCACCAAAGCCAATTTTTCTTATATTTTTTTGTTTTTACGCATGAGGCTAAAAGTTGCTTTGCATAAAACGGATTTCCTGCCAGAATATTTTCAGATGCAGATAATATTTGTCGTTTGGCATTAAATTCCAATGCTTCCCCCTCCAATTCTCTCGGAATCAATCCTGCTTTTATTGCATTTTG
>JBEKCT010000253.1:0-3181 GCA_050014715.1 Anaerolineales bacterium | reverse complement strand
GCGATTTGGTTCATCACGTACGGTTTAAATACAGGAGCGGCAGGTTTCCTTTTCATGCCCCTATTGAATCACGGTTCTTTAAAAAAGTGAAGGGCTGTCCAGCACTTTTTGGACAGCCCCTTGGCTTTGTATAGATAGCGGTCCATTTTCATTGACCGCAGGTTCATAAGTTCCAGAACCCTTCTAAAGGTACCTTAACGATTCCCCCGTAGGAACGAGATTACTGCCCCGAGTATCCCAATCAATACCAGCAACAGGATAACGAGTCCATAAGGTATTTTGGAATTGCCGCTCACATTTGGCGCGAACGTCGGAAGTTTCAAAGGGGCTGGCGGAGTGTAAGTCGGCAGACGGGTCGGCACAACCTGCAAGCCGTAGGCTGCCACAAATGTGGGGTTAAGCGTCGCCGTAGTCAAAGGGGCAACAGTAGGAGGCGCATTCAATCTAGGCAGGCTGCCCGGGGTGATCGAGACAAAGGGTGCATAAACCCAGCCGACGCCATCTTGTACGCCTGCATATACGATCTCAATCCAATTTCCATCCTGGCTAAAACCAAGCGCAGGTGCGGATGTTCCTGCAGCCATTACGCCAATCGCCTCATAATCATAAGAACTTGGGCCGGCATAGACATCAATAAAGGTCTGGTCGGAATAAACGGTAACCAGGGGCCCGGTCGGTGTGCCGGTGACTGTTGGAATGTTCCCGGTTGGCTGCTGGGCGTAAACATTTCCAGCCGGGAGGCTGGTAAGCACGAGCATGATCATCAAACCAGCCATTCCTCCAGCGATCAGTAATTTTAGCCAGCCTTTACCAGACTTATGCAGCAGTTTCATCGTTGCCCATACGTTGCTTTCCAGACTCAATGATGCCGGAAAGAGGTAAAAGCTATCCCAAGGACGCCGATCAAGCCCAGTCCGGCCATCAGCCAGGCGGTTATGGGCTTACCGGACGAAACCGGAATTTGATTTTCAAAGGTGGGGATCGCCAACGGTGGCGGAGGGGTAAATGTTGGCAGCCGTGTGGAGGTCGGTACGACGGGGAAGGCCGCCACAAAGGTCGGGTTGAGTGTATCGGTTTCTAAAGGTGCCGGCGTTGGTGGAGGTTCTACAACCGGGAGCAGGGTATTGGGCGGGGAAACTGTTACATTGGCTGCATATACCCAGGCAGTTCCGCGTGGTGCTTGCGGAAACTCGATCTCAACCCATTCTCCCGCAGGTGAACGTCCAATCGCAGCAGCCGTCCCGCCGACCGGAAGTGTTCCGACGATGGGATAATCAAAAGAACTCGGCCCGGTTCGAACATTAATCGGCTCTATATATGTGACGGTTATATAAGGCATCCCGGCTGCAACAGTCACGGTAACCGTCGGCGATGGAGTGACAGTATCCAACTGTTGCGCCGCAACCGGGTACCGGGATGACCCCAGGATCACAATGGCCGTAAAACCGAAGATAAGAAAAATCCAGGTTCCAAATTTAACCAGATTCAAGGGTCGCAACTTGATAGGAGTATCCTTCGTAAATATAATTGGATTTGCTGTGCTTGTTCAAACGTGGGAGCAGGCGAATCGGTGATGTTGGCCTGGCTTCGCCCGCCCTCCATCACCGTTCGTTGCTTCCTTCATCGGTATTCAAATGACCCATGAGAAATTATCTTGGCCAAAACGATTATAATCTAAAACAATATGGACAGACGCATATATCACGGAAATATTTCACCAAATGACATTGCCCAGGCTCTTCAGGCAGAATTTAACCAGGGCAACACACAAACTCACTTGCTTGGCGAGAGCAACAACCTGACCATTCAAATTGCTTCATCACAATGGTCCCACTCAGGCGGAAAGACCGCCCTGACAGTTAATATTCAGAAAGTGGAAGACGGGATCATGGTGGAATTGGGCCAGCAGCAATGGCTTGGCGTGGCTGCCAGTCTGGGGGAAACGGCCATTGCTACCTTAATCAACCCGTTGAATCTTCTAGGCCGGTTGGATGATATTGCACAGGATGTGTCCAACTTGCAATTAAATGAAAAAGTCTTGCAGGTAATTGCAAGGGTTACCGGCGAAGCCGGTGCCAGCCAGCAGTTGTCCGAACGTCTGTCCCGTATAACCTGTGATTATTGCGGAGCGGCAAACCCGGTCGGGGAGCCCACTTGCCTGGCCTGCGGCGCACCGCTTGGCAAGGAGCAGCCGAAAACCTGCAGCAAGTGTGGATTTGTTCTAGTACACGACGAAAAATTCTGCCCAAATTGCGGGCAACCAGTTTAAAATTGCGGTTTACCTTCTCCTTTAAGCCCAGGGAGAGGCAAAACTCGACATTGAATTACCGCGGATGGCAGGTGAGAAATAGCAGTAATTTTATTCATTTTTTTGGTTTCCTCGCGATTGATCATGATTTTTAATGGAATCAGAATATCATTATCCTCTCCCGTCTAACTTGCATGATTCATTTTTCGCTCCTATAATATTTCGATTATGGCCTCGATCGACGAATTCGAATCCCGCCTGCAGTCCTTGCTAGAAGTCCGTCTCCTGAAATATCTGCCTGGTTACAAGGTGGAAGATGGAATCGCCCAGCAGCTGACTGCCGCAATGCATGCTCATTTGAAAGAAGAGAATGGGACGACAAATGCTCCAAACATCTATGTTATTGCCGGGAATCCTTCCACTCTTGCACGTTGGCATTCCAAACCGCGCTTGCTGAAAGAATTGGCAAACGCCCTATATACGGCCGGGAAGGAAGCCGGATTCCAGTTCTCCACCAAACCAGCTGTCACCACCTCCGAAGATTCCTCCCTATCCACCAGCGAATTACGAATTTTTGCATCCTTCAGTTCGGAAAGCGTCGGTGAGACCATCCGGTTTAATTCTGAAACAAAAACCGGCCTGGTTGCTGGGGAAATTCCCGGTAATGCCTTTCTGATAATAGGCGGAACCCAGGTCGTTCCACTTAATCAGTCTGTCATAAATATTGGACGCAGGCTCGACAACCATGTCATCATTGACGACCCGCGTGTTTCACGTGCACATGCCCAATTGCGTATCGTCAAAGGACGCTTCGTTCTCTTCGATTTGAATTCAAGCGGAGGTTCCTTTGTGAACGGGGAACGGACAGTACAATCTGTGCTCTATCCTGGTGATGTCATTAGCCTGGCAGGCGTTAACCTAATTTTCGGTCAG
>JBEKCT010000252.1:0-3232 GCA_050014715.1 Anaerolineales bacterium | reverse complement strand
TATTGGGGTGAGATGAGCGAATCGGCCAAGGCATTTACCGATCGGCTGCGCCGCTGCGAGGCGACTCGGGAAGAAGGAAAAAGCATCCTGTTCAAGAAACCGGTCATCGCAGTGGCGGCCGCAGGTGGCAGCGGCGGAGGGATGATCACCTGCCTATTGAGCATGGAGCGCTGGATCCAGCATGTGCAAGGGCGCGTCTTTGATCTCATCCCCGTCAACCGCTGGAGCCGGAGATACAAACTGGCTGCCATTCGCGCCGCCGGGCGGGCGATGGCAAGCGAAATACAATCTGAATAGAAGAATTGAATTAAGGACTGTTTTGAAAATGCCTATGCAACCGGGCAAATCGCATCCAGGCTCATGACACCAGTCAAAAAAAGATCTCTTTATAGCCCTATATTATCCACACGAGCGGGCCATCGATGAGCCTCTTCAGTATCCAGGTTGGTTTGCTTCAGGTAGCATTATTTGCCCAACACCAATATTTACTACTGCAACCTTACTGCAACCAGAATAGAAAGCATTGAAAATAAAGAGAATATTGACATAATCACCACCATATATGGTACTACATATACAATAAAACACCAGATATAGGAGATATAGAGTTCCTTGGTCAACTCTTAATCAGTGGGTACGGGGTCAAGCAATCGATACCCAAAAATAGCTTAAGAAAATCGATATTTACTTTCCCGGTTGCTCACAAATATACTTGACATTAACATTATTATATTATTTTCTGAAGAAAACAGGTTGTTTCAAGTTCGGTAAAGTCGATTGAAATTGAAGAAAACAGCAGTTCGAATCCCCTTGGCGGCACGGCATAGACGGATAATACGTGAGTGAGATTACCCCCGGTTAGTAACATGGGGAGCTGTTGTGTGTTCGCCGCGCCAGTGGGCGGTTCGAATCTTCTTTATTCATTTTTGATCTCTTTCCGATTGCCTTCAGGTTGTAAAAATCTCTTTGGAAAGATATAGTTGGTGTTCTTATCTTTGAACAGATCAATCATCTTGAGAATGCCAACATAGTTGAGCACAATGCCCAGGATGATGCCCAGAACCCAGTCCAGCGCCGAGGCGGAGTGCTGCTGGATAACCAGGACAAAGAAGATCACTGTCAGCGGAAGGAAGAGCAGGATGGCAACTACCATGCCGGGGTTATAGCGCGTCCTGCCCTTGATGTTGAAAAGGAAGGAGTGCGCAATAAAGTTGCCGGCCGAAACCAGAATGGCGGCAATGCCCAACCAGTGCGCCTTTTCGCCGAACACGGCCGCCAGGAAGTAGGCCAGCCAGCCCACCACCAAGTTAACGATCAGAGCGATCTGCGGGTTGAGCGGATAGCGGTCGGGCTGCGGACTGGCGAACATGACCTTGTTCATCATTCCAGGAAAATAGCCCGGGTAACGGTATTCCTCGAACTGGTGTAGGAACAGCGCGATCAGGTTGAGCCACAGCAACAGGGCGATACCGGTTGGATGGGCAATCAGCACGAATCCGCCAACCATTGCAGCTAGGGCAATGCCGAGGTCGAACCAGTGCAATCGAAGGAAGTTCATGGCAGCTCCAATTTATTTTTCTTCGCGGATAGCTTTCCTGCCACTCCACAACGTCAGCTCTAACATAACAACTGCTACATACTTTGGGGTCTGGTCATTCTGAATGACAGAATATCATAAATGCGTCTATTTACAAATAGGCTTTTAGATATTCCGTAAAGTTCGAGTGAAACGACTCGACCCAAGCCTGCACAAAAACTGCCGATTCAAATAAAGGCACCAAGTCAGCCGCCAAATCCCTCCCCTTGATACTTTCTACTTTGCTTTTCAGTGCTAGCATGGCCGTCTTGATTGTGTAAGGCTGCTGCCCGTCTTTGGACAGCTTCTCTTCCAGCGGGCGGACTTGCCGCTGCATGAACCACAGCAGATCATAAAAATCACGCCCCTTGATGAATGCTTCTGCTCTCCCGCGCTGGAAGTTGCGTTCCAGGCAGGCGAGCATCTTACCGGCCATCATCGTTTCCAAGGAGAAATGCGATGGCACAAAACTGCGGCCATAGTAAAACACCGGTGTTTTTCTAATGATGGCGACTTGCTTATGGTTGCTGACATCCACCTTCAGGTGCAGCGCCTCGTTGGTTGATGAAGACAGGCCAAGTGCGTTTAGGATTGGAAATTTCAGATTGATGCGCAAGATCCCCGTCGCGCCTTGCTGGATGCCGATCCCGGTTTCAGAATATCCCACTGTTTTTTGAAAATATCCTAACAGGTCTTCTCTCAGACGGGAAAGGTCTAATCCGGCGCTGTTATCCAGATCAAGATCTTCGGAGAGACGGTTAAGATTATAAACGACATGCAGACAGGTCCCGCCGTAGAAATTCAGGTGCCGGTAGGTGGGGTGATTATATAGATACTCAAGAACATAGGCTTGCAGGGCTTCCTTGAGAAGGATACGTTTGACATCGTTGGGTAGTGCTGGGTCTCTGGTTTCAAGAACGTGCTGCAGGATTTGGGTCATGGTTGCCATAGGGTGCTCCGGAAGTTTTCATAAATCTCCCGCATCTTGCGATTTCCGCTTTCCTCGACATACAAACCGAATTCCTCTCTTTCTTTATTCGAGAGTTCATCGATGTTAAGCCTGAGATCTTCTGCCAGGTTGAATTTCAGAGATCGGAATGCGGCCGGAATGGAACGCAAGTAGAGGTGGTCAAAGAGCGCCTTGGATACCGATGCCTCAGCATAACGTACCCCAAAGTACTCGGAGATTTTGAAGCCGTGATACAGATCAGGCCGGATGTTGCGATACTGAAATGTCCCCAACCGGTTGACAAACCGGCGCGTGTTTTTGGTCGTGATCGCTGTGATGGGGTAGGTGACTTCGGTCAGGATGTTGTGCCGTTGCAGTATATATTCCAGTGAGAGGTAAGACTGTGGAAGGAGAATGGCACTGACCATCGCCGGGAATGAGGCATCGCTGCTGTGAAGGTCAAAGAACTGGCGGGTCATGTACATGCCTTTTTTGATCGGGACGATATGCCCGGCTTTTGCCCAACGATACAGAAGCATGCGGATCTGGTCCGGGCTCTCCATGCCGGTGGCCTGGCGGAAGCCCTCGATTGTGATGTAGGGCATGCTTTTAAAAGGACGCAATAGGTCGAGTTTCATATTTATATCGGATAATATACAATATGTGTATATTATCCGATATAAATAGATTAAAGTCAAGTTGATCCA
>JBEKCT010000251.1:0-3275 GCA_050014715.1 Anaerolineales bacterium | reverse complement strand
AAATTGGAGTCCGGATCGCCACCGCCCTCACGGGACGCCATGACGATTTCCCGCGCCAAACGGGTAAAAATAGCACCTTTCTTGGCATCTGCTGCGCCCTTCTTTCGGCGGATGGTTGCCCAGTGGCTGTGACCTGACATAGTTATTCTCCTAATACCACTTTCGTGGGAATTTTCGCAATAGCCTGCGAATTATACCATAGGGCTTTTACGCAACAAAGAAGCCGATCCCTAATACGCCCGGCCCCCCGTGCGTGACTATCGCCGGAGGCAGTTCGTAGATTGGAATATGAGTCAGATTCATCCTCGATTTAAGTTCCTTCGCCAGACCTTCAGCCTCCTGCATTGCATCAGCTTGCATGACACACAAATGCGCATCCGGCTCTTTCGGGCATTGTTTCTCGACGATTTCGAGCAAGCGCGCCAAGGCACGCCGCTTTGTGCGTTGTTGCTCGAAAGGCTCCACTTGCCCGTCTTGCAGGCATAAAATAGGTTTTATCCGCAACATTTCGCCCAGCAGGGCTTTTGCCCCACCTATACGACCGCCTTTTTGAAGGTATTCTAATGTATCCACCAGGAAGAAGATATGCCCGCGTGGAATCCATTCGTTCAGTCGCTTGACGATTGTTTCTGCGTCAGCCTGCTCGCGTGACCACTCGTGGGCCACCAAAACAAGACTCGCCAGGTTGCCTGCAATGGTCCTAGAATCCACAACGTGAACATTGAGTTTCGGGAAATCCTGCGCAGCCATTTCAGCCGATCGCACGGTCCCGCTGAGCTTTATCGAAGGCGCCACAACAATCACATCCTCGCCATCTTTGAGTGCCTGCTCGAAAACCGGGTGGTAAAACGCCGGAGGCGGCGCGGCAGTCTTGGGTAACTCCACCGAGGCTTTGAGTTTTTGCAGGAAAGCTGCGGTATCCAATTCGGTGTCGTCTCGGTACGAATCTTCCCCAAAGCAAACAATTTGCGGGATGAGCGGGATGCCGAGAGTTATTAACATTTCACGCGGCAATCCAGATGTGGTATCAGCTACTATCTTGACCATAGGCTCACCTTATGAAGACCTTGAAAGTAATTTCTTTCGAATTAAACAATCCAGTCAATGTTGGTCCATCACTATCCTAAAACCGCTTCGCACAAGCCGCCATCAGCATTTTGATTCATCTGGCAAGCTTTAATGAACTTTTTTGATTTGCTTGACAAACACCGTACCAAAAATGAAATACACCACTGCCACCATGAAGATTACGGTATAGCCGAGGTTTGGTATATTTTGAACTTTGCCGACGCGTTGAAAGTTATCCAGCAGGAAACCTGCAATCGGGGTCGCAATCACCTGAGGGAGCACCATCGCCACGTGCCATACTCCCATATCTTTGGCATGGTCATCCATGGATGGGAGTACATCCGACGCAAGCGCCCAATCCACGCTTTGGTATGCACCATAACCCAGGCCAAAGACGATGCCCATTAAGACCGCCAAGGAGAAGGAATGGAACAAGACGAATACCAGGCAGACTACTCCCATGAGCACTCCTGAAATGTATACCATCATCTTCCGGCCATATTTATCAGATAATACCCCCGCTACCAGTGTGGTGATAATTGCACCCAATAATAACGCCGGTAGGAAAAAGGAAACCGCCGATTCAGCCGTATTGGCAACCTTCCCAAATCCAGCCAGGATATAAGGTGCCCCAATGACATCTCCCATTTAATATTGAATGAATTCCTGCACCGTGTAGATGCCCATGGTGACGAGCAGGCGGGTGAGAAAAACCCAGGTAAAATCCGAATGTATAAAGGTTCGTACAGGCCCTTTAGGAATTCACCCAGTTTAAACGGCGGGACTTCCCGCGGCGTTTCATATTCTTTTACCCCAAAGATGGTGACGATCGCTCCCAACAAAATTACTCCGATCAAGATAAAGTATATTCCCGCGAAGCCCAGCGGGCCGATCAGAAACCCCATCACTCCACCGCCGAACGTCCCAAGCATGGTCATAAGCCCCATCCAACCGGAAGCTGAGCCGCGCTGCGCAGCCGGGACAAGATCAGGGATCAATGCGCTGTAGGGACCCGTGGCGACGTTGTTAAACAGCTCAACAAACAGGAAAACCACCGCCCACCCAACCACCGATTCCGGGTGTCCGGGTTGGATCAAATATGTCAGGCCGACCAGCCCGATCGCGTTGCCAACCGAGCCGATCACGATCCAGGGTTTCCGTCTGCCGCCCGGCAAATGGATTCGATCGGAGAGTGCCCCAAAGACCGGCGCGGCAATCATCGAAATGAAAGCCCCGGCGCCCAATGCCAGCCCAAGGGCACTGCCCTTGGACGCGTCCCCCACCGCCGCCTTGATCTGGCTTGGCATTGTTATGATGAGGATTGCAGACCACATCATGTTGGTTGAAAACCAGAAAAAACTGAGCAGGAGTTGTCGGATCGTGGACATGGTCGGGCGGACAAAATTTTCCTGGGTCGTCATTATTTAATCCTTTTCGAAAGCGGAAGTGGGAAAATTTCAAAAGTACTATTGTTAGAAAAGTTTACAACATAAAAAGAACTCCGTCAAACGCTAATTATCCCATCTGTTTTAACAAAGGTCATTGCAGAATAAATGAAATTGAAAAGAATGAAAATGAAGGAGATTTATCAAAGATAAATAATATACGAACCCTCGGCCGGAAGGGAATCAGTGAGATCGCCAGCCTGAGGGCTCGTTGGAATTCCGGAATAAATTCAATCCGAGCTAACTTCATAAAAAATAAATCTATTGCAGATTATGGAGTGGATCAATTGCCAGATTGCTTATATTTACGAACCCTCGTTTGATTATTTCGTGAAATTTATCCGCAATTTCTCGATGGGATGCGTCGGGTCATTGGGGTCAGGAATATCATATTGAAGTCCATCCGCCGCTTCAGAAAGAAGGTAAACCTTTTTGCGTTCCTTGGGAAACTCGACCTGGAGAGCCTCTGTCTGCCCCGCTTCCATTACTAAAACCAGATTACTCTGCGATAATAGAACGGCATTGACGTGTATGGAACGATGAGACTTAATAGCCAGACCCCACTGTCGCGCCTCCTGAAGTGCTCTGCCATCCGCGGGCAGGCCTGGTTCATTCCAGGTGCCTGCACTGCCCACTTACCACCTGAGTTTATCATCCTCCCCTTTTTTTAGTATTTTATCGAGTAAAACTTGAAATTTCGGGACACTAGGCAGAGTTTTGGGATGGGCTACAATTGAAAACATGGCGTTCATCCGCAGGGTA
>JBEKCT010000250.1:0-4553 GCA_050014715.1 Anaerolineales bacterium | reverse complement strand
GCACTGTCCAAAATGCCAGAACGAAAATGCGCAACGCTGGCTGGAGAAGCAAGCGGATTTTCTGCTGCCTGTGCCTTACTTCATGCTCACTTTCACATTGCCTGCCGGTTTCAATGAGGTCATTCGCAGCCACCAGAGCCTGATCTATGATCTGCTATTCAAAACCTCAGCCGCGGCAACTCAACAGCTGGCTCAAGATCCACGCTTTATCGGCGGACAGATCGGGATGGTGGGAGTTCTCCACACCTGGGGGCGCAACCTGGCCTATCATCCCCACATCCACTATCTCGTGCCCGCAGGTGGCCTGGCTCCCAATGGAGAGACCTGGTTGCCAGCTCGCCAAAACTTCCTCCTGCCAGTCAGAGCTCTCTCCCGAATTTTCCGTGGCAAACTGCATCAGGCTTTACTAAGTACGAGTTGTTATGCGCGCATTCCGGCAAAAGTATGGAAGCAGGAGTGGGTGGTGCACTGTGAGCCGGTGGGTACCGGCCTGGGTGCCCTGAAGTATCTTGCGCCTTATATTTTTCGGGTGGCCATCAGCAACAATCGCATCCTGAAGTTGGAAAATGACCGGGTGACTTTTCGCTATCGGGACACAGAGACTGGAGCTGAACGATTTTGTACATTAGAGGCTGAAGATTTCATCCACCGTTTTCTACAACATGTGCTGCCGAAAGGCTTCGTGAAGGTGCGCTATTACGGCTTATTCAGTCCGGGTCTGCGAAAGCCACTCGCCGCTCTCCGGCAGCAATTACAGGAGACGACTTCCGCTCCTCCTTCTCTCTTGGATAACCTGGATGACGATTCCCAAGTTGATGGCCCACCAACAGAACTTGTTTCATCTCCTCAAATCCCTCACTGTCCCATCTGCGGCCATCCGATGCTACCCGGCTCTCCTATCCCGCCCTCTGGACTTTCGCCTCCATGAAACTCAGGGAGGAGAGCAGATGGTTCTTTTATGGATCCCCGACGCGATGAATCCTCCATCGTGCTCCTGGCCTCATTTTGCCAGTTGGCAAAAAATACCATTCATAAGCTCAATCTCGAAACTTATTTGATTGGCGGCTGGCTTCCCGTGATGTCTTTCGATGATCTTTGTACTGAAAACTCTCCAGAATTTCCCCCGGTGCAATTATCTTGCCAATCATCCTGTCTTAAATTCCAAATAGGTTTGCAATCCCTGCGCTCGGCTTAGTTCAACTCTGGATTATGTGGTGGCTGCCTACTCTACGATATAGGTGCTTTGCTGAATGCCGCGCCACATCAATCGAAGCAAAAATGATGCCGAATCTACTTCACAAAATCACTTGAGACCCGACCATGACCAACCCTATATTGTCCACTTTCCAAATTTATCTCACCGAGAACCCGCTGCCGTCCCGCCGGCGGCAAGGGGCATCCGGGAAAACCATCCAGGGTTACGTCCAGGATATGACCATCTTCCTGCGCTGGTGGCGGGGGACCTTCGGCGAAGAGTTGACCCTCGATACTCTCCGGGGAGATCCGTTATGCCTGAACCGCAAGGCCCTCCAGGATTTCCTATCCTGGCTCCAGGCCACCCAGGGCTACCAGGCCAGCACGGTGCTGCGCTACGCAGCGTCCTTGCGAGCCTTTTGTCAGTACCTGGCCGGCAGCGAAGTTATCCAGCACGATCCGGCGCTGGGGCTGCGGCTGCCGGTCCGGAAGATCCAGGAGCCGAAAGGGCTGGACGATGCTCAGCAGTCCCGCTTCGAGGCCACCTTTCAGTCTCCCTGGGTGGACAAGGTGACGAAGCGCAAGTGCACCAATGAGACCCAGGCAGGAGTCCGTCTGATCCGGGACAAAGCGATCGCTTTCCTGATGTTGTATGCCGGTCCACGCGTCGAAGAGGTCGAGCAGCTGAGGCTGGAAGATGTCAAGCTGCGGCCAAAATCCGGAGTGCTGCATATCCGGCAGGGCAAGGGCTTCCGAGAGCGGGATGTCCCGCTGCCGCAGCCGGCTCGTGAATCTCTCGGAGCCTGGCTGAAGGAACGGGAGAAGCTTGGCGTTTCGCACGAGGCGTTGTTCGTGGAGCTGCGTGCTGGTTGCCGGCCCCTTTCCCGGCGCTCGATGCAGAGCATGGTCGTCGAGGCGGGGAAGCGGGCGGGCCTGGACCGGCTCGATCCGCCGGTGCAGGTTACTCCTCATGTTTTGCGGCACACGTATGCCTACATGCTGCGCCAGGCCGGGGTGAGCACGGAAATCCGGGCGGAGATGTCGGGCCACTCCGTTGCGACCGCAATGAAGTATGGCAGACCGAAGGCCAGGGAGAAGGGGCAGGCGGCCGAGCTGCTGGACGGATTTACGAACAGTTGAGACGATCTACTGGTGGTGATTAATCAGCATGGAAAATTTCCAGTTCTTTATCGAAAATTCACTCCTCTTCAATTATGACCGAAGAAGAAAAAAAAATAGTTAAGGGACTCTTTCGTGATGTTTCTCAGCAAATTGAACTACATGGTGAGATTCTTGAGGTATTACCAAACATCGAGGCTATCCTTTGCAAGCCTCCAGAAGGAGGCAATGCAGACGATATCAGAAGTCCATTCGGAGGAGTAACGATAAAATCTTCCTGGTGAGATCTTGTTATCTATAATCCTATTGGACTAGAACATCGAGATACCCAGCTCTTTATTCTCGCCCATGAATTCGCCCACGTTTTTCTCAAGTATACTTCAACCAATCCTCACCCAAAGGCTTCTGATAAGGAGGAGCGTGAAATCGAGGCATGCAAAAAAGCAGTTGAGTGGGGTTTCAAACCTCATGCAGAGGATATTGACAAGTGCACTGATTACAAGAAATATCTTGAACGAATAAGCAATAGAAACGCTTGATGATAAGTGATAACCTCAGCTTGAGATTGGAGGCACAAATTATGCGATCTGGATATTATTAATTTCCAACAAGAAAAGATTGGAAGCGAATTTATTTATCGTCCCCTTTTGTAAAAATTAATTCAGCATTTGAAAGTTTCGCGTCGAGCTGGGATCCCACAACTAATGGCTGGGATAAAATTGGCGGAGCGATGGAATTGAATCAGTGTTTTTATGATATCCAACTAAGGACAATGGCTATATTTAAAAGCTATTTCTTTTTAATTGTTCTATTACGAAATGGAGATACCCGACAAACGATGGTTTATCTCGCCGGGAAGAAAAGGAGAGTCGATAGAATATTATCCTGATTTTCAGAAAGTTCATTATTCCATAAAAAATTGGTTTGATTTTTTCACAGATACCTTTTACCACAAATTGTTTTCAGCCTGGGATTTGGTGGGACATTTCTTAAACGTAAAGTATGACTTGAGCTTAAAGGAGGTTTATTTCAGCACCGCTATCGATGGATTATCGGAGAAGAATTCAAATCTTTATAGCAGCTTACTAGAGGTAAAAGACTCATCAGCATATAAAAAAGCGAAAAATATCCGGAACAATATCATACACAACTCCCCGCCCAACATCCCTGGAACGGCTGTTTATCGAAGTAACCATTCTGGAATATTTGGTAGAAGGTTCGCAACAATAGGTCTCAAAGAATATATACCATCTGGTGAGATTTTCATAAATATCAGGGAAGTACTCGAACTCTTTGAAGCCACCTGACTTGCTCACTTTTGCCATTTTTTGCTTTTTCCAAGGGTAATAATAGAATTTTCAGGACACTAATGGTCATGTGGGAGAGTGACTAAAAACAAATGCGGAGGCCCTTGAGAATCCTTTGAGTAGTGTTAGATCAGTTGTCTTCGGGACATTATAATGAGTGAGTCGAGTGCTACAATACCTCTAGCCCTGGCTTCCTCCTTTCCCTGAAGAAGAATTGACTCTGGTGCGGCATCACCAGAAATCGAAGCAGGGGGTGGCTTACTGCCCTTTCTCGCCATTCCTATTTCCATTACTCCGCAGCCAACCTGCCAGCACTTGCAATGATCCGTCCATACGCCGATAACAACCTCACCAGAAAATCCATGTCCAATGGTTTATCTAAAATTGTTTTGACCCCCTCCGCCATACCCTGCTGGATCAGCTCGTCGGCAGAATATGCCGTCATGAAAATAGTGATGAGCCTGGGGGAAAATTTCCTGGTTTCCCGGTAGAGCTCCAATCCATTCATTTCAGGCATTTTTACATCCGTCAGCAGGATATCCACAGGTTGATCTCGCAGGATCTCGAGCGCTTCCGCTCCGGAAGCAGCCGCGTGAACGGTAAACCCCTTCACCTCCAGGATATCCGCCAGGGTGTCGCCCATGGCCGGATTATCATCTACCACAAGAATCTTTATGGTTTCACTCATCCATTTCTGTCCCGTATTACTCAACTACCCAACAAACTATTTAATTACCTATATCCGAACTTAAAACTGGCAAATACAGTGTGAACGTGCTGCCCTTGCCCACCTGGGTCTTCACCTCGATGCGCCCGCCATTCGCCTCGGCCAGCTTTTTGCTGACAGCCAGCCCCAGCCCGATGCCCTTAGCCTTGGTACTGAAAAGCGGCTCGAACAATTTCTCTATATTCTCGGGGTTGATGCCGGCGCCG
>JBEKCT010000249.1:0-3289 GCA_050014715.1 Anaerolineales bacterium | reverse complement strand
GGTCTGCCTACCCGCACCGCACAAGGTGACCTGACCGCAGTTTATCACCTAGGTCACGGAGATAAGCAGCATGTGATATTACTACCAGGTTCGGTACAGGAATGTTTTGAGTTCGGCTGGAAGGCGTTCGACCTGGCAGAACGCCTCCAAAGCCCTGTTTTTGTGCTAAGTGACCTTGACCTGGGCATGAACCAATGGATGACCAAACCTTTCGAATATCCAGATGTTGGAATGGACCGCGGCAAGGTGCTCTGGGAAAAAGATCTTGAACGATTGAATGGAAACTGGGCTCGATACAAGGATGTGGACGGCGATGGAATCCCCTTCCGAACAGTCACCGGGAATAAACATCATGCTGCCGCTTACTTCACGCGCGGTTCGGGGCACGATGAAAATGCCCATCTCTCAGAAGATGCTCAGATCTGGGAAGCTAATATGGCACGCCTGAAACGCAAATATACTACCGCAAGTACGCTGGTGCCAAAACCTTTCATGGAAAAGACACCAGGGGCAAAGATTGGTTTGATCACCTATGGATCCACCGAAGCTGCCGTGCGTGAAGCGCGCACATTGCTAAAACAAGCTGGGGGTCCGAAAACCGATCTTATGCGATTGCGCGCATTACCGTTCACTCAGGAAGTCTTTGATTTCATCAAAAAGCACCAACGTCTCTATATAGTAGAAGCCAATCGCGACGGCCAGATGCGCCAAATTCTTTCTGCAACTATGCCCGACCAGGCTCCGAAACTCTATTCAGCTGCTCATAGCGACGGCCTGCCAGTGACTGCCAGATGGGTCAAGGATTCCATCCTTGCCCAGGAGGATAAATAATGACCACACCTATTTCTGTAGGCCAAGTAAACAAAGCCGGCCTGACTAAAAATGAATACCGCGGCCAACCATCCACACTTTGTCCTGGCTGCGGACACAATTCGATTGCCAATCAGATCATAGCAGCATGCTATGAACTCGATATTGTCCCTGAAAACGTGGTGAAATTCAGCGGGATAGGCTGCTCATCGAAGAGCCCAACCTATTTCTTGAATCGTTCTTTTGGCTTCAATGGCCTGCATGGGCGCATGGCTTCACTGGCCACTGGGGCCATTTTTGCCAACACATCCGTCAAGGCTATTGGCATTTCCGGCGATGGAGACACCGCCTCCATTGGAATGGGCGGTTTTAAGCACACCGTTCGCCGCAACGTACCTATGGTATACATAGTCGAGAATAACGGCGTTTACGGCCTGACCAAGGGGCAGTTCTCGGCTACAGCAGAAGTAGGCTTGAACTTGAAACACCAGGGCACCAATCCTTACATGCCGATAGATATTTGCATGGAAGCTCTGGCCTCCAATGCCACATTCGTGGCACGTTCCTTTGCAGGGGATTCAAAACAGGTTAAGGAACTCATCAAGACTGCCATGAGTCATCATGGTATTGCTATCTTGGACATCATAAGCCCATGTGTTACTTTCAATAATGAGGACAATGCTTTCCATTCCTATTCTTGGAGTAAAGATCACGAAGCTCCGCTGCATGAGATTTCTTATGTGCCCAAGCTTTCGGAGATTATCCTTCAGGAGGAATTTGAGGAAGGTACAGTTCGTGAAGTTACCATGCATGATGGCTCTACAGTCAAATTGAAGAAATTGGAACACGATTACGACCCCACCAGCCGATGGCGTGCCTTGCAGATGCTTGAAGAGGCTCAGCGCAACGATTGGCTGGTCACCGGTCTGATCTATATTGAAACCGGACGTCCGGCTCTTACGGATATATACAACCTGGTGGACACTCCCCTAAATCGTCTTTCCGAAGCAGACATGCGGCCTGCACGCCAGACGCTCGATAAAATCAATGCGCTTATGTTTTAGGATAACCTGATAAAATTAAAAGTCAGATAATTATTCTCTGGAAACTAATGTAGGTCCAACAATTTGGAGGGTTAGATGTTGGACCTTTGTATTTATATTTCAAAGACATGATAAACTTAAATTAATGGAACTTAATTCCGGCCTAACGATCCAGGAAAATGAGTTGATCTTTGCCTTCGTCTATTCTTCCGGGCCTGGTGGACAGAACGTTAACAAGCTGGCGACAGCTGCCCAATTACGTTTTGATGTTCGCAATTCCCCATCTCTTACTGAAGAAATGAAAAAACGGCTGGCGAGCTTGGCTGGCAGCCGAATGACAAATTTTGGAGTGCTGATTATTGAGGCAAAACGCTACCGCACCCGGGAACAGAACCGGGCGGATGCATTGTCCCGGTTGGCAATCTTACTTGAAAAAGCTGCTGTTCAACCCAAAACCAGGTTTTCCACGCGACCCAGTATGACGTCTCGGATTAAGCGAATGGCGACTAAAAAAAGGCGGGGAGCTGTTAAAAGACTTAGAAAGCCATCGGGCGAAGAATGAAATAACCTTCAATTTCCTTTTTCTGCCATCATCTAGGACTTGGCTTTATTTATTCCAATTCTGCAATCACATCCGGGATGGCATCCAACACATCCCCTGCCATTACTGCAGCCATACTTCCCTGGAACCGGGCTGCGGTTAAGCCCGCTTGGGCATGGATCCAGGCGCCAGCCCGGGCGGCATCATAAGCATCCACACCTTGTGCACGCAGTCCAGTTATCAAGCCCGCCAGAACATCCCCCGTACCTGCCCGCGCCAGTGCGGGTGTGGCCACCGGGATGGTAGTGGTTCTTCCGTCCGGGGCCGCAATAACCGTAAAAGCTCCTTTTAATACCACTACGTGTCCCCACTCCTGGGCAAATTTGGATGCAACCTTCAAGCGGTCTTTCTGGATTTCTTCAATCGTCAAACCGGTTAGAACAGACATTTCTCCAGGATGAGGTGTCAGGATTGCCGGAGCAGGCAGCAATTTTGGCCAACCAGGCAGCTTGGCAAGAAGTTTCAGCCCATCTGCATCAAAAATCATCGCTGGTAAAGGTACAGACTTGGACCCCGGCTTTTCCGCATCTACCTGAACAAAACCCAATCGTCCATGAATGTGCTTATCTTCCGCAATATTGAGCAAATTCGCGATGAAATCCTTGGTGGTATCTTCCATTCCAAGGCCGGGGCCAACCAGGAGCGCAGTTGCCCGATCCATATTCCTCTTCAAAACATCCGCTACGCCCGAAGAAATAACACCCAGCTCATGCGGCAGGAGCACCCAGGTTGCTTCAGGGAATTGACCTGCCAGTGCCCCGTGCAATGAAGCTGGTATCGCAAGGGTCACCAATCCTGCGCCGATACGGTAAGCCGCCTTGCCAGCGAGGAAAGC
>JBEKCT010000248.1:0-3324 GCA_050014715.1 Anaerolineales bacterium | reverse complement strand
AGTCGCAAGAAATTCGCAAATTGTCTGTCGAAGAAATTCAGGTCAAGCTGACGGATAGCCGCGATGAGTTAATGAAACTCCGCTTCCAGCAGGTGACCGGTCAATTAACTGATACCAACCGCATGCGTTATCTGCGTCGTGATATTGCTCGGTTCGAGACCATCTTGAATGAGTCTCCACAGGCGGCTGCACAGGAAGGTGAAGCATGAATGACCGTCGAAGAATTACTGGTGTTGTCACCAGCAATAAAATGACCAAAACCGTGGTTGTCGAGATCAGCCGGACTTTCCGGCACCCGCTCTACCGTAAGGTTGTCCATTTGAGCAAGCGCGTCAAAGCGGAAGACACCTTGGGCTGCCAGGTCGGCGATCAGGTCCAGATCGTGGAAAGCCGTCCGCTTTCTCATGATAAGCGCTGGGTGGTCGAGGCAATTGTCAAGCACGAAGCCCGCGGTGCAGACGCGGGTATGGCCGAGATTGATGCCGAACCGGTTGAGGCAGGCGTCATAGCTGGCGAAACCCCGCAGGAGGCCCAGCCATGATCCAGCACGAGTCCAAGTTAAAAGTTGCCGATAACACCGGTGCTCGTGAACTTACGGTAATCCATGTCATGGGCGGGTCAACCCGTCATTATGGCGCCATCGGTGATATTGTGGTTGCAGCCGTCCAGTCGGCTACTCCACAGGGATCGGTCAAGAAATCTGAGATTGTCAAGGCGGTTATTGTGCGGTGCACGAAAGAATGGCGCCGGGAGGATGGTTCTACGATCCGCTTTGATGATAATGCCGCGGTGATTTTGGACACGGACGGCCAAAACCCCAAAGGCAGTCGCATTTTTGGGCCGGTGGCCCGCGAACTGCGTGAAAAAGGTTTTATGAAGATAGTTTCGCTGGCCCCGGAAGTGCTTTAGGCCAGTTGAGGAGCGAACGATGAAAGTCAAGATCCGTAAAGGTGATACCGTTGAAATAATCAGCGGAAAGATCGAGGAGAAGGGCAAGCGCGGTGAAGTGATCAAAGTATTGCCCAATGAGACGCGTCTGGTTGTCCAGGGTTTGAACATTCATACCAAGCATCAGAAGGCAGTCCAAACACAGGGTCGCACCATCAACCCCGGTCGTTTGAAATTTGAAGCCCCGCTTGACATCTCGAATGTTATGCTGATTTGTCCCAAATGCAGCCAACCGACTCGGGTCAGTGTCCAGCGTGACGATGACGGCGTCCATCGCGTCTGTAAAAAATGCCAGGCGTTGATAGATTAGTCGCCGGTGGAGCAATGATCAATGAATAGAATGCAGGAACGATACCAAAATGAAGCTGTCCCGGCCCTGTTGAAGGCATTTCAATATAAAAATGTCATGCAGGTCCCGCGCATTAATAAAGTCGTGCTCAATATCGGCCTCGGCAGCGAACAGGATAACGCCAAGGCCCTTGAAGCCGCCATGGCCGATATGACCACTATCACCGGGCAGAAGCCTGTCATGACAAAAGCCCGCACCAGCATTGCGAATTTTAAATTGCGCGAAGGCCGTATCATCGGAACCAAGGTTACTTTGCGTGGAGACAAAATGTGGGCATTTCTGGACCGCTTGCTGAATGCCGCCCTTCCGCGCGTGCGTGACTTCCGTGGTGTTTCTCCAGATGCTTTCGATGGGCGTGGCAATTACACACTTGGTTTGCGTGACCAGTTGATCTTCCCGGAGATTGAATACGATAAGATCGACAAGTTAAGAGGTATGGAGGTCACCATCGTGACCACAGCCAAATCTGACGACCATGCCCGGCTGATGTTACAAATACTTGGCATGCCGTTCAAGAAGGAAGCATAACTATGGCTAGCACTTGCATGAAATATCGTGAACTCCGCCGCAAGTATCCCAACCAGATACGTCACCGTTGCACGCTTTGCGGCCGCCCGCGCGGTTATATTCGTCGTTTCGGCCTATGCCGGATTTGCTTCCGCGAGTTGGCGCTGGAAGGAAAAATCCCTGGCGTTATGAAGTCGTCATGGTAACCGGGTGGAGGTAAGAAATGAGCATGACTGATCCTATTGCTGATATGCTGACCCGCATCCGAAATTCCATGATGAGTGGTCAGGCTTTGACGGCTATGCCTTTTTCAAAGGTCAAATTGGAGATCGCCAAGATCCTGAAAGAAGAAGGCTACCTGGAAAATTTTGAAGTTGCAGACGGCGAACGTCCGAGCCAGAAGATCCTGCGCCTGAAGATCAGGTACTTTGGCGAGCGGCGTGAGCGTAAGCCGGTGTTGACTGGCATTGAGCGCGTCAGCCGCCCTGGCCGGCGTGTTTACACCAAGAAGCAGGATATTCCCTGGGTGCTTTCGGGTATTGGCGTTGCCATTTTGTCCACACCCAAGGGTATCATGACCGGTCAGCGTGCCCGCCAGTTGGGTGTGGGCGGCGAGATCCTCTGCAAGGTCTGGTAGAGAGGAGAGTAAAAGTGTCTCGAGTTGGACGTATGCCCGTGGTCATCCCGACCGGTGTGCAGGTGGACATCAGTGGCGCAAATGTAGGTGTAAAAGGTCCGAAAGGTGAGATGAAGCGGACATTCTCCCCCTTGATCGGGATTGCTATGGAGAATGGCCAAATCGTAATAACCCGTAAATCCGACCAGCCTGCCGAACGTGCTTTGCACGGAACGACTCGTGCGGTTCTGGCAAATATGGTTCAAGGTGTCAGTGCTGGTTTCGAACGTGTTCTGGAAATTGAAGGCGTTGGTTACCGGGCTGAGATGAATGGCAAGAATCTCATCTTGCACATGGGCTATTCACACCCGGTGGAAATGGAACCGCCTTTCGGTGTTTCCTTCGATGTGGACCAGAAAACCCGCCATGTCTTTGTACGTGGCTTTGATAAGGAATTGGTGGGTCAGGTTGCAGCGAATGTCCGCAAAGTGCGCCCGCCCGAACCTTACCATGGCAAAGGGTTACATTACCTGGGCGAGAAGATCCGCCGCAAGGCCGGCAAGGCCGGAAAGGCAGCAAAGTAATCTATGGCTGAAAAAAATCGTTCCGAGGCCCGTATCAAACGGCACACCCGCGTGCGGATTAATCTGCAAGGCACGCAGCAGCGTCCTCGCTTGAGTGTATTCCGAAGTCTCTCGGAGATCTACGCCCAGATCATTGACGATAAAGCCGGGAGCACCATCGTTTCGGCCTCGACTATCGACCAGGAACTCCGCGGAAATATGGAAGGCCTGAAAAAATCCGAGCAGGCAAAATTGGTCGGGCAAATGCTGGCGAAGCGCGCCAAGGATAAAGGTGTGCAGTCGGTCGTATTCGACCGCGGCGGTTTCAAATATAGCGGCCG
>JBEKCT010000247.1:0-3395 GCA_050014715.1 Anaerolineales bacterium | reverse complement strand
GCCTCTGTTCGTCTTTTCATTATCATTAATTGAGTGGGGCAGTTGATCCCCTTGACAATATTGTTGAGTCCGTAATTATTAACCGGTAAGGCGAGATCCTCTCATTATGGATACACTTGTTTTCTCCCTTCTTCCTTCCCCTGCGGGTGTACAATCAAGGCATTAACGGGAAAAACGCTGCGCCTTGCGCGCGGACTACCTCCGTTAGCGGAAGGAAACCAGTATGGTCGAAGATGAAAAAACCCAAAAATCCGAGCAGGACCGCGAACAGAAACAGCGCCAGCAGGACCGCCAGCAGGTGGAGCAGCAGCAGGAACAGGACCGCAAGAAGCTCCAGCAGGACCAGAAGACTTTGGAGCAGGACCTGGAAAAGAAACGCCAGCAGCGCCAGCAGGAACAGCAGGACCAGGAAAAACAACTGAGAAACAACCAACCTAAGCGCTAAGCATAAGGTTGCATAAAAAAAGTTTTGAATTTGCAGGGAATAATTCACCACAGTTAAACACAGATTTACACGGTTTCATCATAGAATCAGTTTTCATCTGCGTTCGACTTGCTCTTGCCGCATTTGCAAATGTCTGTAAAAAAAATTCTGGCATAAGGAACACACTTGCATAATTCCTACAGGATATCCCATGACCACCATTGACCAAAGCCATCGTTCTATTTTAAAAAGGATCGCCCACCGGGTCATGCTCCAGCGCGGCCTGCTGCCTGATTTTTCCGCGGCCGCAATGGCCGAGCTGGACCGGCTTCAGGAGCCGGTCAAAATGGCCGCCGGTCCGCAGGACGTGCGCGATCTGCGCAGCCTGCTGTGGTGCTCTATTGACAACGATGATTCACGTGACCTGGACCAATTAAGTGTGGCCGAGGCGATGCCCGGGGACAAGATCAAGGTGCTGGTCGCTATCGCAGATGTGGACTCCTCGATTCCGGACGGCACCGCCCTGGACCAGCACGCCCGCCATAACACCACTTCGGTCTATACCGCCGCCGAAATATTCCCAATGCTGCCGGAAAAAGTCTCGACCGATATCACCTCCCTGAATTTTAAGGAAGACCGCCTTTCCATTGTCGTCGAGATGCTGGTCGATACAGATGGTACGGTGGAAGATTCCAGCATCTACCGCGCCTGGGTGCATAACCAGGCCAAGCTGGCTTATAACAGCGTGGCCGCCTGGCTGGAAAAAACCGGGCCGGTTCCGGAAGCCATCCCGGTCGTCCAGGGGCTGGCCGAAAACTTGAAGTTGCAGGACCAGGCCGCCCAGCACATGAAGAATTTCCGGCATGTGCACGGGGCGCTCAGCCTGGAGACCATCGAGGCCAGGCCGGTCTTCGACGGCGACCAGATCAGTGCCCTCGAGATCGATGAAAAGAACCGCGCCAAGGAGATCATCGAGGATTTCATGATCGCCGCTAACGGTGTGACCGCCCGCTATCTCTCGGCTAAAAAATTCCCCTCCATCCGGCGGGTGGTGCGCGTGCCAAAGCGCTGGGACCGCATCGTCGCCATTGCCGCCGATCATAAATTCGGCCTTCCGGTGGAACCGGATTCGAGAGCGCTGGAGCAGTTCCTGGTGGCGCAAAAAGCCGCCGATCCGCTGCGCTTCCCGGACCTGTCCCTGGCGGTGATCAAGCTGCTGGGCTCGGGTGAATACGTGGCCGAGCCGCCGGATGGCAACGTGCCCGGGCACTTCGGCCTGGCAGTCAAGGATTATGCCCATTCCACCGCGCCCAACCGACGCTACCCCGATCTGCTGACCCAGCGCCTGCTCAAAGCCGCTCTTACCGGCCGGCCGGTTCCTTACAATATCCAGGACCTGAACCTGTTGGCGGCCCATTGCACCCAGGCGGAGGATGCCGTCAATAAGGTCGAACGCCAGGTCGGCAAATCCGCTGCCGCGCTGCTGTTGGAGCACCGCATCGGGGAGCAGTTCGATGGGATTGTCACGGGCGCTTCGGACAAAGGCACCTGGGTGCGCCTGCTGAATATGCCGGTGGAAGGCAAGCTGGTTTCTGGGTTTGCCGGGGTGGACGTGGGTGACCGCCTGCGCGTGCAATTAACCGAGACAAACGTCGAAGCGGGATTCATTGACTTCAAGAAGGTAACCGGAAGAAGATAGTCAGCTGCTCTTATTTTGAAACATTTTTCTCTCTTCCGTCGGCTGACCGAAGTGATAAAATGAGTTAGGTGGGACTAGCCCCACCTAAAAGGAGAGAGATATGAAACGTGCCCTTATCCTTTTAGCAGCCTGTGTGGCCGTACTGGCCCTGAGTGCCTGCTCGCTTTCGCTGCTCAGGGCGCCGGCTCCCTTGCCAACCCCCATTTCCCTGTCCACTTCCATCGCATCGCTCGCCACGCCCTCCTCTGCGTTGCCGGCTGTTGGCCTGCCAACCGCAACCCCCGTTCTTGTTCTGTCGGCGGTTACGCCTGCTCCGGCTGCCTCGACCGCGCTCCCCGGGTCCGTCTTGCCAACCGCTGCCCCCGGTACCATCCTGCCCGGCTCGCCCTCCGGACCGTACGGCGTGATCCAGGTCCCCGCGGGCGGTACGCTGAATGTCCGTTCCGCCGCCGGGACGGGCAACTCAGTCATCGCTACCTTTTCGGCAACCGCCAACAATGTGATGCGGACCGGGCCAAGCACAAACGTGAAAAACGCCTTGTGGGTGCAGGTTACCAGCCCGGGCGGCAGCACCGGCTGGGTCGACTCGACCTACCTGACCGAATACGTGGCCCCGGCGGCTTTCTGCACGGATGGGCGCGTCAATGCCCTGCTCACCAATTTTGGGAATGCCGTCAAGAGATCCGATGGAGCGGCGTTGTCCCCGCTGGTCAGCCCGGACCATGGTATGTCCGTGCGCTTATGGAGAAACGGCAGCGTGGTTGTTTTCGACCAGGCGCATACCCAGTGGATTTTCACCAGCAGCTTTAGCCATGACTGGGGTGCCGCGCCCGGCAGCGGGTTGGATACGGTCGGGTCGCTCCATGCGCAGGTTCTACCGAAATGGCAGGAGGTCTTGAATGGCAGCTATACTTCAAGTTGCGACACCCCCCAGACCGGCGGCGCGAGTTACGATACTTCCTGGCCAGCCAGCTATACCAATATTAACTTTTATTCACTCTACAAACCCGGCCCGGCCGGCAACGAGAACTCCTGGCGCACCCTGCTGGTCGGGGTGGAGTATGTCCATAACCAACCCTACCTCTTCAGTGTGACGCAGCTGCAGTGGGAACCGTGAAATAGAGAGTAGCAAACAGGCAGTAGTGAGTTGGAAGAGAGGCTGTCCGAAAAGTCCCGGGCAGCCTTTTCTTTTTTAAGGAAACGTGATTCAATAGGGGTATGAAACGAAAACCTGCTGCCCCCGTCTTCAAGCCTTACGTAATGAACCAGGTG
>JBEKCT010000246.1:0-3515 GCA_050014715.1 Anaerolineales bacterium | reverse complement strand
ACCGGTTTGCCGGGCCTGTTGGATGGGCGGGTCTAACACTCTTCTAACATCAGACAGCTAAAATTCATGGTGTTTTAATCAGGATATGCTACCATTTGGCACTATCCTTAAGGAGATTGGTATGAATAAGACTTTACGTGCAGTTCTACTCACCTGTGCAGTTATCGTGCTCATGGTGGGTTCTTTTGGGGGCGGATTTGCAGCGGGACATTTTATTCCGATTGGCACCACTTCTGCCCAAGGCGTTGCCACAAATGGTAACCAGGGCGGCACACCCTCGGATTTAACAACTTTATTTGCTCCATTCTGGAAAGCCTGGAACATCGTCCACCAGGATTACGTGGACCAGCCGGTGAATGATACCCTGCTGATGCAGGGAGCCATCAGCGGCATGATGAATTCACTGGGCGATGCCCATACGCTTTATTTGAGCCCTCAGAATTATTCAGAAGCAAACAGCCAGTTGGCAGGCAGCTACGCCGGAATTGGAGCTTATGTTGACACCAGTGGCAAGTTGTTGACAATAACTAAGCCTATGCCGAATTCTCCGGCAGAAAAAGCCGGCCTGCAGGCAGGCGACCAGATTATTGCAGTGGATGGAAAGGACGTGACCGGTATGCTTCCGGAAACGGTTCGTCAGAAGGTACAGGGGCCGGAAGGAACGGTCGTCAAACTGACCATCCAGCGTCCAGGCCAGGCGGCGCCATTTGACGTTCAAATTACGCGTGCAATTATTGTTGTTCCCAGTGTTACCAGCAAGATGCTGGCAAACAACATTGTCTATATACAGATTGCCACCTTCGGCGATACCACCGCGAATGACTTTCACAAGCAATTGGGCGCATTGATGGCACAGAATCCGAAAGGCCTGATCCTCGACCTGCGCAATAACGGCGGCGGTTACCTGGAAACAGCCATTGCCGTGGCCTCCGAGTTCATTCCCAGCGGCGTGATCGTTTCGGAAAAAACCGGTGACGGGAAAATCACACCCCATGATGCAACTCCGGGTGGGTTGGCAACGGATAAAAGCCTTCCGATAATCGTCTTGGTTAATGCATATTCAGCTTCAGCCTCCGAGATCGTTTCTGGGGCGCTGCAAGATACCGGGCGCGCCAAATTGTTGGGAGTGACAACCTACGGGAAAGGCACTGTTCAACTCTGGTTACCTCTTTCCTCCAACAAGGCTGATAATGAAGGTGCAGTCGCCGTGACAATCGCCAGATGGCTGACTCCCAAAGGGAACACCATCGACAAGAAGGGGTTGACGCCTGATATTGTGGTTCCAATGACTGCAGCTGACATAAAAGCAGGCAATGATCCACAACTGGATGCGGCGACAAAGCAACTGACAAATCCATAAAACCCGGTTACTTGATCGAACACGAAAATAGGGCAATGACCGGACCATCCCAACAGAAATGCGTGCGCTTAATGGTAACCATCCCTTACGGGGATGAAAAAATCATTACTACAAAGCTGCCTGTTCGGAAATGGCATAGATAATAACCCCAGGTATAATTAATTTAAGAACAACCCTTCCGCTGCCTTTGGGCATGTGGAAGGGTTGTTTTTATGAAATCCGGTATAATTCTGTCATGCGGAAAATCATTGTGGCGCTGATCTTGCTCCTGGCGATTGTGTTTGTCTTCCTGCGATTTTCCGAACTAAAAGACTTCCTGAACACCCTGCATCACAGCAACTACCGTTTTTTGGTTGCCGCATTTATCGTTGAATTAATATGGATGTTCAATTCTGCCACCGATTACGGTTCTATATATCGTCTGGTGGGACTTAAAGAAAAAACCTCCCATTTGGTGCTGGTCGCCACAGCCGCAAATTTTGTCAATGTGATCGCGCCCAGTGTAGGAATAGGGGGAATGGCCGTCTTCCTGGATGACGCAACACGGCAAAACCATTCGACCGGCCGGGTAACGGTGGTGGGAGTTTTATATATCCTGTTCGATTACCTGGCCTTTTTTTGCGTGCTTACACTCGGCTTCATCGTCCTTATCCGACGGAACAATCTGAATCCGGGTGAATTAATAGCTGCCGCGATCCTGCTCTTGATTGCCGCTGCTGTAGCGTTTTTATTATATCTGGGGTACAGATCAACCGAACGGCTGGGTAAAGCGCTGGCGTGGATGGCTGGGCTAGTCAATAGGATCCTGAGGCCTTTTATTCACCAGGATTATATACCAGCGGAACGTCCATTAACCTATGCTCGAGAAGTTGGCGATGGAATTACGATGTTGCGCGGCAAACGAAATAAATTGGTTTGGCCGTTCCTTTTTGCGTCGAATAACTTTGCCCTGCTTATTTGTGTACTCGCTCTCACCTTCCTGGCGCTTGGAACTCCCTTTACGGTTGGGACGCTGGTGGGCGGGTTTGCCATCGGTTATCTGTTTCTAATCGTATCACCAACTCCGTCCGGATTGGGCGTGGTTGAGGGAGCCATGACGATTGCTTTGAACACTCTACGCGTCGATATGGCAACCGCCCTGCTGATCACCCTGACCTACCGTTTCATTACTTTTTGGTTCCCGCTTGCGATCGGAGCAGTCACCTTCCGGGTTCTGGGGGGTAAAACCAAAGCGGCTCCTATATCTTAATACAAACCATTTCCAGCCCCCGTTTAGAATTCTTGGACGTTCGGTAATTCCAAGAAATGAAGGAAAGGATTCAAAGGACAGACGGACCCATCTGTCCATTATATGTTTTCGATTTGGTGGAAAAGTTGTGTTACGGGCCGGTGTTGAATTGTACGTCCACGCTCATCCCGGCCAGCAGGTTGGAGGGAAGGCTATCCAGAAGGATGACCACCTTATAGACCACATCTCCACCCAGAGTATCTGATGTCGGTGAAATCGCGCTGACTTTACCGGACACATTTTGATTTAAGGCTTTGATCGAAACCGTTGCCACTTGGCCAAGTTTTATCTTCGGAACATCCCTTTCACTCAAGTCTGTCGTTTCTATATGCATGTGGTGCACATCGCTAATAACCAGGATAACTTGGCCGGGTGAGACGTAATCCCCAATGCTCGCCGTAACAGAGGCAACTTCGCCGGAGAACGGCGCAATTAATCGGGTGCCATCCAGGCCTTCCTGGGCGGTCTGGACGGCCAGCTGGTCTTGTTTGAGCTGGAGCAGGGCCATCCCGGTGGCGTCAGGTGGGACCGTCCCGCTGGTCAGGGCCGCCAGGTAGACCTGGGCGTTCTTCAGCGTGGCATTCGCCAGGTCCAGGTTTGCCTGCGCCTGGTCCTGCTGGTTCTGGGTGGGTGCCTGCGAATACAGGCTGTAGTAATACTTGGCATTATTGTAGGCTACCTGGGCGGTATAGAGCGTATTGTAAGCCGCCGCCTGGTTGGCGTTGTTGATATATTGCCCGCCTTTGGCATTATCGTAGGCGGTCTGCGCCTTATCCAGGTTGGACTTGGCCAGTACCATGTTGGCATAGTAATTTTGGACCAAGTTGGTGTTTTGCCAATACTTCAGATTGTTCAAGGCCAGTTGCG
>JBEKCT010000245.1:0-3574 GCA_050014715.1 Anaerolineales bacterium | reverse complement strand
GAACGGTTCTGTTTTAGTCTGCCAGCAGCCTATTCAGATGTGGACGCTGCACCCTTGCTGTGCGCCGGCCTGATCGGTTACCGCACCTACCGCATGGCCGGGGAAAACGTGGAAACGCTCGGGATTTACGGCTTTGGCGCAGCCGCCCATATTATTACCCAGGTGGCCAAGCACTCCGGGAAAAGGGTGTTTGCTTTCACCCGTCCCGGCGACGGCGACGCCCAGTCTTTCGCCATACGCCAGGGTTCAGATTGGGCCGGAGATTCCACACAGTTACCGCCCGAGAAGCTGGATGCCGCGCTGATCTTTGCCCCGGTCGGTCCGCTGGTGATATCCGCCTTGCAGGCCACCCATAAGGGCGGCGTGGTCGTCTGCGGGGGCATTCACATGAGCGCCATCCCGTCCTTCCCATATTCCCTGCTTTGGGAGGAACGTGTCATCCGCTCGGTGGCCAACCTGACCCGCCGGGACGGTGAGGAATTCCTGGCACTGGCCCCACAGGTGCCGGTTAAAACGGATGTGAAGGTCTTCCCACTCGAGCAGGCTGGCCAGGCGCTCGAACAGCTGCGCCACGGCCAGTTCACCGGCGCGGCGGTGCTGGATTTAAAACTGAAATAAAGGCAATGATGAAAGTGACAATCCTTGCGGGTAAGATTCGAAACGCGTATCGAAAAAATAACGAATAGAGGCCGGTAATTATTTTACTAGGGAGAAAAAGTAACAGGTGAAAGTGGCAGTGCTGGGCTGCTTGACAAGTTTGTTCGGCATGGTAGCTCCAAATCAAACCAATATTAGAACAATTTTTCTAATTTGTCTAGTTTAGCAAGTATTTCAGTCATTAGAATCGCAAGAGCCGGGGACGCCGGCCCCGGCTCTCTTGAAAGGAGGAGAAGAGAAATCGCCTTACCCCATTATCGTATCATCCCGTTCAAGAACCTGCTTGACGGCTTCCCCACGATTACCCTATTCCTATCTGACAGTCCTCTCAGCGTTTTATAAGAAAAACCAGGCCGATTTCCTGCTGAAAACAGAACTACGAGTTCTTAAATAACTTGGAGGTCCTGGTGGCAGAAATTAGTTAGGCATATTTCTCCAATCGCTGCCGCAATCTGGCCGGGATAAAGGGTTGCTCTAGGCTGTCGAAAAATTCCCATATCTCGGTGTGGATGAAGGATTTACCCGGTTCGAGCAGCCCCAACTGCCCAAGTGTCTCAAGTTCGATAATGTTATTATCACAATAGATCTCCGCATTGCAGCCGCCATCCGGATACATTGCCTTTACACTCACATCGAATGTCTTCCGGAAGAGCACGCTCTCCAACCAATAAGCGAGCCAATCGAAAGGATTGTTATAACCTATTTTGGCATGCAATGGGCTTGCGATTGCTTGAATTAGTATGAAATCGGCATCAAATATCAGACGCGGGTCGTTAATTTGCGCGTACGGCCAAAGAGCCAGATTACGGTTAGGAAGAAATCCACGTGCATCCACATTCCCAACCGCCTGTGGAAGGATTGCCGTTCCCCCCAGCCGAAGCATGGTCAGGGTCCAGGGGGCCAAGGTTACCGGTCGAAACCCGGTATTGCGCAGTTCGTGCCGAAGCGTTACCTTCGCCAAGTCCGGAGACAGCCGTATTTCGATCATTTTCACAATATCGCTGGCGGGTTCAGCCTATCCGGTCAGTCGCGCACCTTGCTGGAATTCTTCCACTTTCAAACCATCATTATCAGGATTATAAGTGCCCGGCAGGGATTCGGGGGCGCACCAGAGCCTATGACCACCGCGGAAATTATAAGTTCCAAGGGAGGTCTCCAAGGCTGCATCCGGCAGTTCTGCCAATAAATTAGGCCGGCCTGGCAATGTTAACCGCACAATGCGCGGGCCGGGTGTTTTGAGGTATTCGAGCCGGAGGCTGCTATTTTTCAGGATGCCAATAGGGAGACCATGGAAATCGTTCATACGTTTTTTACTATATTATATATCAGGCCATTCCAGGTACCTTGAATGGGACGGCGCAGTCCCTTTCGGGATATGCGCCGTCCTTTTTCAAAAGGAGATGAATGCAAAGACACTTGCCGTCTCAAACCTGCGGATGAAAGGGAGTAACTAGAATCTCGGGAGCAAGATTTGGAGGGTGTCTGTACCAGCCTGGCATGCCACAAGAACGCCCTGGGGGCTATCCTCTGCCGTACCACCTACCACGGAGGTTATTGCCGGAATGCCTACTAGTAACAACCGCCAAGCCTTGGATCTTCCTTTCCGTTCCACATTGATCATCCGGGATTCTCGCCAAACTGTGAAGGTTGTCTGTATCTCGCCTTTCATATCAGGAATTTCTGCACAGGCACGTTTCCCTTCTTCAAGCTCATACACCCGCAAGGTCGCGCCATCGGCATAATCGTAATCAGGTCGTTCCTCATTGTTCCCTACGGCAATGACAGAGTTGGGCCGCACCATCAAGGGCAGGCTCATAAAATCATGGGTTTCTCGCACCCAGCGCCCTCCCTCCACCACATTTCCAATCAACAGGTTTGTCCATCGCCCAGTTGGTAGATAATAATTGACGACTCCGTCAAAGTTGAAGACCGGTGCCACCAGCAGGGCCTCACCCAGCATGTATTGCAGATCGAGATGGTCACAACCGGGATCATCCGGAAATTCCAAAAGCATGGCGCGCAGCATTGGTATACCGAACTCGTGTGCCTGGCAAGCTGTATTGTAGAGATATGGCATCAGGCTACATTTAAGTTTTGTGAATTTGGCCAGCACCTCCACCGCTTGATCGTCGTAGGCCCATGGAACGCGGTACGAAGAACTTCCATGCAGCCGGCTGTGTGACGATAGGAGGCCAAAAGCCGCCCAGCGTTTATATACATCGGCAGAAGCCGTTTGTTCGAATCCGCCAATATCATGGCTCCAGAAACCGAAACCGGATAGCCCAAGCGAAAGACCCCCGCGAAGGCTTTCGGCCATCGACTCGAATGTCGCAGTACTATCGCCGCCCCAATGCACCGGGAATTGCTGTCCGCCCGCGGTCGCCGAACGGGCAAAAACCACCGCATCCCCTTTCCCACGTACTTCCTTCAGCAAACTAAAAACAGTTTTATTGTACAGATAGGAAAAATAATTGTGCATCTTCAATGGGTCGGAACCGTCAAAGTAAACCACATCCGTGGGGATGCGTTCGCCGAAATCCGTCTTAAAGGCATCCACGCCCATGTCGAGTAAGACCCGCAACTTGGACTGGTACCATTCACAGGCTGCCGGGTTGGTGAAATCTACTATCCCCATCCCGGACTGCCATTTATCCCACTGCCAGACATCCCCGTTCGGTTTCTTGAGCAAAAAGCCGCGCGCAGCCGCTTCGTCGAACAACTCGGAACGCTGTCCAATATAAGGATTGATCCAAAGGCAGATATGCAGACCGTGTTCTTTCAGGCGCTTGAGCATCCCTTCCGGATCTGGAAAACAGCGTTCATCCCATTTGAAATCGCACCAGTTGAACTCTTTCATCCAGAAACAATCGAAATGGAAGACATGTAACGGGATATTACAGGCAGCCATATCGCGGAT
>JBEKCT010000244.1:0-3639 GCA_050014715.1 Anaerolineales bacterium | reverse complement strand
ATATTTCAAATCGTAAACCGCATGGGCACTTGCCTTCATACATCTATTTTATCAGCCCTTCGGGCTGCCCGCTTTCATCCCCGCAGCAAGCAGCGGGGTATTCAGCGGGATTCTTTATAAAAAATCGTTGCCATCAAAACAAAAAGCACGCCTCTATTCAAAATAAACTTTTTCTTATTCCAAAACGCAAAGGCAATTCCAATTATTGTTATCATGGTTCCAGATAACTTCTTCGAAGAAAACAGTTCGTGTAAAAATATGAAAGCTCCGAGTACTGTCCACAACTTCTGACTTGATTGCAGTATGGCATTTTCAGATGCGTCAATTAATTGAAAGGATTTAAAAAGTAGCACTGGCCCTACCGTTGTACAAAGAGCCAATGGTAAAAATAAAAGTAATTGATCAACAGTTATTTGATAATGGAAACCACCATGAATAAATGAAAAGAACAAGGCAAAAATCCCGGCGATACCGAAGAATACAATACATTGCGCGTATGGATCTGATTGCTCATCCTTCATGACAAGTCTATGAAACAAATTGTTGGAAGAAAAAAATATAACTGCCAGTAATGTTAATATTAACCATGACATATTATTTAATCTCTTCTTCTATGATTACATTTCCCTGAGACTGCTACCTATAAATTATACGATTATTCCTATTCTCTTATTAGTCCATAGAATCAAAAAAAGCACCCTCCATTCCCGGAAGGCGCTCTAAACTTTTCTCTGTTCTTTTTCCCTCGTTCACATCCTTGGCCGAAACTTATATCCGTAGATCAACATGCCGCGTTCATCCCCATCCTGGCGCAGGCGGCGTGTCACCATCTCGACCGGCATTCCGATCTCCACCGGCTGGCTGCCCAGGTCGGTCAGTTGGGCGGTTACCAGCGGGCCTTCTTCCAGTTTCACCAGCGCCACCGTGTATGGGGCGCTATCGTCGAACCCTGCCGGGGCTTCGTAAATGGTGGTGTACGAAAATACTTCCCCTTTACCGCTGAACGCAAAGGTCGTTTTAGCCTCGCCTCCGCAGTTCGGGCAAACATCGCGAGGCGGGAAGATCTTGGCCGAGCAATGTGGGCAGACTTCTCCCACCAATCCGTATCGTTGTTGTTTAAGGCGCCAATGACGTGCAATTTCCATAGTGAATCTCCTTGTAAGCTTCGCCCGTAATTCTATTCTGGGAGACTATCAGGAACTATCAGGTTGCCTGATTACCTGATTACTAATCCCTTACTTTCTCCAAAATATGCGTGACCGCCGTGGCGGCTGGGCCGCCCAGGCACTGGATCATGCCAATTTTAGCCCCGGCGATCTGGTTCGGACCCGCCTGACCACGTAACTGGCTCGCCGCTTCGACCGCCTGGTACACCCCTGTGGCGCCGCCCGGGTTGCCACGCGCTTTTGATCCGCCCAGCGTTGCGCAAGGAATCTGGCCGGTCAGGCTGATCGAGCCATCCGCGGCCAATTTCCAACCCTGCCCGGCCGGGGCAAAACCAGCCGCTTCCAGGCTGAGGGCTGCATGGATCGAATAAGCATCGTGATATTCGAAAAAGTCCACCTGCTCACGCTGCAAACCAGCTTTTCGAAGCGCCTGTTCCACCGAGACCTGCGCCGCCGCAAACCAGAGCGGATCGGCCCGGCTATGCAGGCCGAGTGTATCCGAAGCACTGGCAGAGGCCGCTATCTGTACCAGCGGGTGGGAGAAGTCCTTTGGCAGCAGATCCGCCCGCGTCAGGATCAAGGCGGCTGCGCCGTCCGCATTAGGAGCCACGTCGAACATATTGAGCGGTTCGCTTACCATTTCGGCCTCGTGATAGGCTTCCAGGCTGATGGTCTTACGGAACATGGCATTCTTGTTGCTGGCCGCGTTGGTATGGGCGGTCAGGGCAAAGCCTGCTAACCCGTCCATAGGCATATTGAATTTGTGCATGTAGCGGCGTGCCAGCATGGCCGCCTGGGCTGTTGGGGTCAGGCCCTGGATGGCCTCGAAGTCGCCATCGGTCACCGTGGCCAGGGCCGCCTCCACTTCCGACCCAACCACGTCGGTAAACTTTTCCACACCTACCACCATCGCCGCATCCACCAAGCCACTCGCCACGGCCATGTAGCCCTGGCGCAGCGCCGCGCCTCCGGAAGCCCCGCCCGCCTCGACGGTTTCAGCCTCGATCCCAGCTCGCTGCTTTCGGGGTTTCTGGTCCTTATCATCACTCAGGTGCAACCCGCCGAAATCGGCCAGCAGGGCCCCCAGGTGGGCCTGGTGCGAGAGGGTTGCGCCCAGCATGTTGCCGACGTAAAGCGATTGCGGCCGCAGCCCTCCTGCATCTTTAATGGCCGCCAGCATGGCTTTCACCGCCAGTGAACGCAGCGATACATCCCAGTGTTCCCCAACCGGGGTCTGTCCTATTCCGGCTATGACAACATCAGACATGGAAAAACCCTTTCAAAGTCATTGCTGACCATATTTATTGGCGGTGATGTAATCTCCTCGTTATCGAGGAAACCGCCCCAACGGAAGAACGCCGCCTAGCAGCGAAAAAAGCTACTTCATCGCAATCTTCCCGCGCAGGCGGGCATATGTGGCATAATCGATCTCCGTCCTGCGGGCAATGTAATCCCGTGTCTTGAGGGCTTTGTCACGCCGTTCCGGCAGCTTATCGGTCACACGGATATCAAATGCATCCGACCCGGCCCCGGACCCGAACGAGACCATCAGGATCCGGTCGCCCGGTTTGGCGATATCCAGGATGGCTGTCAGGCCGATGATGGCAGCACCGGCATAGGTGTTGCCGATGACTGGCGAGAGCAGGCCGGGCGCAATCTGTTCCGGGCTGAACCCGAGTTGGGAGGCAGCCCGCTGTGGGAACTTTGCGTTGGGTTGGTGAAAGACCGCCCATTGGTAATCCTTGGCTGTTGTCCCGCTGGCTTCCATCATGGCTTTTCCGGCCTCGCTGATGTGCCTGAAATAAGCCGGTTCGCCCGTGAAGCGTTGACCGTGTTCCGGGTAGCGCTGGTATTCGCGCCGCCAGAAATCGGGTGTGTCGGTCACATATGAGTAGGATGAATCAATTGTGGCAAGGCTCTCTTCGGCTGGGCCGATTACGAAAGCTGCCCCGCCAGCCGCTGCGGTGTACTCCAGTGCATCCCCGGGCTTGCCCTGGGCGGTATCGAGGCCGGCGGCGATGGCATAGCGCGCCATCCCGGAGCCGATCAGCCCCATGGCCATGACCATTGCCTCGGTGCCGGCCTTGCAGGCGAATTCCATGTCGGCCGCCTGTACGTTCGGTGTCGCACCTATCGCCTCAGCCACAATCGTGGAGGTGGGTTTTACCGCATACGGATGTGATTCGGACCCGATCCAAACCGCCCGGATATCGGCCGGATCGATCCCGGCGCGCTTCATAGCATTGCGCACAGCTTCGAGCGACATCGTAACCACATCCTCATCCAGCCCGGGGACAGCTTTCTCCTTGATGGGCAGACCGGAGGTTTTGCCCCCGGTCCATACCCGTGCGACTTCCTTTGCAGGCAGCCGGTAACGCGGCACATACGCCCCGTAACCGATTATGCCAACGGGACGGGTGGGTTTAAGCAGGGTGGTGGATTCGGTCATGCTGGATCTCCTGTTTTTGGGAAG
>JBEKCT010000243.1:0-3669 GCA_050014715.1 Anaerolineales bacterium | reverse complement strand
TTCTCTCTTGCTTCGTTGACTCATCATGTTCTCCTCCGGCAGCCAGAAATCTCTGCCGTAGGGTAACATCCTTTTTGATGCAACGACTTGACTTAGGGTAAGATTCTATTTGATGCAATGCGAGAAGTGTCAAATGAAGGGAGTAAGGTTGTATAATGATGGGATTAATATGTAGGATCTCAATTATATTCAAAGCGATAAAAAGCATCCAACGAACAGAGAATCTGATGTCTATCAATGAAACGGTAACCAACCGGGAAAAAAACGGAACAGCACTTCTATCGGTGCTGGCGATCATCTTTTTAACCCTGTTGAAAGCCAGCGTGGCTATTTTAACCGGCAGCCTGGGACTATTGGCTGAAGCAGCGCATTCTTTGATGGACCTGGTTGCCGCGGGAGTAACCTTCTTTGCAGTAAGGATGTCCGGTCGGCCGGCGGACAGTTCACATACCTACGGGCATGGGAAATATGAAAATCTCTCAGCCCTGGTGGAAGTAATTTTGCTGCTGTTCGCCTGCGCAGGCATCATCTACGAAGCGGTCCAACGGCTTTTTTTCATAACTGTGCAGGTACAGGCCTCACCGTGGTCTTTCCTGGTGATGGGAATCGCAGTAGCCGTAAATATCATCCTGTCAAGGCGGCTCCGCAACGTGGCAAAGAAATATGGCAGTCAGGCATTGGAAGCGGAGGGCCTGGATTTTTTTAATGACGTGTGGTCCTCGGCTGTGGTGATCCTGAGCCTGTTGTTAGTGATGGCCGCAGATAAATTCGCCATCCCCTGGCTGGCCAAGGCCGATGCGATTGCCGGGGTGGTGGTAGCCGGGCTGATCGCCAATTCTGTCCTGCGGCTCGGACGCCGGGCGGTGGGAGAACTGCTGGACGAGGTGCCCGAAAACCTGCAGAATGAAATCATGCAGGCGGCCAGGCTGCCAGGGGTGGAAGAGGTCCGGCAGGTGCGCGTACGTCGGAGCGGCAACCAATACTTTGCTGACCTAACCCTGGCAGTCAGTCGTTCCACCAGCTCGGAAAATGCCCACCAGATCACAGACCTGGTGGAAAAAGCCATTCAGGCGAGGCTGCCCACGGCAAATGTACTGGTGCACATCGAACCGGTCAAAGCGGAAGATGAGCAGTTAACAGAAGCTTTACACGCCCTGGGTGAACGGTTTGGATTGGGCGTACACCATATTCATATCACCGAAGTCAATGGGAGGCAGATCCTAACTGTTCATCTGGATGTTGCAGAGGAGATGCAGCTCGAAGAAGCGCATGCCCAGGCAAGCGCTTTTGAAAAGGCGGTTTCCGAAGCCTTCCCGGTCTTCGAGCGGGTTTGGACACACCTTGAGCCGGTGCAAAGGCAGGTCAACCGTCCAGGTGAAGCGGCATTTTACCATGACGAAAAGATAGAACAGCTTATTTTGGAGTTGCCGCATGTTCTGGGGGTCGCCTGTGAAATCCACGAGATCACTTTATTGATGGAAAAAGACAGGCTTAATATTACCTTCCACTGCAAGCTGCATGGGGATATATCCATTGAAGAGGCACACGAGTTGTCAGAACGGATGGAATCCGCGTTGTGTGATAAGATCCCCAGCCTGGAGACCGTCTTGATCCACATGGAACCGTTGGAACAGGTGGAGTGAGAGGAGAACGGTCACCAGCGCGTAAAGAATATAGACCAGTGAAAAGGGATTAGGAAGTCCAGAAAAATGATTAAGGAGATCCCGGCAACAAGCTCAGGGCAGAGAGGTGGGTCCGGGGGGAGGTTTGGTTGAAAGTACCAGCGGAGGACGGGGGGACTGGCTGAAATCGAAATCGCCAACTAGGTCATCAAGGAAAGGTACATTTTCACTACACGGTGGGACGCGGGTCCGGGCGGCCATTATTGTCTGGGTCCAGGCGCTGACCGTTCAGGAAAACATCCACGATGAATTTGAGAAAGGCATTGAATCACAAAGTCTGATGATCGATGTAGCCTATCCTGGCAGAGGCGCTCATGACCAGGCCGGGAACGCGCGGTCCATAGCCATTTTCGTCAACTTTGGGGTAACAATGTGATCATAGCAGCCGCCCCAGTCCTCCCATCTTATGAATATGGCAGCACTGTCTCAGTCCGGACCCTGCATGAAGGCGTTGACCAGGCTGGTGGCATAGGCCTGGCAATCCTTGATGTTGGAAGGCGGATGCTCGCTCACCTTGCTCTCCGGCACGATCCAGGCGACCTCAGGCAGGCTGCCGGCTTTGGCGCCATTCAGGAATTAGTCAACATCCTGGATATTAGCGAGTTGATTATCCTGCTTGACGGTATCGAAGGCGACCAGCGGATTCCAAAGGCTGACGGTAGTGGAGCTGAAAGGTTTGCTCGTGCAGAACATGGCATCGTCTTCGCAATCCGGCTGGCTGCCATCACTCAGTTAGTAAGCCCACATGATGTTGTGCACGTGCTGTAAATAGATAAGGTTGGTCCAGGCATAATCGATCTTACTGATATCGGCCTGGGTGATTCCGCCAGGTGGGTCATTGAGGGAATGCACACAATTGAATGGAACGCCAGGTTTTGAACAGACGTCTGACTAGGCTGAGAACTTGAACAGGTCGGCAGGCAAACTCCACGAGGCATCCGGTTCGAACATGGCATCCTGCAGGACAAAATTTTGGGGATAGGACCAGTGATCAGGAATCTCGCAGGCATCATGCCAGTCCATCACGTCCGGAGCGGTGCCCTTGGCGCAGCCGGGAACCGTCGGGTTCTTGAAGGATTTCAGGGCAGTTCGAAGAGCTTCCACGAAGCCATCCATCTTTCCCCATCAATATCCAGGATAGTAGAGGCAGAGGAATGCAGCCCGCCAGCATTGATATTGCTGGAATCGTGGCAAGGTTTAATACATTGGCCGGTCTGAGGGTCAAGAGCGCAAACGGTTGGCATGCCGTTATGCATGGGGATGCCGTTCGCGCCAGGATAGGTGCCAAAGTACTGGTCGAATGAGCGGTTCTTCTGCACGATGACGATGATGTGCTTGATCTTTGACCGGGCCAATTCTAGTGCTAACGAGGTGGTGTAGCAGTGGGGGGAATGGAAGTTACGGTCGGAGTAGGGGGAAAGGGCACGGTTGCCATCGATTACGTCGTCGAGGTAGCCAGGGGAGTTGAAATGTGAGGCGGGCTGGCAGGTATATTATTAATGGGTAGACTGGAACCAGCCAAAATGAAAACCAGCCCGAAGTTGGCGAAAATACGCAGAGTCCTCCACTCCTTATCCACGATTTACGGATATTATTATCGCACATAGGAACCGGGAAATCAATAGAAGGAGAAAGTAGAGGGAAGAGAGGAGAGAAAAGTGGGAAGCTTGATCCGCAAGAAAGGACCAACGATCAACCCGGAAAGGCCGATGAACGGCAACCAGCTGTCGATCCTAACGCAATGAGGCGCAGGTGGTGGAATCCAGGAACTTCCACCGAGACCTGGCTGGAACCTCGTGATGCATCAAAGCCAAATGTTACTTTCTAGGTATGGTTGCATCAAAGCGAAATGTTACCGTGAGATTTTCCAAAGTTTGGCGACTTTCTCGTCGATCGAAGTTCTGAGCTGGACCGGGTTGAGCTGGACATACAAATTGGTCAGGCGAGCCTTGGTTTCGAGGGGTATTTCTTTGGCGGCCAGGATACG
>JBEKCT010000242.1:0-3688 GCA_050014715.1 Anaerolineales bacterium | reverse complement strand
TGGAAGCGTTCGCGTTCCTGAGCGTACTGCTTGGCTTTTTCGATCTTGCCGATCATTCCAGAGTCCATTGACATATCTCCTTTAGAAGATAGAGAAAGGCACGCGAAATGGAAGCGTGCCTTTCAGTAAACCAAATGGGTATGTTCGTAAAAAACTCGCATAGGCGAATACTCTATTGCCAGTATAGTGCGAATCGATATGAAAGTCAATTACTTTATTACCGGTTTGCGAAATTGTAGATAAACCGTTGGGCAGGCGTAGGGATAAGGATAAGGCTAAGGAAAAAGTGTTGGGTCAGGAGGTCAGCTGAGGTCCAGAACGGGAATGGGTTCTTCTTCATGGTCGTATGAACGCACCTGGGGCCATTTCAGGACGATCAGGAAAGTGCCCAGTATGCAACCGATGCCGCCGCTGATGATGGCAAATGGCACACCGAATAATTGCCCGACAATTCCGGCCTCCACTTCACCCAGCTGTGGTCCACCCTGGAAGAAAATCTGGTTTACCGCAGTCATCCTCCCACGCATGCTATCGGGGGTTTGCAACTGGCGGATGGTATTGCGAATGATGGTGCTGACCGCGTCGGCCGCGCCCATCAGGACTAGGGCCAGGAGCGCCAGGAAGTACAGGCGCGAAATGCCAAACAAAACTGTCGTCAGGCCGAAAACAAATACTGCCCCCAGGAAAACAGGACCCTGGCGTCGCAGGTTGCGCAATTGCGAAATGATCAGCCCAGCCAGCACCGAGCCGACCGATTGTGCAGACGAAAGGAAGCCATAACCTACTTCTCCCACCTTGAGAATGTCACGGGCGACGATGGGCATCATGGTATTGGCAGACGCAAAGAAAGTGGCAACAAAGTCAAGCAGCATGGTCGAAAGGATCATAGGGCGGTTGAAAATGAAGCGCAGGCCGTCTTTCATTGCGAACCAATTAACCCCGGCGGATTTGCGGGTTTCCTGGGCGACATGGCCGATCAGCACCAATGCGATGATCACGGCCAGGAAGGAGATTGCGTTTATGAGGTAAGTATAACCCTGGCCGAGGGTGGCGATGACCACCCCGCCCAGCATGGGTCCTATCACCGAGCCGGTGTTGGAGGCAATCGACTGCATGCTGAAGGCATTGGAAAGGTCTTTGGCAGGGACAAGGTTTGGAACCATGGCCTGGCGGGCAGGCATGTCAAACGCAGCTACAGCCGCCTGCAGGGCTGTCAGAGCGTAGATCTGCCAGATGGTTATCAGGCCGGTAAATGTCAGCAGGGCCAGTGCCAGGGCTATTAATGCCATCAGGGTCTGGGTGATGAAAAGGATCTGGCGTCGGTCAAATGCATCCGCGACCGGTCCACTCAGCAAGGAAAAAAGGATGACCGGCAGGATGCGCGCGAGCCCAATTCCCCCCAATGCAAGCGGATCTGGGTTGCCGGTAAGCGTACGGATGTGCCAGAAAATGGCGGATATCTGCATCTGCGAGCCGGCAATGGAAATGAGCAACCCCAGCCACAAGTAAAAAAAGCGGCGGTGCTTAAGTGCCGGAGGAATGTGAATTTTCATGCAGGAGGATTATGGCAATAAGGCAGTAGAAAGAGAAATTAGGTTCCCCAATCCCGCAGGTACAGGAAATCGTAACCGACGGTGCGGCTGGAAATTTTAGCAATGGGAGGCAGGATGCGTTTGAATTGGTTCCGGCGGATCCTTTCGACGACCTGTCGGACGAACTTTTCGGCGAAACCTGCCTCGACACATTCCTCCGGTTGATAACGCTGATCAATCAATAAATAGAGCAACCTGTCCACGTTTTCATAGGTGAAGTCGAGTTCGCCTTCGTCGGTCTGGCCGATCCACAGGTCAGCGGAAGGCGCTTTGGCAATGATGACTTCCGGGATCTGCAAGTCCTTGGCCAACTGGCGCACCTGGGTTTTGTACAGGTCACCTATTGGGTTGAGGGCGCAGGCCGAATCGCCGTACAGGGTGGTGTACCCAAGCAGGATCTCGGTCTTATTACCGGTGCCAACCACCAATCCTTTGAAGGCCTCGGACTGGTCGTAGGCGACGATCATGCGAACACGCGCCATGATGTTACCCTTGCGTACGGGGGACATATCCTGCTCAAGGGCAACGAGCGGGTCAACCATGTCAGTGATAGTAATTGTTATTGATGGGCAGCCAAACTGGTCGATCAGCACTTGGGCGTGTTCGAGACTGTCAGCGGAGGAAGTTTTGTACGGCAGGCGGACCGCCAGGACATTCTTTGGACCGAGCGCAGCGACAGCCAGGGCAAACGAAACGGCCGAATCGATCCCGCCGGAAAGGTTTACAACCGCCCGGTTAAAGCCGGCCCGCCCGATCTCCGAACGGATGAATTCGGTCAGGATTTTCCTGACGAGACCGGTATCGATGGAAAGTCCATTATCCATGCAGAATCCTTTCCAATTCGCGCTGAACCAGTTCCGGCCGCTCATCCCGCAGAAGCGGTAACCTGGCACGCGTGCGGTGCAATTGGTTCAGGTCGATCACGGTGGTGGTGAGGGATTCTTCAAAATAAGGCGCCTGGACAACCAGCTTGCCGTCTGGATCAAAAACGGTCGAGCCGCCCCAGAAATTAAGGCCATCTTCAAACCCGCTCCGGTTGGAATGAACCACGAAAGAGGTAAACAAACAGGCATAGGCCCGATTGGTGTGTTCCACCCAGGCAGAAGATTCCAGCTTTGGTTCACCGTTCAATCCCCGCCCCGGCGAAGCAGAGGCAAACAATAGGACATCAGCTCCATCCAGCCAGAGCAAGTAGGGTGGGGAGGCGTGCCAGAAATCTTCACAGATTAGCATCCCGATGCGGCCGAAGCGTGTATCGAAGGCGCGGACCGAGTTGCCCGGGGCGAAAAAACGACCTTCGTCGAACAAGCCGTAGGTTGGCAGGTAGACCTTGTGGTGGATATGCACGAGTGCGCCTTGCGAGAGATAGGCCGAGGCGATATAGAAGCGATGGCGGGTGTCTTCATCTACAAATCCGACCACCAGGTCGATTGCCCGGCTTGCATCTAGGAGCCGCCGGAAGACCGGATCATGCGAATCCGGATGGCAGGCGACTGTCGAAACGAGATCCTGGAGCACATAACCGGTCAGGGAAAGCTCCGGGAAAACCAGCAAGTCCGTTCCGGCCTTTCGGGCTTGGCCTGCGAGAGACAGGTGTTTTTCCAAATTGGCCTGGACATCCCCCAGGCGAGTATTGATCTGCGCAAGGGCAATTTTGAGTTTCATATTCTCTGCCTGTGTCTATCTTACCACAGACAAGCCACGCCCTGCCCTGGCAAGGGTGCTATAATGATGGTTAATGCGTGGCTGTTAGCATAGCTGTTGTTTACGAAACTATTCCAGAAGGATAACCCTTTGCCAAAAACAAACTATCAATACGAAAAGCGCCAAAAAGAGCTGGACAAGAAAAAGAAGAAAGCGGAAAAAGTGCGGCTTAAGCAGGAAAAGAAAACCATTAAGCCGGAAGAGACTCCGGTGCAATTGCCGGAGAAGTAAAACTGGCTGTGAGAAATCCAGGAACGAATTAATAGGATGGAAAAGAGGCTGTCCGAAAAGTCCCGGGCAGCCTTTTCTTTTTTAAGGAAACGTGATTCAATAGGGGTATGAAACGAAAACCTGCTGCCCCCGTCTTCAAGCCTTACGTAATGAACCAGGTG
>JBEKCT010000241.1:0-3791 GCA_050014715.1 Anaerolineales bacterium | reverse complement strand
GAGAAGACCAATTATTGGTCAATTGATCCTGGAAAAGTACTGCCAATATCAATTTCTTTAGTCAAAATGACTTTCGTAGATTTACTTTGGCCTTTCTTATGGACTTATTTCAACACCCTCTGTATTTGCTTATGTGAACGAATCGCATAATTTTTGCAGTAAAATAAATCAAGAGTTCACGATGAGCACTGCAATTCGAGAAGACGGGCAACTGTACCAGGAAATCTTTGACAACGCAGCGGATGGATTGATCATCACCGATCTGAAGACCGGTCGCGTGGTGAGGGCCAACCCGGCAGCCTGTGCGCTGCAGGGCTGCATAGGCGCTGATTTCATAGGTATGCTCCCGAAGAAATATCTCCACGCTGAAAGTCAGCTGACATTCAGCAACTTTCTGCGGGCGTTCAGATCGGGCAGCGCGTTCGACTGCCACGTCCTGCACGTACGCTGTGACGGCAGCACGTTTCCGGCCGAATGGCATGCGACGGCTTTCACCTACCAGGGGCGCGCCTGCATTCTGGGCGTGGTGCGGGATGTGAGCCAGCGGGTCCGGGCTGAGGAGAAGCTGCACGAGCGAGTAAAAGCGCGCACGCGCGAGCAAACCGCCCTGCTGGAAATCTCGCACAACCTGGCCTCCACGCTGGAACTGCATCCCGGCATAATCCTGGAGCAATTGCACCAGATCATCAAGTACACCCATGCCGGACTTTTCGGATTGAGCGATTCGACGCTGACCGCATTGGCCGTTCGAGGGTCAGAGCAGTTGGAGCAGGCCGCACCCTTCCAGGTGCGCCTGGAGGGGCCCGAAATTCTCCAGGTTTTATTTAACGGCCACCGGCCGATCCGCATCGCGGATGTGACCAGCAGTGACCCGCAGGCGGAATTCCTGCGCAGCCTGCTGAATGGAAATGCCGCCGCGCTCTTAAAAGATGTGCGGGCATGGATGTGGGTGCCACTGGCGGTGAAAGGCCGCATCCTGGGCGGGTTGGGTATTGCGCATTCCCGGCGAAATTATTTCACGGCCCACCAGGCTGCGCTGGCCCTGGCGATGGCCGACCAAGTGGCGATCACTATGGTCAATGCGGAGTTATACGAAAATGCCGGGGCGCTGGCAACCCTGCAGGAGCGCCAGAGGCTGGCGCAGAACCTGCACGATGCCGTCAACCAATCGCTCTTCTCAGCCGGCCTGATCGCCGAAGTGCTGCCACGCCTGTGGGAGCGCGACCAGGAGCAGGCACGCCATTCGCTGGAGGACCTGCGCAGGCTGACGCGCGGCGCGCTGGCCGAAATGCGGGCATTGTTGGCCGAACTGCGACCTTCCGTCCTGAACGACAGCAGCCTGGGCGAGCTGCTGCGCCAGCTGGCCAACGCCTTCACCGGGCGAACCAACATCCCGGTCATTGTGAATATAGCCGGGGAACATGTACTGCCGGCAGAAATCCAGGTGGCGCTCTACCGCATCTGCCAGGAGGCATTCAATAATATTGCCAAACATGCAGGAGCCAGCCTGGTGAAGATAGACCTGTGCTATGAGGCCGATCCGGCGTTGGATACGGATGTGAACGTTTTCAATTCCGGCGCACCGCAACAGATCATAGTTCGCAGCGTGGAAATGCGCATCTGCGACGACGGCGTCGGTTTCGACACCAGAGAAGCGAGCGCACCCGGACATTACGGTCTGGATATGATGCGCGAGCGCGCCGAAGCCGTGCAGGCGCAATTGACGGTTTCCAGCCAGCCGGGTCATGGGACAGAATTGATGCTGCGTTGGGAGGAAACCCCGAAAAAGGAGGCAATATGACGACACCTTTTCCAGAACGCATCCGTGTGCTGGTGGTGGACGACCATACCATGGTGCGGCGCGGCCTGGCAACCTTCCTGAAAGTATTCGATGACATGGAACTGGCCGGGGAAGCTGCCAGCGGGCAGGAAGCCATCCAACTATGCGACCAGCTCCAGCCGGATGTGGTGCTGATGGATATGGTCATGCCGGAAATGGATGGAGCCACAGCCACGCGGCTGATCCGGAAGCAATCCCCCAATGTTCAGGTGCTGGCTCTGACGAGTTTCAAAGAGGAGATCCTGGTGCAAAGCGCACTGCAGGCTGGGGCGATCGGCTACCTGCTCAAGGATGTGTCTGCGGATGAACTGGCGCAGGCCATCCGCTCGGCGCACGCCGGCCGCTCGACGCTTTCGCCCGAGGCTGCCGAAGCGCTGGTGCATGCAACCTCCCAACCGCCGGCACCGGGAACCGACCTGACCGAGCGCGAGCGCGAAGTTTTGACCCTGATGGTGGAGGGACTGAGCAACTCGCAGATCGCTGCAAGGCTGGCCATCAGCCCTTCCACGATCAAATCCCACGTCAGCAGCATTCTGGCCAAATTACGAGTTGCCAGCCGAACGGAAGCGGTGACCCTGGCGCTGCGCAACCGGCTGGTTACCTGACGCCCCAGCCTCCCCCAAATGGCGGAGGCAAAAACTCCCCAACCGGTGGATGCGGTGAGGGAGTTTTTGTTTTAATATATAAGTGGATGAAAGACCGAAAGGATCAGCCATGTTTGACCCTATTCTTATACCATTAGATGGTTCCCAGCTTGCTGAATGCGTTCTGCCGCAGGTAATCGCGATTGGCCAGGCTTTCAATGCAAAAATCGTGCTGTTGCATGTGATGGATAAGAACCCGTCAGATGCTTCAACACAATTTATTAATCTATTAAACTGGCAAACCAATAAAACGGAAGCAAACCTGTATCTGGAAAGAATTACTGACCGGCTTGAAAAAGTGGGTTTGCGGACAACAGCAATCGTCCTGGAGGGGCAAGTGGCAGAATCGATCACAGAATTCGCCCGCAGCCAGGAAATGAAACTGGTCATAATGAGTAGTCATGGTTCCAGCGGCGTGAGAAAATCCGGGATCAGCCGCGTCACGGAAGAAATAACCCTGAGCGCGCCAACCTCAGTGCTTATCGTCCGGGCGCATCAACCGCAAGAAAAACCTTTAAGCCGAATATTGGTACCATTGGATGGTTCCTGGCGGGCAGAATATGTGTTGCCGATGGTGACACTACTGGCGCGCTACCACAATGCACAGGTTCAAATCGCACATGTTGTGAAAACGCCAGAAATGGCCCGGCAAATCCCACCCGCACAGGAAGATATTGAATTGTCCGATCGTGTGGTGGCACGCAATCGAGAAGAAGCCCTTAAATATCTCGAGCAGGTTCGATCGGTTTCACCCCTGGCTGCCATCGATGTAAAAACCCACTTGATCGTCAGTGATAATGCGCCATTGGCCATCCACGAAATTATCGATCAGGAGAAAATTGACCTGGTAGCATTGAACGCACATGGTTATTCGGGAAATGACCAGTGGCCGTATGGAAGCATGGTCAATAATTTTGTTCTGTATGGGAAAGTACCTTTGTTAATTGTTCAAGACCACCCGATTAAAGAACAAACAAGTCAGGTGCATAGAACAGTAAAAGAACATACGCTTCATATACCTGTGCAGGCGGCTGTTACCAGTATTGCCGGAAGACCAGCCCAAGGGCAGAATTTCAACTGAAGTCCCTGGAGATCGATCAACCAGAAATCCCGTTTCGGCCTCCCCCAAATGGCGGAGGGAAAAACCCCCCAACCAGTGAATGCGGTGGGGGTTTTTTTGTATTAATCTATGGCTCGACTGAAAAAACTGTACATTAACAACTGAAACATGGCAATCTGAACGAAAAGTGCTGAAAAGATTGGACAAACGCTATCAATGAATTAGCCCAATTTAAATTCTGAGCTGC
>JBEKCT010000240.1:0-3793 GCA_050014715.1 Anaerolineales bacterium | reverse complement strand
TTCACCAGGTTGTCTCCAGCGGACCCGACGGGATTCGAACCCGCGATCTCGGCCTTGACAGGGCCGCATGTTTGGCCGCTACACCACGGGTCCAGGAGCGGGCTGAATATACCATAGGCAGATTCAGGCGTCAAGGCGCACCGCTTCCAAAGAGAGACGGGTCGGTGGGAGTCTTGCCAGATGGGTCGTAAACGTACACGGTATCGCCTACCTTGGCCCAATTGTAGAGCCAGTGGGCGTCCCCATCGGGGATATTAACACAACCATGACTATTCTGGTATCCGAAACGATCGTGCCAGAAAGCGCCGTGCAGGGCGCGCTTCTGATCAAAATACATCGTCCAAGGCACATCTTCGATATAATAATAATCGGAACGATCAGCAGCGGTATACCCGCTCATGGTTTCAGCGTCCTTCTTTTGGTAGATTTGGAAGATACCGGGGCGTGTCCAAAGAGTATCAATGCCAGTGGAGACCAATGTGGCAAATATCAATTTGTCATCCTGATATACGGATAGAGTTTGCTGGTCGAGATTGACCTCGATCCAGCGATCTGTATTAACGCCCTTAGGAGGATCCGTGCGTGGATCAACGCGGCCGACTTGGCGCGAGTCAAGCCATTCGTCCGGGCCGATCAAGTACCATGTAAGCCCACCGCCAACCTGAGTTTCGTAGATTTGAACTATGTTGTAGCGGTGGTAGGTGTTCCCGGTGGGGGGAGTTTTATTATCAGGGTGAGAATACGAAGAGACATCTCCCAGGACCCAGCCAAAGGAATTGTGCGGTGTGGAGCTGAAAAGAAGTCCTTGGAAAGGCTGATGCATGGCAAGACGTCCGCCGTCATCACCACGTACCCAGTGCCCATCACGCATTTGATAAAAGACTCCGCTACTATTCTCGACGCGTTGCGTGTAAGAAATGATCACTTCCCCCGGGCCAAGCGGCATGGTCGATTTTTCGTTGGTCATGGCGTCAGCTAACGTGTGGTAAAGGTAAAGGACGGCTTTTGGCTGTGTCAGTTTGAAATATAGGTAAGGAACTGATACCAAGGACGGATCAGGTGAATAGGCCGGCAAGGGTAAGATGGGGTAAGGAACCTTTTCGGCCGCCATATTGGTCAGGTACTGCGATGGACCCAAAGGAAGGCAATCATCCGGTACGGTCGAGTAGACTCCCGGAGGACAGACAATGGAACCGGAATCAGACTCCGGGTTAAAAGTGACGCTACCCTGAGCCATTGCATTTAAATTCCAGGTTGGAAGCAGAGTTACCAGTAAAAAGAGAGTAAGAATTGTCCGGCGCAAGATTGTTTTATCCATAAACTGAAAATTGATTATAGCATGTTTCAAAATTACCAATTTTTTTAGTGCTTCAGGATGGCAACTTGACACATAAAGCTGCCTGTGCTAAATTTATAAAAGTGTCATTATTCTTTTTAACTGGTTGAAAATTCAGGAGGCAATTTGACCAAAAATCGATCTCAATTGATGGTAGACCGCTTGCGCGAACTCCAGACATCCTCGCCGGATACAGAAGCTTCGGCAGTTGTCAGTGTAGACGGCTTATGTATTGCTTCCGCACTTCCACAAGGGGTGGAAGAAGACCGGGTTTCCGCAATGTCGGCTGCGATGCTCAGCCTAGGGGAACGAATTGCTTCAGAGTTGGGGCGTGGAAGCCTAGAGCAAGTGTATATCAAGGGAGAAAAAGGATACGTCGTTTTAATGTCGGTCGGTGAAGAAGCAGTCCTAACGGCATTGGCACGCGAACATGCCAAGCTTGGACTGATTCTCCTAGATATGCGGCGTGCAGCAGAAGATTTGTCGAAATTGATCTGAGGCAGTAAGTACCATGGAGCTTATCCCAAAAAGCGGTTTCTATTATCCCAATAGGTTTGTCAGGATCACTCTGGAGGCATATGCAGAGGTTATGGGGAAAAATGGCCTTAATGCCTTTCTGCACCTGGCAAATCTGAGCAATCTGATCGATAACTTTCCTCCCGATAACATGGAGCGCGAATTCGATTTTGCAGACCTAACATTAATTCACGTGGCTCTGGAAGAGATGTATGGTTCTCGAGGTGGTCGCGGACTGGCTTTGCGAGCAGGTCGGGCTACTTTTAATGATGCGTTCAAGAATTTCGGCGCTTTGGTGGGCTTTGGCGATGTAGCTTTTAAAGAATTGCCGGTCCTAGCAAAGATCCGTATAGGCCTGCCTGCAGCGGCGAAAATCTTTTCTCAAGTTACTGACCAGCTGACGACCGTGGATGAAATGGATGATGCCTTTAATTGGACGATTCACCGTTGTCCGATCTGCTGGACCCGAAAAAATGCCGACAAACCAGTTTGTTATTTCTCAACTGGTCTGCTGGAAGCCTTGCTAGTCTGGGTTTCAGGCGGCCAGGAATTTGATATACATGAGTCCAAGTGCTGCGCGGTTGGCGATAACGTCTGCAAATTTGTCATTAAGAGTGACCCCATAGCATAATTTGTGGCACCTATAGGAGTGTTGCAATCCGGAGAGGCTGATCTTGCTTTACTGGCAGCTAATTAATAATCCCACAAAAGACAATAGGAGCACCCTTGCATATTGCAGTCATCGTTCCAACTTATAATGAAGCCGAAAACCTACCCAAGATGGTCGCTGCTTTATTTGGGCTTCCTTTGGACCTGGAAGTAGTGATTGTAGATGATGCCAGTCCAGACGGTACTGGTCAAATTGCGGATGACCTATCGCAGACTCACCCGGGACGGTTGAGTGTCATTCACCGGACAGGCAAGTTGGGACTTGCCACGGCATATCTCCAGACTTTCCCGACATTATTTAGAAGCAAAATTGATGCGATTGTTCACATGGACTGCGACTTCTCACATGATCCGGCTGTGTTGGTTGAGATGGCAAAGCAGCTGGAGAACTGTGATGTGGTCTTTGGATCACGGTATGTGCCAGGAGGCAGCACCGATGTACGCTGGTCACGGTTTCGAAAGGCACTCTCGGCTTGGGGCAATTTTTATGCCCGTACGATCCTTGGTCTGTCTATCCGGGACGTGACCGGCGGATTCCGGATGTGGCGGAGGGAGGTTCTCCAATCCTTACCACTTGAGCGGGTAAAATCCAGTGGGTATGTCTTCACGGTAGAGATGGCCTACCTAGCGGATTGCTTGGGGAAGAATATTTGCGAAACACCGATCTATTTTGCAGATCGCCGGTGGGGTAAGTCGAAGATGTCCTTCAGGATCCAGGTCGAAGCTGCACTTCGGGTCTGGTCCGTGTTGTGGAATTATCGGGATTTGAGAAGAAAGAAAGAATAATTGGAAGGGATGCCGGGGAGATAAAAGAACATATCTTTCTCAAGCTGAATCTATGTTTAGAACTACCTCACAAAGCTTACGCCAATCTTCCAACGAAAGTGTTTCGGCACGCCGCATGGGGTCAATTCCGGTTGTGGCAAGCATTTTCTCTGCAGCGGTAGGCGTTATCCCCAGACCACCTGAAAGTGAATTTCGCAGCGTTTTCCGTCTTTGCGAAAATCCAGCTTTTATCAGTGTGAAAAATATGGTCAACCAAGGGGCAGGAATGAGCGGTTCAGGCAGGATTTCCACGCGCAGAACAGCTGAATCCACTTTTGGGGTGGGATAAAAGGCTTCTGCTGGAATGCGAGTCAGGATAGAAGGCTTACCATAGATCTGCACGCTCAGGGAAAGCAGGCTCATCTTTCCGGGTGTTGCACAAATCCGTTCGGCCACTTCCGCCTGCACGGTCAACACCAGCCGACGGGGGTGCAGGTTGCTTTCCAG
>JBEKCT010000239.1:0-3914 GCA_050014715.1 Anaerolineales bacterium | reverse complement strand
TATCGCTTCTTGTTGCCGTTTCTCTTCAGGTACTTCCATGAGCTTGTTTTGCATATATTGTCTCCAGTAGTCGATATCTTACTGGCTTTTTTTAAGGTTGACAATGATTTTTTCACAAGCTCCTACGCAGGCAATTCCGACCAATACTCTCGTCGCCGCATCTACCCAGGTCTGTGACAATGCCCAGTTCATTTCTGAGACCATCCCAGACGGCACCATTGAGAACCCCGGGTCCGCCTTTGTCAAGACATGGCGGCTGAAGAATATCGGAGCCTGCACCTGGACCAGTTCGTATAACGTAGTATTCGTCAATGGCGATGCCATGAGCGCCCCGAGTGCGGTCCCCTTGTTGGGGAATGTGGCGCCCGGGCAGGAAGTGGATGTCACCGTCAATATGGTAGCCCCGTCGACACCCGGGAACTACTCCGGCACCTGGACCATGCGTAATGCCTCTGGAGTAATATTTGGCTTGGGAGCAACCAATGGCCCGTTCTGGATCAAGATCGCAGTTCCAGCACCAACTGCCACCCCAACTGCAACCTCAAGCGGGCCGGTCATACACGTTCCGCATATACCGGTCATCCCGGTGCTGTTCCAACCCGCTGTCAACCAGGTGTTTAATCCGGTCTCTGTGCCGGCCTTCGGGACCGGATATGCCGTGGCAACCTGTCCCTCCGGCAGCATCGTCACAGGTGGAGGTTATGCAGCCAGCTCCAGTCTGTTGGTTTACAGTTCATTTTCCAGCTCCAATGGTTGGAAAACTGCCGCTCAAAACCTAAGCGCGTCTCCTCTAGCCCTGAATGCGTATGCCGAGTGTCTTTCCAATACATCCGGTACCACCGAGCAGGTTTATTCCCAGACGACGGCTCCTGCCAGCGGCGCGGGACATATTGTCGTAAATTGCCCATCCGGCAGTGTAGTAACGGGCGGCGGTTTTATTTCCAATCCCCATCTTTTGGTATTCAGTAATTCAGCCACCGGCAATGGCTGGGAGGTGGACGCGCAGAACCAATCCTCCAGCAACCAACTTGTGAATGCCTATGCCATCTGCCTCTCCGGCACTTCCGGAAGCACGCAGCAGGTTTGGAACCAGGTGAGCGTGGCAGGGAGCGGCAGCGGGCACAGCGTCAAGGCCTGTCCAGCTTCCAGCCTCCTGACCGGAGGCGGCTTTGCCGGCAACTCGAACCTGATGGTGTACAGCGATGCTGCCACCAGTTCCGGCTGGCAGGTCTATGCAAACAACACTTCCGGAGATTCCCAATTGCTAAATTCATATGCGGTCTGCCTGACGTTGCCATAAAAATTTCGGTTATTTGGGCGATCCAGGCTTTAAAGCATGGGCATGCAACAGCAACAGTTGCTTATGGTATTAAAGGGCGGGAGATTTCATTACGAGCAATCACCTTTTTGGAGTGACCCTTGTCATAACTACTTTGAAAAAGGGGCGGGTGGCCTGCACAACGCTATCGTGCGGGGACGACCTTTTTTTCAACCTTGGAGGAATATCATGAATTGGTACCTAGAGGTCCTTAAGAAATATGCTGTTTTTAGCGGGAGAGCCCGCCGGAAAAAGTACTGGATGTTTGTTTTGGTCAATGGGAGTATTGCATTGGTAATAGGTGTACTGGCAGGTATCACCGCCAGGATCGATGCAAATTCCAATTCCACTTCTTCTATCTCCACGGTTTTATCCTGCATCTCTTCCATTTATTCCCTGGCAGTAGTTCTACCGGCGTTGGCAGTTGGGGTAAGAAGGCTGCATGATATAGGAAAAAGTGGTTGGTGGCTTTTTATATCGTTGATCCCCCTCGTGGGAAGCCTCTGGTTGCTTGTGTACGCGGTTACCGACAGCCAGCCAGGTGATAATCAGTATGGTCCAAATCCGAAAATGAATGCCCAGCCTATGAGCTTTCAACAATAGAAAGAGTCTGATTTACTGGAATGATGCTTTCAGACAGGCGGCGCACAAGCCGCCTGCTCCTTTGATAGGCCTATTCCGCTATTCTCCTGCCTTGAAATCGAGCTGGGGAAGTGGTACAGTATATTTAATAGTGGCCGATGAGTTGCCTTTTACACATGGAAGGAGGTGGCTCATGGATCCTGAAAAGAAAGAAGTGCAATTCAAAATCCTGCTGGGGGATGACCGCTCGGAACATGCTCAAGCCGCGCTGGCATTGCTGGAGGATCTGCCTTTGGCATCCGGGACGGATGTGACCGTTTTCCGGGCTTTTTCCCCAACCCAGTCCACCGACCTGGTCCTGATGGAGGAGGCGCTTAACCAGACCTGCAACCGATTGAAAGAAAAAGGTCTGTTTGCCCATCCAGAATTATTACTGGGGGTTCCTACGGTGAGGTTCTTGAAACAGGCCGAGGAACAAAAACCTGATTTGATCATCATCGGAGCGAAGGGATTGCGCGCCACGACGGGTATCCTGGTGGGTGGGGTGGCCCAGCAGGTAGTGGAATATGCACACTGCCCGGTGCTTGTGGTGCGCGCACCATACCATGGTCTGCGGGAGGTCATGGTCGTGACAGATGGTTCAGCCTCCAGCCAACGAGCGTTGCGATTTTTAGGCGGGTTGCCGTTGCCAGCGGGAGCGCGGCTGTGGGTGATGCATGTGCTCCCGCCGCCGCCCATGTCCATGATATACATGGAAACACCCATGGGCAGCGCGCCGGTGGCAATGTTGGATTCGGATCAAATCTCCGCACAATCCGTAAAAGAGGAGCAGGAGGGACAGAAGCTAGTGGAAGGCACATTGTCCACTCTGCAGGCAGCCGGCAAGTCTGCCACCGGGATCCTGAAACGAGGCGATGCTGCCACAGAGATCATCGCAGCCGTCAAGGAACACAATATTGACCTGCTCATCACCGGCTCGCGAGGACACAGCCCAATCAGGGAATGGGTGATGGGCAGCGTTTCACGCAAGTTGGTACATTATTCCGGTTGTTCGGTGATGGTGGTCAGGCAGCCGCATGCGGATTGAGTAAGTCGACTTCCAGAATACAATACCTTCTCCAAGATCGCACATACTCATCACGGCCTGCACTTGGCCGGCCAATGCACTGGTCTGAGCGAAGGATGGGACGGTTTTATGTATGGTCTCTTCTCATCCCGCCAGATATATTGCCGGCCCTGGTCGACGTTGTAATCAACGTCGAAGCGGTAGCCGGTTACCTGGTAGTGCGGCGATGCTACTTGCGTGAAACCGGTATATAACAAAATTACATCATTGCCATTATCGCTGGCAGAGATGTAATACTACTGCTTCAACTGCTGGAAGAAGGTCTGCGCATTATTCAACGTAAGCATTCAACCGATCGGCAGAAACTGCCAACTCAACCACGCGTTGCACCATCCAGAAACACGCCATTCTTATTGAACTTGGCACAAAAGGCCGTGATCACCTGCTGATAAGTCAGATCCCCGGCTGCATTGTAATAAACCCCGGCATTAAGATGACATTTGAAAGTCTGGAAATTCCCATCCCATGTACTGGGAATAATATTGAATTTGCTGGTTGAAAGCGTAAACTGGCTGCCGGCAATAGTCACCCCCAGGGTGAGCACTACCGAAGTGCGGTAGAACGGCAGATCCATAAAAACCGGCATTTGCGCGATACACACAATTTCCAAATCACTGAGCTCGTCGCCGGTCGACTGGGCAGCCAGCAGGACCTTCCCATTATAATTGTCCTGAATGGTGACGAGGAAATACGGGTCATAATTCCCGCTATCCATGGTGGTAAGAAGGGTTGCATTAAGATTGCGCATAGTCGAAGAGTCTCTTGATCCTAGAAATTCAGCCGAGAACCGGCATTTCTGAATAGTGGACAATGAAAATCGAGGTCAGGGAAGCGAAATGCTGGCCCAAATGCCGTATTTGCGAGCTCAGGATATGGAAAAAAGAAGAA
>JBEKCT010000238.1:0-3916 GCA_050014715.1 Anaerolineales bacterium | reverse complement strand
AGGCCACCTGGTTCATTACGTACGGCTTGAAGACGGGGGCAGCAGGTTTTCGTTTCATACCCCTATTGAATCACGTTTCCTTAAAAAAGAAAAGGCTGCCCGGGACTTTTCGGACAGCCTCTCAGATGACTAAGCCCGTTACCCTAAAGGGTGCTGCGCGAAAGCGGGCTGAAAATCGTTTAGAAGCTGATTCAAGGCGGTATCCAAAGATTTAGCCAAGTGAATTTATCCACAGTCAAAGGTTGCAAAGTAAGTTATCGAACGCTCTACATTTATTCAATCTCCGCGTCCTTGGGAGTCGATGCGGTGAATATTGGTTATTTCAACCACAGGCGCGTCCCTCTTGTATGCAGCTATAAACCCGGCTACAATAGCCGCACTATGAATGTTGTTTCCGGCCCCCGCCTGGTTGTGGAAGGCATGCCAAACGTTCACGAACTGCGCAAGCAGGCCCCGGCCGGCCGCACTGGCTTCCGGGCGTTACTCAACCCGATCAACCAGATGCTCGAAAAATCCAGGCACCAGTAAACATGGAACCGAAACTATCAGACCTACAACAGCTGGCCCGCCAGGCCGGCGAAATCCTGCGCCTGGGCTACGAGCATGAGCACCAGGTGGATTATAAGGGTGCGATCGACCTGGTCACGGAAATCGACCACCAATCCGAGGATTTTGTGCTGGGTGAAATCCAGCGTCTTTTTCCCGGGCACCAGATCGTTTCCGAGGAAATCGGGCTGGTACCCGGCCGCGCCGGCGCCCAGTGGTTTGTGGACCCACTGGACGGAACGGTCAATTACGCCCACGGCATCCCCTTTTTCTCCGTCTCGATCGCTTACGCCCATGAAGGCGTCATGACACTGGGCGTGGTTTACGATCCGATGCGAAATGAATTATTTTCGGCCGAACGCGGCCAGGGAGCCAGTTTGAACGGGCGCCAGCTGCAGGTTTCTCAGGTGACCGATCTGCAGCGCAGCCTGCTCGTGACCGGATTTCCTTATGACGCCTGGTCGACCACCAACAATAACCTGGAAAATTACGGCCGTTTTGCCAGATTATCGCAAGGCGTGCGCCGGCTCGGCTCGGCTGCGCTCGACCTGTCTTACGTGGCGGCCGGCCGCCTGGAGGGCTATTGGGAATTGAGCATCAAGCCCTGGGACGTGGCGGCCGGAGGGTTGATCGCTTCGGAAGCCGGTGCAAAGGTCACGAACCTGGCCGGCCAGCCGGATTACATCACCCCGCCGTGTTCCCTGCTGGCCGCTCCGCCCAGCCTGCATGCTAAAATGAAGGCGGTGTTGGACGAGAAAGAGTGATCGTTTTATTCCTTAGTAAACCATTCCTGTTAATGGCCAAGAAAAAAATAAACATAATCCCGCGAAAGAGCAGCGCGGGACAGGCGGTCAGCAAGGATAACAAAAGGAGGCAAGAACGCCAATTTTTGGAAACCGAGCGGGATTAAATAATTTTCCGAATAAAGAGTAAGAACCCGTTTCCTTGCCCTCCTTCGGGGATGCTACGCGAAGGAAACGGGTTTCTGGTACTTGGAATATTAAATCAAGATCGGATGATATAATTTTGCCAAGATTACCAGACAGGAGAATTTGCTATGGCAGATGCGCGCGTTGAAAAACTTGCTCAAATCCTGGTGGACCATTCCGCCGAGATCAAACCCGGCGACCGGGTGGCGATCGAGGCAACCACCGCCGCCGAGCCGCTGGTGCGGGCGCTATGCGCGGCCATCCTGGAGTGCGGCGGCTTCCCGCAGCTGCTGCTGGAGCTGCCCGACCAAGATGAGATTCTGTTCGCGCATGCAAAGGACGAACAGCTGGATGCCATCCCGACTTTCCGCAAACTAGCCTACGATCAGTTCGAAAGCCGCATTCGCATCCATTCCGATACCAACCCGCGCGCCCTCTCGGGCGTGGACCCGGCCCGCCAGCGCCGCCGTCAGAAAGCCAGCGCCTCGATTATGGAGGCACAAATGCGGCGCGGGGCAGACCGCTCTTTCAAGTGGGTCACGACACTCTATCCCACAGAAGGCTATGCCATCGAAGCCGAAATGAGCCTGAGCAATTTCGAAGACTTCGTTTATCACGCCTGCCACGCCGACCAGTCCGACCCGGTGGCATACTGGAATCAAGTGGAGATCAGCCAGAAAAAGATCATCGAGCGAATCGAAGGGCACGACCAGGTGGTGCTGCGCGGACCCAACGTGGATTTGAGCCTGTCCATCAAGGGACGCACATTCCTGAACGCGGCCGGCAAGAACAACATGCCGGACGGCGAGGTCTTCAGCGGCCCGGTGGAGGACAGCCTGAACGGCTTCGTGCGCTACTCCTATCCCGCCATCTACAGCGGCGTGCTGGTGGAGGGCGTGGAACTGACCTTCAGCGAAGGCAAGGTAACCAAGGCACTGGCCGAGAAGAACCAGCAGTTCCTGCTGGAAATGCTCGAATCGGATGCCGGGGCGCGCTACGTGGGCGAGTTCGCCATCGGCACCAATTACGAGATTGACCGCTTTTCGCACAACATTCTGTTTGACGAAAAACTAGGAGGTTCCTTTCACATGGCGCTAGGGGCGGGCTACCCGGAGACCGGTTCCAAAAACAAGAGTGTCATCCACTGGGATATGATCTGCGGAATGCAGAAAGACGCCGAGATCCTACTGGATGGTGAAGTGGTGTACAAGAACGGGAAGTTCGTGTTCTAGAAGGCAGATTAAAAAGATTTAACACAATCCCGCGGAAGAGCGCCGCGGGACAGGCGGACACACATGTGCCTGCGGCACAGTGCAGGCAAAGTCTCACAAAGGAAAACTAAGGAAAGATTTTATACTAGAATAAATTCCGAGATTTTGAAATTCCCGGAGTTCTCATTTCTTCTATTCACTGCCAAGTATTCTGCTTCCCCGACAATGGTCTTTTCTTATTCTATTGCCAATATTACTGACCTTCGTTTATAATATGCGCCTGCCCCGGGCGGGTAGCTCAGCTGGTTAGAGCACTGCTTTGACATAGCAGAGGTCGTAGGTTCGAGCCCTATTCCGCCCACAGAATGAAGCCCTCGAAAAGGCGGGCTTCATTCTGTTTTATATTTGTTAATTCCTTATCAGATTATATTGACCTTTATAATAAATTATATTAAAATACTCTAAATTAATTCAAAAAACAGTAAAAGGAGATAATTTATGTTTATTGATTTTCTGACGCTCGTCATGATCAACCTGGTAGCCGGTAGCGTCCTGCTGGCTTATTATTTGTGGAAAGGGCTGGATGAGCAGAACCAGCGCCCATATGCTGCGGCATTCTTTGTAACCGGCTTGATCGGCGTTATTACCGGCCTACAAATATCCTTTAACTGGCCGCTGCCGGGGAGTTTTAACGTCGGTTACGGCGATGCCGCCACCCTGTTCGGTATTGTTTTCCTTGGCATGTCGCTTTCGCTCTGGCAAGGCTGGAGCCTGATCCCGATGTCGATCTACTCCTTCTTTGCCGGCATCGACGCGATCCTGGTCGGAATCCGCCTGTATTCCTTGAAGCTCGGACAGGAACCTTTACTCGCTGCGGTTGGTTTCATCCTGGCCGGTTTTGGCGGCGTGGCGGCTTTCCCCTTCCTGCAGTGGTTCAAGGACAATAAGGTGGTGCGCTGGATCGCCATCCTGGTCCTGCTCGCTTCGGCTGCGATCTGGACGGTAACTTTCTACGGCGCGCTGTGGGCCCACATGGCAGCCTTCGCCAAGTGGGTGCCTGCCACGATGGCAATCCCTGCCAAGTAATTCCAGCCAGCTGGTCCGCTTAAAAGAGGGGCTGTCCAAAAAGTGCTGGACAGCCCTTCACTTTTTTAAAGAACCGTGATTCAATAGGGGCATGAAAAGGAAACCTGCCGCTCCTGTATTTAAACCGTACGTGATGAACCAAAT
>JBEKCT010000237.1:0-3979 GCA_050014715.1 Anaerolineales bacterium | reverse complement strand
GAGGGGATGACAGGCTTCGACGGAAGAGGCTGGTCCCGGAATGCGAGCCGAGAGGCGCCGAACTCGTAAAATCAGTGCAAACAATCAAGTGCCAATAACACTTCCTATGCTGCTATGCCCCTCGCTGCATAAGCGATCTGCTGATCAGCCGGTCTCCTAGATGAGGCCGCGTCCGCCCTTACCGTCCTCCATCCGGTCAAGGGATCGGGCGTCACAAAGGTGGAGTGCCGCGCATGATGCCGCTGATTGCGCGAAAGCGGGCTTTCGGGCCCGAGCGGCTGGCTGCAGGTCAATTTTGCCGGTAGAGTGACCTGTGGCGACATGCCCAATCGGCTACGCTCGTAGATTTCCGAGGGTCGAGTCTTTCGGACGCGGGTTCGATTCCCGCCATCTCCACCATGAAAAGACTTCCGAAGTCATTAAGGCTTCGGAAGTCTTGATTCTCGCTGCTCCAATAATGTAATTTCTATACACTGTTAACGTTTTTCTTGCACCCATGCAGTATCCTTATCCCAACAGAAATCTTGCGCGTATTATCTCTGCGCAAAACTATTAAAGGAGATTTGCCATGGGAAAAATAATCGGAATTGACTTGGGGACCACCAACAGTGTCGTGGCCGTCATGGAAGGCGGCGTGTCCACCGTTATTACCACTGCCGAAGGTGGGCGGCTCTGCCCATCCGTTGTGGCTTTCACCAAGAATAACGAGCGAATGGTTGGCCAGACTGCCAAGCGCCAGGCCATCATCAATTCGGAGAATACCATCTATTCCATCAAACGTTTCATGGGCCGCCGTTTCGAAGAAGTCGAGACCGAGCGCAAGATGGTTCCATATGCCGTTGTCGCCGGGCCTTCTGATGAAGCCCGTGTAAAGATTCCAATCACCGACCGCGAGTATTCCCCGCAGGAGATCTCGGCTATGATTTTAGCCAAGCTCAAGGCTGATGCCGAAGCCTACCTGGGCCAGCCGGTCACGGAAGCTGTTATTACCGTCCCGGCCTATTTCAATGACAGTCAGCGTCAGGCCACCAAGGATGCCGGCAAAATCGCCGGGCTGGATGTCAAACGCATCATCAATGAGCCGACCGCTTCAGCATTGGCGTACGGTCTGGATAAAAAGAAGAATGAAACCATCCTGGTCTTTGACCTGGGCGGTGGTACTTTTGATGTATCCATTCTGGATGTTGGCGAAGGAGTCATTGAGGTCAAATCCACCAATGGTGATACCCACCTGGGCGGCGATGACTGGGACCAGCGCGTCGTCAACTGGACGGCGGATGAATTCAAGAAGCAGGAAGGCATTGATTTACGCCAGGACCGTCAGGCTCTCCAACGCCTACGCGAAGCCGCTGAAAAAGCCAAGATCGAACTCTCCAGCATGATGGAGACTGAGATCAACCTGCCTTACATTACTGCTGATGCGAATGGTCCCAAGCACCTCGTGCTCAAATTGACTCGTGCCAAATTCGAGCAAATGACGGATGATCTGCTGGCTCGTTGCCGGCATCCTTTTGAGAACGCTTTGAAAGATGCCAACCTGAAAGCCTCCGACCTCAACGAGGTCGTGCTGGTGGGCGGTTCCAGTCGCATGCCTATGGTGCAGGATTTGGTTCGAACATTGACCGATGGCAAGGAGCCCAACAAAGGCGTCAACCCCGACGAAGTTGTGGCGGTCGGCGCGGCCATCCAGGCCGGTGTGTTGGGCGGTGAAGTAAAGGATATCCTCCTGCTCGACGTGACCCCGCTTTCCCTGGGTGTGGAAACCATGGGCAGCGTGATGACAAAGATGATCGAGCGCAACACCACCATCCCGGTCCGCAAGACCGAGGTGTATTCCACCGCAGCCGACGGCCAGACCGCTGTGGATATTCACATCCTGCAAGGCGAACGCCCCATGGCCTCTGACAACATGTCGCTTGGTCGCTTCCGTCTGGATGGTATTCCGCCTGCTCCGCGCGGCATTCCGCAGGTCGAGGTCACCTTCGACATCGATGCCAATGGCATTCTCAACGTGACCGCCAAGGACAAAGCCACCGGTAAGGAACAGAAAATAACCGTCACCGCCTCTACCAACCTGAACAAGGACGATATTGCCCGCAAGGTCGAGGAGGCCAAGAAGTACGAGGCCGAGGACAAAAAGCGCCGGGAGATCATTGATGCCCGCAACAGCGCCGATAACTTGGTCTACCAGACCGAAAAATCATTGCGTGAATTGGGTGAAAAGGTCTCCTCCGAGGAACGCGGCAAGGTCGAAGGCAAGATCAACGATCTCAAGCAGGCTGCCCAGAGCGACGACCTCAACCGCATCAAGAAGTCCACCGATGAGCTTCAGAACATGTTCTATGCCTTGAGCCAGCAGATGTACGCCCAGGGGCAAAAACCCCCTGAAGGTGGCCCGGAGCAGGCCGGTCAGGGCCCGCAGACGCCTCCACCCGCCGGTAACGATGGTGACGTGATCGAGGGTGAAGTCCGCGACGCTTAATCACCAGATTCCGCTCCACGGGCGACCAGTCCTTAAAACTGGTCGCCCGTTCATTTAAGTCTCATTTTGTTCTTATTTACAGCCAAAACCGGAAAGCAGTATAATCCTGCCTATGTTGAAAAGAACCCCTAATGCTTTAAAAATCCTGCTCGGGCTGGCAGTATTGGTATTGCTCGCTATAGGCCTGTATTTCGTCCCTCCGGTTCATTCCAGGTTGGCCTGGCGTCTGAACAATCTACGGGAAAGTGTGATTTATTTTTTCCACCCGCCTCAGGATGTCACTTTCCAGCCTTCCGGGCAATCGCAGTCCACCCCCACCGCAGGGATGGAACTTGCGCCTACTCCCTCTCCCACAATCATAACCACGCCTACGCCGCCTCCGACCGTCCTGGCTACTTCCACGCCTACCATCACCTCCACGCTCATTCCAGGTTCCGTCATCCTAGCCAATGTTCCTTTTGTGGACCAGATGGGTCGCTATAATTATTGCGGACCGGCTAACCTGACCATGGCACTCGAGTTTTGGGGCTGGAAGGGCGATCTCACCTCGCTCCTTGAGCCGCGTGACCAGATCGCCTCAGTCATCAAGCCCGGCGAAGCCAATCCCAATTTGAACTTTGTTGATCGCGGCCAGTCGGACGTAAACGTCATGCCTTATGAAATGGTGGATTTTGTAAATCAACATACCAATTTCAAAGCCTTATTCCGTTATGGTGGCGACCCAGACCTGCTCAAGCGTTTGATCGCGGCCGGGTTCCCTGTCATCACGGAAAAGGGCATTTATGAACCCCTTCTGCCGGAGAATACCGTCCAGTGGGGCGGTCATTATGCCTTGACTACCGGTTATGACGACGTGAATAAGGACTTTGTCTGGCAGGATTCCTATATACCATTGCCGACATCCGTCGGAAAAAACACCAAGACCTCTTATAACGATTATCTCTCCGGCTGGCGCTCCTTCGACTATCTTTTCATCGTAGTTTATCCTGCCGATCATGAAACGCAGCTCGATCAGATACTTGGCCCGTGGGCCGATCAATATTGGGCCGCCCAACATGCCCTGGATATTGCCAATCAGGAAATCCAGAGCAATACTCTCACCGGCAATGACTTGTTCTTTGCCATGTTCAATGTGGTTACCAGTGAGGTCAACCTGCAGAACCCGGACTATGGTCCCGCTGCGGCTGCTTATGACCAGGCCAATGCTTATTATAACAACCAGCTCATTCAAATTGATAAGAGCGCTAATCAACCTCTCCCTTATCGCATCATGTGGTATGAGACCGCGCCTTATTACGCTTATTACTATACCGGTCGCTACCAGGATGTCATTAGCCTGGCGGAAGTAAATCTGAATAAAATTATGGCAACCCGTTCGCTTGAGGAAAGCTGGTTCTGGGAAGCCCGGGCTGAATATGCCCTGGGCAACTCAGACACCGCCTATGCCGACATGCGCAAGGCGCTCTACTACCATCCCGGTTTCCAGCCGGCCCTGGA
>JBEKCT010000236.1:0-4144 GCA_050014715.1 Anaerolineales bacterium | reverse complement strand
GCATTGCCCATAATATGAAGAAGCTGGCGGCCATCTAGCCACCAGCTTCTTTTTGTCATCCTACTTTTTCATTCTTATTACTCATTTTCGGGCTATCTGATGTTTGTTTCTAGACAGCCTCACCCTGAACCCTCTGCCAGCATTGACCCTGACCACCTGAGAGACGTATTTCAGCCTGAATGACAAACCCACCTTTTTCTTTTCCCGAAATATCGGGAGTCCGAATCAGGCTGACTATGCCACCATCCTTGGCCTGGCACATGCCCAGGGGGACCTGGTGGTACGGGTATATACCAGCAACGATGCCATGGGGGGACATAATGGCTATGGATACACCAATACCGGGGAGATCCGCGAGGATTGGAGCAAGAACTGGGAACAATTTTTCGATCAGGCCGATGCGGATGGAATCTATATCATTCCCACGTTCACGGGCTGGGTGAACTGGGATACCAATGGCTTCACCAAGTGGGGAGAAAATCCCTTAAACATTGCCAATGTCGGTCCTGCACCGAACCCGATCGAGATCTTCAAGCGTGACTCACCCACCCAGTTGCTATACCTACAGTGGTTCAAGGACGTGGTCACGTGCTGGTCGTCCCACAAAAATATCCTGGCCTGGGAGGTCATCACCGAGGCCAACCTCATCAACGGCATTGACGAGGCGGACGGCGTATATCTCAGTGAACAGCTGGCGAACGTGGCTCACCAAGCTGATCCTCTCCAACGGCCGGTGACTGCCAACCTAACGGATAATGTTGAGTGGCCGGAGCTCTACCGCAGCAATGCCATCGATTTCATCAGCATCCACCCCTATCCGGGTACTGCCCGGCTGGACACCGTGGCACTTGCGGAGGTGCGTTACTTCCTGGCCGCTTATCACAAGCCGGTGCTGATCGGCGAGTCCGGGCTGAGCGCTTTGGACCCGGATAATGAGGGAAAAATCATCGAGGCGCCGAATGCCCGGGTGGGCCTCCAGCATGCCATGTGGGCGGAAGTGGTTTCAGGCGCCATGAACGGCCGGAGCCTCTGGACCGAGGATAGTTTTGCGCTCTACACCCAGGATTTGGGGATGCCTTTCGTCCAAAAGAATACGGATGTGGAAGCCCCGATGTACCATTTCATCAACGGCATGGATATGACCAGATTTACGCCGGTGCCCGCCCAAGCCTCGGATAAAATCCTGGGTGCGGCACTAGGGAATGACCACACGATCATTGGCTGGTTCCGCGATGCCGGTTCCGAACCCCCCGACTGGACAATACAGCCGGTCATCTCCAAACAGACAGTGACTTTCAGCCTGCCCTCGACAGCTGCAAGCTGGAAGGTGGATTTCTACAGCGCCCAGGACGGGACAACCTTGCTGGGTTCGACCTCGCTATCCCAACAGGGCAGCAGCCTAACCCTGACACTGCCTGACTTCAAGGATGACATCGCTTTCAAGATAAGCGCCCAGGGTACGGTCGTATCATCGTCCACGCCGGTCAACAACACCAGTATCATCGCAGGGACATGGAAAGGGACCATAACCAACACCGCCAGGACCTTTTCGACACCCGTTAAATTGTCCATTCAACCGGACTGTGTGCCCGGGAACGTCTGTGGGACTTTCTCGGCGCCCCAAGGTTCCTGCTCAGGGGGCCTCTACCTCCAGGCGATCAGCGCGCAAACCTACTTATTCCTGGAACAAAATGTATCCGGATCCAGTTCCTGCCAAGCGGGCGGATACGAACAGCTCCAATTGCAGGCAGATGGAACATTATCATACATGTACCTGACCTCGCCGGTATCGGCGGCAACTTCCACCGGCATTTTGAAAAACCGCTGAGGAATACTCCAGGTCCGGTTACGGCTCTGCTAGAATTCCGGATGGAGGGGGTAAAATGGAGATTAAGATGATGACCCCCAAAAAACTGATCCTTCTCCTGGTGACCAGTGTGTTGTTCTGTGGGTGCAGCCTGCCTTTCGGCATCTCCCCAAACATGCAGCAGACCTACAATCCTACCGGCAACCCCGCCCAGGCGCAGGCTGACGTTCAAGAATCGTTCCCGGTAGCACCCGATTCCAGGATGGCTTCACCCGACACTTACGATCCAAACAACCCAGGCGGTTCATTCACCATTCCATCCCAATCCAGCCTGGAAACTGCGGTCAAGTTTTATGCCAATGAGCTGCCCAGGCAAGGCTGGACTTTACGCTACACGGACGCAAACTTTACTGGCGGGCAGACCCAGTACTGGAAGAAGGATACAATCTTCCTTTCCATGGATTTCGGCTATGGGGCGGGCCGGGTCACAATTCGCGGCCTGTATGACCGCGTGGAAGCCCGCTTCGCACAGAAGCTGCCCAGGGATTTCCCCCTGCCAGGGCGATTCGAAATGGTGAAAGCCGAAGAAACTTCCTGGGAATTGTACATCCCGCAGGATTATGCCGTTGTTACGAACTGGTACACACAAAAATTATCTTCCCTGAATTGGAAAGAGGCCTCCACTCCGGAGCCTATACTGGGCAGCTGCGGTGGCACGGACTGCGGGGAAAATGCCACCTTCCCGCCCGGAGCCATGCCCACCGCAACCATGGATCCCCGGCGGAGCAACGAGCTCTCTTACAGCATGCCAGATGGAAACATTATAGACCTGACCATCACACCCAACCAGAACAGAACCATTCTGGATATCGTCCTGCTTCTGAAAAACCTTGCCTCCGCCGGGCTGCCGCAGGATGTGCCAATCTACCCGGGTGCACTGGTGCAGATCATCACACCAGGGAGTGCTGAATTCCAGATCAGCACTGACATGCAGACAGTCGAGAATTATTACGAGCAACACCTCACCGCCGCCGGCTGGCTGGCGAATGGCACCCCGAATGAAGCCTCAGGCAACTATCTGCAAAATTGGAAGAAAGGCGACCAGGCAATATCGATCACCCTGGTCCCGTCGGGGGCAAATACCGCCCTGGTGATCGAATGCCCCACCTGTAATCCTTAATTCTACTAACAATATTTCAAGCGGAATGCAAATTGCCTCTCCGAATGACCTGGAGAGGCAATTCACGGCATGCCTGCAATGATACGGTTCCCCTTTTCCGTGGAATCCGGGCCTTATTCAGCAGGTCGTGAGCAAATGGGTAAATCTGTACAGGAAGGCAAAGCTCACTTTTGCTGGGCTGAAAGCACTATTTGCGTGGAACTGCCCTGCTGCATAACAGCGACGACCACCTGCAATTGATTTTTTATCCAGGTTTGCGTGGAAATTCCTGCAGCCGGCATGGAGTTGGCCAGGGTATACCCTGCCTCGACCATTGCCTGGGAGTAATAGGCGCTGACCTTATCCGGACCGTCGGTCGTCATTAATACCATCATTGAATCTGTTTTCGCAGTTACCGAAGCCCCCGGATACTGGGGAAGATCAGCAGGCAAACTCGCACTGACTGCCGGTGTTCCGCTTTGGCCGCCTGCTGCGGGTGTCTCAACCGGAATTTCCGTTGCAGGCGCCGCCCCGGGAACGGGGGTTGTATCGAGTACAATCGGCTTTCTGGTGTAAGAAGATTGGACAACCACCAGGGTTTGCCCGTTTTCTGCATCCACCTGGATCACAGCAAACCTGCCGCGGCCGTCTTTTTGAGGTTGGATATATTCCAGGGTACCTTTTCCCCCTTGCGGTTCCACACCGGGAAGCAGCGACCATCCAGCAGCAGTTAATTTCTCCTGATAAAATTGGGCGACCTGTTCCAGGCTGGCGCTGGAGACATAATTCTGGAATCCGGGAAGTTGAACGACTTCGGTTGCCCCATCCATTATAGGGATATCCGTGATCAAAGGCAGACAACCTTGGGGTAAAGTTATTGGCGTACCATTCCCAATATCGCTAAGCTCGTAAGACCAGGTCTGGGTTCCCTGGAAATCTCCGGAAGGCAGTTGAATGGTTAACTGGTACTTTAGCACATAGCCTCCCGGCTGCGCGATCCACACATCCCCCTGCGCCTTACCATTCTGGCCAGCCTGCCATTGCACGGATTTTTCATCGAATTGATAATGGGTGGCCGAAATGTTGTTCACTGTTTCCTGTCCAACCTGTTTTGCACCAAAGACGGGAGGCAGCTGCCAGGTCAAACCAGAGGTCAGCGCTTCTGCACTGGTTGCGGC
>JBEKCT010000235.1:0-6967 GCA_050014715.1 Anaerolineales bacterium | reverse complement strand
CTTTGATCGGTCACATTGCCGCTGCCATCGAAACCGTTATGGGCGGAGAGGATCCCTGCCGCGGTGGTATTGGAGGCGGTGGCCGTGGCGATCTCCGCCTGGAAAGTAGTCAGGGCGGTTGACAGGGCGGAGGTATCCAATCCCTTGGCCTGGGCCTGGCTGATCAGATTCTGCACCTTGGTCACCACATCGCTGGTCTTGCCCAGGTTGGCCTGCTGGGTGGTAAGCCATTTCTGCTCGTTCTGAAGATCTTTCTGCAAATCTTGATCCTGTAATTTGTCTTTGTTGGCTTCCATCCAGTCCCGTAATGCGGTATGAATGTCGCTGATTGCCTGCTTTAGGGTATTGCGGGCATCCTGCAAATTCTGCCGGGCATCCAGAACGGTCTGGTGGGCGGCGGCCGGATCGGTCACGTTGCCACTGCCATCGAAACCGTTATGGGCGGAGAGGATCCCCGCTGCGGTGCTATTGGAGGAAGTGGCCGTGGCAACCTGGGTTTGGAAGCTGGCCAGGGCAGTTGAAAGAGCGGAGGTGTCCAACCCCTTGGCCTGGGCCTTGCTGATCAGATCCTGGATCTTGGAAACCACATTGGCGGTATTCGCCAGATGGGTCTGCTGTTGCGTCAGTACCTGTTGTTCGTGCTGGAAGGCCTGGCTCAGTTGCGCCGTCCCTGCGCCCGGGGTTGCTTTAGGACTGCTGGCTACGGCCAGTACTGTCCCGGAGGGGATCATGAATATCAGGCTGAAGACAACCGCCACTCCGACCAGGGTCATGATCCACCGATTGACTGACGATAATGCTTTGGTAACTTTTCTCATTTTGTATTTCCATTATTTTATGGAACTATATTTTACATTCTAACGGCCTTATGTAAAACCTTATTTACCAGTTTGTAAACTCTTTGTAAATTATACCTGGCTGGATTTCTATGGATCCAGCTGGCGTCACGAAGAAAGTGGACTCGGCTATCGGTGTAATATGAAATGAACAGCGGTTTGTACCTTTGATAAATCCGGATCGAACAGTTGATTTCAAAACCTTTTTTTTTCGGACTTAATTACCCGCTTCATGCTATCGGATCAACTTAATAATCTCTTACTCTGCCGCCAAGAAGTCTCTTATTTGCTTCTACATGAACACCCAGCTTACCCCCCCACCTATTTCTCCAGAAAGAGGCGGGTTATTTGCATATCGTCTGCATAAACAATCCTGACCTGCCCCCCAGAGACTGATCCACCTTTCATGTAAAGATTAGGACAAGGAGACAAATCAAAAAACTTGCCATTTCCTGAATCTACCTCGTTTGGGCTGCTTGGCAGGCACTTTCAGCCCTTCCTGGCACCAAATACGTTCCACACGCTTGTGGTTGACCTGCCAGCCTTCCCTCTGCAGCATGGCCGTAATGCGCCGATAACCATAGCGCCCATACTGGCCAGCCAGGGTAATGATTCGCTCAGTGAGTAGCTCTTCGTCATCTGGTTCCTTCCCTCGATTGCGTTGAGAAGAGCGAGGTTGTCCCAATGCCCGGCAGGATTTGCACCTTCCAGGAGTAGTCGGATGCATCCCCAGTAGAGTCTGTGAAAAGATTATTGTCAACCCTAAAAAAGCCAGTAAGATAATGGCTACTGTCCACAACGTATGGTAAATCCACTTCATACCCACAGTGATACTGGGGTATGAATAGAGACCAGCTCGCCTGATGTCATGACAAGGTTTCTCCAAATAGGATCGTGATCACCAGATATAGGAGGAAAACGAGGCCTTCCCCAAGATATGCCTCCCCCTCATGGGGTACCCTACTTATCCCCCTTGGGGGGATTGTATTATATAGAACCAATATTCTATAATATGCCCATGAACACATCAATTGAACTTACCAACGGAAAATGGATCTTACTTAATGGCTCCCGGATGATCGTACCGACATTATTGCGGATGATCGGCCAGCTGGCAGAGGCAGGTCCCGTGCGAGTAGTGGATGGCGGATGCATGTTCGATATCATCGTGGCTTTCCAGAATACGGGCAGGAATATTGAAATTGCCGAACGGATCCAGGTGTCGTCTGCAACCGACTGCCACCAGATGCTTTCCATACTGGAGAATATGGATAAGGGGTCGGCACCATTTGTGGTGCTGGATCTGCTGAGGACTTTTAATTACACCAATGTGGATTTCAAAGAACGCAGTCACCTGCTCAACGAATGCCTGGAACAACTAGACCGCCTGGCAGAAAGTTCTGGAGGACTGGTGAGCGTACATGTCCCCAATGTACTCTGCCAGGCGGAAAGAGAACTCCTGGATATGGTTATTGTGGCAGCCGGTTATATGAACCATGTTGAGATGGCAGGCAGGATCCCTGCAGAAATGAGGGTATCCTGATGGGACGCACCTTACCTTCCGCCACACAGGTGATCCTCCAGGAGGAAGCGGCCTTTGCGCGCTTCCGGCGGGCGCTGCGCAGGTCAGACCAGCTGGCGCTGGATGATCTGTTTGCAAGCGCGCGGCAGCACACGGCCGCGGCACAGTACGCCACACACGCCCTGCCGTTCGAAGTATTCCTGCTGGCAATGCTGCTGGAAGAGCATAAGGAAGTTATGAAGTTGAAGGACCGGATGGAGTCCTTATCAACTACTTCCAATGCAAATCCGACAACCCTGCCTGGCTTTTCTCATGAGGATGAGCCCCATACAGCGACAGAGCCGCAAGAGACGGAAGAAAAGAATGATTGAGACAATTACAGGGTGGTTATTCGATGTATATCCGAACGAGGCTAACCTGTCCGTCTGGCTGATCGGAGAAGATGGTAAACGGCAAGCCTTCGTCCAGGACTTCGCCGCGACGGTCTACGCGGCAGGGCCGGCGAACCGCCTGCGGGGGCTATGGAGGTGGCTGAAAGCGCAATCCATTCCGGTACACCTGTCACGAACAGAACGCAAGGACGTCTTTTCAATGACTCATCCCACGAGAACGCTGCAGGATAACGGCTTATCCCACGGGGATGCTTCGCGATTGCTGCCTGGGCCAGTCAGTGGAATGATTACCGTACTGGCGGTGGAAGTCCTGCAGCCCGGAAAGTTGGATGAGTTATTCCGAAAAATGGTGGATACCTTTCCCGATCTGACATACTACGATGGCGATATATCTATCGCTTTGCGACACGCCGCGCAATTCGATACCTTTCCGCTGGCGCGAGTCCGGCTGGAAGTACGCGGCGAAAAGATCGTCAACATCTTCCCATTGGATACCCCCTGGGAACTCGAACCGGAAGCGGCGCCCCTGCGCATCATGAGCCTCGAACCGGATTGCGATCCGGCGCGCAAGGAACCCAAAGCAATCCTGGTTTCGTACCCACTACGTGGGCAAGCTGGACGCGTTAGTTATGCCCTGCCCTTTGATAAGCCGGAGCCGTTCCTGATCGGCCTGCGCGCCGATATCCGGCGCTACGACCCGGATGTGATCCTGACCTCCTGGGGCGACACCTGGCTGCTGCCCTTCCTGATGAAATTATCGCAAGAAACCGGGATCCTGCTGCCGTTGAACCGGGATGAATCTCAATCACTGGTGGAACGGAAAGAGCACACCTATTTCTCGTACGGGCAGATCGTCTACCGCGGCCGGCAGGTGCAGCTGCGCGGACGCTGGCACCTTGACCGGCACAATGCCATGTTGTGGGGTGATTACGGCCTGACAGGTGTGCTGGAGATGGCAAGGGTCACACGGCAACCGGTCCAGGAAGCGGCGCGGCTGTCTCCGGGCACAGGCATATCCTCCATGCAGTTTGTGACGGCCATGCAGAAAGGGATTCTGATCCCCTGGCACAAGGGTCAATCAGAGCGGCCCAAGACCGTCCTGGAACTGATGCGATCGGACATGGGCGGGATGGTCTACCAGCCAACGGTGGGACTGCACAGGGATGTGGGCGGGATCGACTTTGTCTCGATGTATCCGGGCATCATGGTGCGGTTCAATATCTCTCCCGAGGTACCAAGGGCGGGAACCGATTTGGAACCTGGCCCGGGCGAACCGGGCATCATCCCCATGACGCTGGCGCCAATCCTGACTGAACAAGTACGACTGCCGGAGACCGGTCTTCCAGGCGCTGGCCTCGGCCGAGAAATGGCTGCTGGTGACCTGCTTTGGCTACCTGGGCTACAAGAATGCCCGCTTTGGACGGATCGAAGCGCACGAGGCGGTGACGGCCTACGGACGCGAGGCGCTGCTGCGCGCCAAGGAAGCCGCCGAAGATATGGATTACGAAATTCTGCACATGTACGTGGATGGGCTGTGGGTGCACAAGCAAGGCTGCAAGACCCCGACAGATTTCCAGGCCCTGCTGGCAGAGGTGACCGAACGGACCGGCCTGCCGATCTCCATGGATGGGGTTTATCGCTGGGTGGTGTTCCTGCCATCCTGCGTGGATGAACGCGTGCCGGTGGCCAACCGCTATTTCGGCGTGTTCCAGGACGGCTCGATCAAGGTGCGCGGCATTGAAGCCCGGCGCCGGGATACTGCTCCATTTATCAGTGAAACGCAAATGACCATCCTGGAGATCCTGGCCAGGGCCGAGGACGCGGACGGCCTGAAAGATGTATTACCGACAGCACAAGGCTTCGTTCAAAAGCAGATGAGCGCGCTCAGGACGATGCGCGTGCCGGTTGAGAAGCTGCTGGTATCGCAAAAACTCAGCCGGGAGCTGGACGAATATTCCACTCCATCGCCGGCCGCCCAGGCTGTCTGGCAGATGCAGGCAGCCGGCAAGGTGGTCCGGCCGGGTCAGCGGGTGCGTTTTCTATATACGCTGGGAAAACCGGGCGTGTCAGCCTGGGACGTGCCTGATCAACCGGATACGCGCTGCATCGACGTGGCACGCTACCGGACCCTGTTGCAGCGGGCGGTCGAGACGGTGCTGGCTCCGATCGAGCAAAGCGTCAACGGTGGCAAGGACAGCGAATGTCTGTATCTCTTTCCATTAAATAAAGCCAAGATTCTGGCTGAGGGGAGCAGCCGAAATCTCGGTGAACAAAATTTATCATCAGATCATAATTTCTGCAATGGCATACAAGGAGGTCAACGATGAAAATCACCCGTTTTCGAGAAAATAAATAACATATAGACCCAATAGATAAATTCAAGCTTGACATAAGAACATTAGTTCTATATAATGAATCCAAACCTATGGAGCCAATCATGGAAGAAAGATTAATGAAACCCGCCGAAGTGGCGGACATCCTGCAAGTGAGCCGGGCGATGGCGTATAAATTATTAAACCAAGGAGAGATCCCATCTGTGCGAATTGGTAAATCGGTGCGTGTCAGGCGCGCAGACCTGGAGCGATATATCCATGAAAGTGGAGGCCAGAACACCTGCCTCTCGCTGCCCCAGGCCTGATACTTCTCAGAGACCTGTTCTCAACCAACGCCTAATCGATTACAATCTTCATAGAAACAAACTGAACCTAACAGTCGAATAGTGCAACGCCAGATCTACTTCCCAAAAATCCGATTCTCAAGAAGGAGAAGTAGAGATGGCTAAAAGAGCAAATAACGAAGGCACCCTTTACTTTCGGGATGATCGAAAGAAATGGTGCGCGCAGGTAAGTTTGGACGGGCGACGACTGACCAGGTACGCCAGGACTCAAGCGGAATGCCGGGATTGGATCAAGGAAACACTGACGAAGATCGGGAACGGCCTGACATTCCAGGGAACCCGGGTTACGCTGGAGCAATACATACCTTCCTGGCTGGATGGCAAGGAAATCAGCCAGCGTCCACAAACGGTCATGCAATACCGGCAAATCGCCTACCAGCATATCCTCCCGAATATCGGGAAGATGCGGCTGCAAGAGATCCAGCCGCCGCACCTGAAGAAGCTCTACCTGATGAAGCGAGAAGAAGGCCGGGGCGCACGCACGGTCCAGCTCATCCATATCGTTCTGCATTGCGTGTTGAAACAGGCAGTCAGGGATGGCATCCTGGGGCGCAACCCAGCCGATGCAGTCGAGCGGCCGAAAGTGGAAACCAAGGAATTCCATGTGCTGACAGCGGAACAGGCGCAGCGGTTGGTGATCGCTTCGCAGAATACGCGCTATGGAACGCTGTTCTACCTGGCCCTGATGACCGGGATGCGTGAGGGCGAGCTGCTCGGGCTGAAATGGTCCGACCTGGACCTGGCAAAGGGCACTCTGAACGTCCAGCGGCAACTGCAACATGTGAAGGGGCAAGGATTCGTATTGGTGCCCCCGAAAACAAAAGCCGGTCGGCGTAAGGTAAAGCTGGGGAAGGAAACCCTGGACCGGCTGGCCATCCACCGGGAACATCAGTCCCTGCAGAAGGCCGTATGCGCCGAGCGCTGGGAAGAGAATGACCTGATCTTCCCCAACACGATCGGGAAGCCGGCGGCCTGCGAGCACATGTACCAGGAATTCAAGTGCGTACTTCGGGATAACGACCTGCCGGACATCCGCTTCCATGATCTGCGACATACTTCCCTGTCGTTCTTACTGGACAGCGGAACGCCGGTGAATACGGTCCAGCAGCGCGCCGGGCATTCGAAGGCGAGCGTTACGACGGATACCTACGGCCATTCGATGGGCCATTCCGAGGATGAGGCCGCTATCACTATCGAGGAATTGATTACACCGGTTGCAGTCAAATTGCAGTCAAAATAGTGCCTTCTCGCGGCGGCGTGTTCTTTCCCCCGTATATGGCGATCTAAGGTTAGTTTAATGCTATATATGGGTATGTTGACCAGATTGGACGCTTTGGAATGTAATGTTGAATTTTCTCTGGATCAGTCGATAGGGGTTCGAATCCCCTTCGGGGACCCTTCCTCTGCCCCCAGCTCCTTTAAGGGGCTGTCTAGAAACAAACTTCAGACAGCCTGAGAAATGTAAAAACGGGGTTAAAAATAGGAAGGTAAAAAAAGTTGGTGGCTAAATGGCCGCCAACTTTTTCAAATTATGGGCAAT
>JBEKCT010000234.1:0-4213 GCA_050014715.1 Anaerolineales bacterium | reverse complement strand
TTTTTCCATGTCAGACTCCTGGACCGGATTGACTTCATTTTGATCGATATCTTCTATCTCAGTCATTATATTAATGTCTGATGGATTGGTCAATTAAGAACTTGTTTTTCAACACTCTCTTCCCTTGACAATTGCCGGGAATATCGTATAATTTATATCAGTAATATCATAAATATTATGGAGAAGCTTTTTATGTACCATTGCATGTGTCTGAGGCGGGGATCGTAACCACCGCCTCTTCGTAAAACCAAATCAGCCAACGGAAGAAGGACGGTGGGCGAGCCCCCGCATGCGATCGCAGGTTTTTCGCATGGCGCCCCGCGCCGTCCTTTTTATTTGCCCGTTGGCTGTATTATTTTAATTATTTAGGAGTTCGAAATGAAAATCGCAAATGACGTAACCGATTTGATCGGTAATACCCCGCTGATCCGGTTGCACCGACTGACCCAGGGCGCACAGGCCGAAGTGGTTGCCAAGCTTGAGTCTTTCAACCCGGCCCACAGCGTCAAGGACCGCATTGGCGCAGCAATGATCGCAGAGGCCGAAAAGTCGGGCGCATTGACCAAAGACAAGGTGATCATCGAACCGACCAGCGGCAATACCGGCATCGCCCTGGCGATGATCGCAGCTGCCAAAGGCTACCGGTGCATCCTGACCATGCCCGAGACATTCAGCAAGGAACGCCGCATGCTCCTGCGCGCCTTCGGGGCGGAACTGATCCTGACCCCCGGAGCGGACGGCATGCCCGGCGCGATCAAGAAGGCCGAAGAGTTGGCTGCCTCCGACAGCAAGTATTTCATGCCCCAGCAGTTCAACAACCCGGCCAACCCCGAGATCCACCGCAAGACCACTGCAGAGGAGATCTGGCGGGACACGGATGGAAAGGTGGACATCCTGGTGGCGGGGATCGGCACCGGCGGCACCATCACCGGCGTGGGAGAAGTGCTAAAAAACCGTAAGCCGTCCTTGAAGGTAGCGGCGGTCGAACCGGATGCCTCCCCGGTGCTTTCCGGCGGGGTGAAGGGCCCGCACAAGCTGCAGGGCATCGGTGCGGGGTTCGTCCCGGCGGTATTGAACACGAAGATATATGATGAAATCATCCGTGTCGAGGATGACGACGCCCTGGAGACTGCCCGCCAGATGGCAAAGAAGGAAGGCCTGCTGGTGGGTATCTCTTCCGGCGCGGCCGCCTGGGCAGCCGTGCATATCGCGCACCGGAAGGAAAATGCCGGGAAGATGATCGTGGTCATCATCCCGGATTTCGGCGAACGCTATCTGTCCACGACGTTATTCGCCAACCTGGCGGATTAATTAACGAATAAATCCGTTGTTTTGGTCAAACGACTAAAGTCGTTACTACTTTCGGAGATTTCATGGAAACCAATCAAATTGTCTCTGCACCCCTGGCAGTCAACCCATCCAAACCAGCCGGTTTGGTTGCGTCGATCCGCAAGGATCTGGATTCCGTGCTCGAACGGGACCCGGCGGCGCGCTCGCGGCTGGAAGTCTTGCTGGTCTATTCGGGGCTGCACGCCATCTGGGCCCACCGCATCACCCACTGGCTGTGGACGCACAACTTCAAATTTCCTGGGCGCTGGCTCTCGCAGGTGGCCCGCGCCCTGACCGGAGTCGAGATCCATCCTGGCGCCAGCATCGGCCCCGGCTTTTTCATTGATCACGGCATGGGCGTGGTCATCGGAGAAACCGCCGAGATCGGTACGGATGTCACGATATACCACGGCGTGACGCTGGGCGGGACGAGTCTCGAGAAAGGCAAACGACACCCCACCATCGGTGACCGGGTGGTGATCGGCACGGGAGCTAAGGTGCTGGGCGCCATAACGATCGGGGACGACAGCCGGATCGGGGCCAACGCGGTGGTTGTCAAATCGGTGCCAGCCAACTCGGTGGTGGTGGGCGTGCCGGGGCAGATCATCCAGCGCTCCCAACCTCACCACCTGGGAGACATGCCCGACCTGAACCACACATCCCTTCCGGATGTGGTGGGCCTGTCCCTGAAGCAGTTGCTGGAACGCGTGGATGCGCTCGAAACCCGCCTGAACGGCTACGCACTGGCCGGCGAGCATGTACATGCGCCCAAGGAAAATAATTGGGCGGGCGAGGATTTTTCAATATAAATCAGAAAGTCTAAAAGTCGAAAAGTCTGATAGTCTGATCGAATACAAGACAATCAGGTCATAAGACTATCGGACTATAATAGACCCATGCTACCTGAACTCTCTCACGAAGAAATTTTACGGTATTCGCGGCACCTGCTGATCCCGGAAGTGGGGCTGGAAGGGCAGAAGAAGCTGCTGGCATCGGCGGTGCTGATCATCGGGACCGGCGGGCTGGGTTCGCCGGTGGCACTCTACCTGGCTGCCGCTGGCGTCGGCCGGATCGGGCTGGTGGACTTCGACGTGGTCGATTCGTCCAATTTGCAGCGCCAGATCATCCACGGCAACGGGAGGGTGGGCACGCTCAAGGTTGAATCGGCACGCGAGCGGCTGCGAGACCTGAATCCTGAAATCCAGTTGGATATCTATAACGAGCCCTTCACATCCGAAAATGCGATGCGAATCGCCCATGATTACGACCTGCTGGTCGATGGCAGCGATAATTTCCCCACCCGCTACCTGGTTAACGATCTATGCGTATTGACCGGCAAGGCAGACGTGTTCGGGTCGATCTATCGTTTCGATGGACAAGCGAGCGTTTTTTATGCCAAGGAGGGCCCGTGTTACCGCTGCCTGTTCCCCGAGCCGCCCCCACCGGGCATGGTACCTTCGTGCGCTGAAGGGGGCGTACTGGGTGTACTGCCCGGGACGATCGGCACGATCCAGGCTACTGAAGTGATCAAACTACTGCTGGGGATCGGGTCAAGCCTGGTCGGGCGGCTGGTGCTGTATAACGCCCTGGACATGACGTTCGATACGATCAAGCTGAAAAAGAACCCGAACTGCAAGGTGTGCGGAGCGCACCCGGAAATCACTGAATTGATCGACTACGATGCTTTTTGCGGCGTGCCCGGGTTCAACCATGACGAAGGCTCGGCTGGAATGAATTGGGATATTTCCGCCAGCGACCTGGCGCTCCGGCTGCAAAATGGTGAAAAGCTACGCCTGATCGACGTGCGCGAGCCGCATGAACTGGCAATTTCGTCCCTGCCGGGGGAAGAGAACATCCCATTAGGCCAACTGGCGGCGCATCTGTCCGAATTGGACAGCACCCAGGAAATCGTCCTGTTTTGCAAAACCGGCGCCCGCTCCACGCGTGCGCTGGAATTGCTGACCAGCGCTGGGTTTAAGAAGGTGAAGAATTTACAGGGCGGCATCAACGCCTGGGCGAGGGAAGTGGATCAGAAGCTGCCGATATATTAGCAAGATGTATTTTGCAAGAGCTTAACCAATTGTCAAACAAGAGATAGCTGAAAAGTGAAGACTTCCGAAGTTTTACAAACTTCGGAAGTCTTAGGGAACGGACGACTGAAGTCGTCACTACTCACATTTGTGGCAAAATAGGGTAAGTGCTGCCGCCATGGAGGAAAACCAGCAGGCTGGCTTTATGCGGGAATTTGGCGCAGGCAAAGATTCATGCGCTGGATTCGGCATCCTGCTCCTTCCGCAATGCGTCGTTCCAGTGGATGCCTTCGCGCGCCATGTACCAGGCGCCCAGGAGCGTGATGGGCAACCAGAGCGCCACGTGTAATACGATGGTGTACCCGGCAGCAACGGCCTGGTCGACCCCATAGGCAGTCAGTACGGCGATGCCGGAGGCATCGAAAGTGCCGATATAGCCTGGAGCGGCCGGGAGGATGCCGATCAGGTTGACGATGCCGTTCATCAGCATCAAAGCAAAGAAGCTGACCTGAAAATGGAATGAGTGCATGACGAACCAGTACTTGCCGGTTTCCAGCAACCAAATAACCACGGACGTCAAGAACACCATCAAAACATTGACAGGCGAGCGCAGGGAAGCCAGCCCATCCAGGAACTTGTTCATGATACCGGAAGTCTGCTGGCGGAAGCGCGCAGGCATGAGCCGGTCGATGAACCACTGCCCAAGCCTGGCCGTAACCAGCGGGAACATGGCTGCCAGAAGGAAGATCACCAAAATGACAATGGCCAGGATGGTGCCGAAGATGGCGACCTGCTGGATGCTGCCCAGGAAACCCGAACTGCCTTTCAGTTTGGCCAGTTCCGGTAGGTTGACG
>JBEKCT010000233.1:0-4274 GCA_050014715.1 Anaerolineales bacterium | reverse complement strand
GCTGTACCGGTAACTCTGATCGAAGCTGGGCCTTGCTATGTAACGCAGGTACGCCTTCCGGAAAAGGAAGGCTACGCAGCGGTGCAACTCGGATTCAGCGAGGCCAAGACCAAGCGCCTGACTTCAGGCCAACTGGGTCACCTCAAGAAGAACGAATTGCCCCCGCTGCGTTTTTTACGTGAATTTCGCGCAAAAGATGCCGGGCTCAAGGCCGGAGATAAATTGACCGTTGAGGTTTTTGGCGTCGGTGAACACGTGGATGTGATTGGCACCAGTAAAGGCAAGGGTTTCGCCGGTGTGGTGAAACGCTACCATTTTGCAGGTGGCCCCAAGACCCATGGCGGTTCCGATCGCTTACGCGCGCCCGGTTCGAACGGTTCAACGACCACACCAGGTCGAGTTTATAAAGGTAGCCGTCGTCCAGGCCATATGGGTAGCGAGCGTGTTACATCCCAGGGTTTGAAAGTTGTGCTGGTGGATGTTGAGCGCAATCTTCTGGGTGTGCGTGGCGCGGTCCCCGGGCCAAGAGGTGGCTTGGTCATGATCAAGGACGCGCGCAAGCAGTAAGCGCCGATGATGGGAGTATGGGTATTATGAAAGTAGACGTATTCAACATGAAAGGCGATAAGGTCAAAACCGTGGAACTCCCGGCAGAGATCTTTGAGACCCCGGTGAACGTGGATTTGATGCACCAGGCCTACCTCCAGCAGATGGCGAATGCACGCCTGGGGACGCATAAGACCAAGACGCGTAGTGAAGTCTCCGGCGGCGGTCGCAAGCCGTGGAAGCAAAAAGGCACCGGACGTGCCCGCCAGGGATCCACGCGTGCCCCACAGTGGGTGCATGGTGGCAAAATTCACACACCCCGTCCCCGTAAGTATACGCAGCACATGCCGCTCAAAATGCGCCGTGCAGCCCTGCGTTGCGCCTTATCTGCCAAGGCAGCCGAGGCTGGTGTGGTGGTATTGGATGAACTTGTGCTCGAAGAGCCCAATACTCGTCTGATGGCGCAGGCGCTGAACTCGCTGGTCGGAGATGCTACCGTTCTTGTTCTGGCGGCTGAGAAAGATGCCGCCTATGACATGGTGATCCGTTCAACCAACAACCTCCCGGATGCCAAATTGATTATGGCCAGCTACCTTAATATCCGGGATTTGCTTTGCTACGATAAACTCGTCATGCCTCTTAAGGCATTGGACGTTTTGAAGTCTTTTCTGGTGTAGGAGGGCAGCATGACAACGATATATGATGTAATCCGCCGCCCGTTGGTCACCGAGAAGTCGAACTATCAGTCCAACAAGCTTCACCAGTATTCTTTCGAAGTGACCTCTGAAGCCACTCGTACCCTGGTAAAAGATGCCATGGAGACTCTGTTCGACGTCAAGGTTGTGCGCGTCAATATCATTAATACGGCTGCCAAACGCGGCCGCCGTCGCAACCGGCGCCTGTCGGTCCGGTCTCCCGGCATTAAAAAAGCAATCGTTACCCTCGCCGAGGGAAGCACCCTCGAGATTTTCGAAGGGGTGAAGTAATGGCTGTCAAGAAATATAAACCTACGACGCCCGGCCAACGCGGGATGACCGGATATACGTTCGAAGAAATTACCAAGTCCACTCCCGAGCGCAGTCTGATCATTCATCCGCACGGTTACGGTGGGCGTGACACGACCGGCCGCATCACCGTACGCCATCGTGGTGGTGGCAACCGCAGATATATCCGTATCATCGATTTCAAACGCGAGAAGCATGATATTCCCGCCAAGGTGGCTGCAATCGAGTATGACCCGAACCGCACTGGCCGCCTGGCTTTGCTCTTCTACGCGGATGGCGTAAAGCGCTATATCATCGCTCCACTCGGCATCAAGGTCGGTGATACGCTCATCTCCGGACCGCATGCTGAAATCCGGCCTGGCAATTGCCTGCCGCTCTCGGATATTCCGGTCGGCACGCTCGTTCACGCCCTCGAATTGCAGGAAGGCAAGGGTGCCCAGCTGGTTCGTTCCGCCGGCGGTTCAGCACAATTGTTGGCCAAAGAGGGCGAATACGCCCAGATCCGCCTGCCTTCTGGCGAAGTGCGTTTGATCCGTCAAACCTGCTATGCCACCATCGGTCAGGTCGGCAACCTGGACCATAACAATATCAAGTTAGGCAAGGCAGGTCGCAAACGTCATATGGGTATCCGCCCCACGGTGCGTGGTACTGCCATGTCCCCGCGTGATCATCCGCATGGTGGTGGTGAAGGCCGCCAGCCAACCGGCATGCCGGGCCCGAAAACCCCATGGGGTAAACCCGCCCGTGGTTACAAGACCCGCCGTATCAAGCGGACCGATAAGTACATTGTGCGCCACCGCAGCAAGTCCAGCCGCTAGGGCGCTCCCAAGGATGCGAGGTAAGCAGATATGTCTCGATCATTAAAAAAAGGGCCCTTCATAGCCCCGAAACTACTGAAGAAGATTGAAGCCATGAACCAAAAAGGCGAGAAAAAGGTCATTCGCACCTGGAGTCGCGCCAGTGTGATCTTCCCACAAATGGTGGGACACACCATCGCAATTCATGATGGCCGGCGCCATGTGCCGATCTATATCACCGAAAATATGGTCGGCCATCGTTTGGGCGAATTCGCGCCAACCCGCTTGTTCCGTGGTCACCAGGCGGCTGAAAAGTCGTCCAAGCCAGCGGTGTAGGAGCATTGAGATGCCTCACGATATTCATGCCAAGTTAAGTTCCCTGACCATCTCAGCCCAAAAGGTACGCCTGGTTGTCGACCTGGTGCGTGGGAAAAGTGCGGTGCAGGCGATGGAAATCCTGCGTTTCGCACCCCAGAGCGCAGCCCGGCCGGTGGCCAAATTGCTGGCCTCTGCAGTTGCCAATGCCGAAGAAAATTTTGGTGTCAGCCGCGATGACCTGTTTGTAGCCAAGATCTTTGCCGATGAAGCCCCCACCCGCAAGTGGCGTCGCTTCGGAGCACGTGGCCGCTTCAAGCCGATTCTGCGTCGAACGTCGCATGTGACTGTTGTCCTGCGCGAGCGTGGGGCTGCCTAACCGGCAAAGAAAGGACAAAGGAAATCTTATGGGTCGAAAAGTTCATCCGATTGGTTTTCGCCTGAATGTTAATCAGGACTGGCGCGGTCGTTGGTTTGCCGAAGGTGCCCAATATCGTGAGCAGTTGGGGCAGGATTTTGCCATCCGCGATTTGATTTACACGGAAACTGGCCGTGCGGGTGTTTCCCGGATTGATGTGGAACGCTATCCCGGTAAATTGAAGGTGTCTGTATTTACCGCAAAACCCGGTATCCTGATTGGCCGCAAGGGCGAAGGCATAAAGAAAATCCGTGTCAGCCTGGAAGAGTTGACCGGTAAGAAAGTTGACTTGGATATCAAGGAAATCAAGGCGCCGGATTGTGATGCCTATTTGGTTTCTCGAAATATCGCTGAACAATTGGAGCGCCGTATCAGTTATCGGCGTGCCATGAAGCGTGCCATTCAACAGGCCATGCGCCAGGGCGCCCAGGGTATCAAGATTGAAGTGGCTGGACGATTATCCGGTGCAGAAATGGCCCGTACGGTCTGGTTGCGCGATGGCCGTGTCCCTCTGCAAACCTTGCGTGCGGATATAGATTTTGCCCGTACTGAAGCATTAACCACCTACGGCCAGATTGGTGTCAAAGTCTGGGTTTACCATGGTGATATGAAAACTGAAGTGGAAGAAAAAGTTGAGACGACCGAAGGCGTCTACGTCAGTGAGTAGCCGCTGTGTCTGTGGAGTGAGGTAGATGTTATGTTAATGCCAAAACGTGTGAAGTATCGCAAGCAGATGCGTGGACGCATGAAAGGTAAGGAATCGCGCGGCGTCGAGATTTCCTTCGGCGAATACGGTTTGTTGGCGATGGAGCCGGGCTGGGTGACTGCCCGCCAAATCGAAGCAGCCCGTCGAACGCTTGTCCATGCCATGAAGCGGCGCGGCAAGGTCTGGATTCGTATATTCCCGGATAAGCCTTATACGCAGAAACCCCCTGAAACCCGCATGGGTAAAGGCAAAGGAAATGTGGAGTATTGGGTTGCCGTCGTCAAGCCGGGCCGGGTTATGTTCGAGGTGGGCGGTCTGGATGAGGCAACGGCCCGTGAGGCGTTGAGCCTCGCCCGCCGAAAATTCGCCATTAAAACCAAGGTCATTGCCCGCCATGATGTGACCTTAGGAGAGCCGGCATGAAGTCGCAAGAAATTCGCAAATTGTCTGTCGAAGAAATTCAGGTCAAGCTGACGGATAGCCGCGAT
>JBEKCT010000232.1:0-4347 GCA_050014715.1 Anaerolineales bacterium | reverse complement strand
TCCAGTCAGGCAACCCGATTGGTTGTCAAACATCTGGTCAATCGTTCTCGTTCTATTAGAAGTCGCCATAAATCCCAAGGCAAGAAACGGGATAAAACCTAATCTAACATTGTCGAGTTAGTGAACAAAATGAATCAAAAAATGCGCAAACGGCATCCTGCCGTGTTATGGATCCTGATCGGCGTGGCCGTGGTATTCGCCCTACTGGTACATTTCCTTCCGGATCTGTCCGGCAATGATCACTTGAACGGCTATGCCACCGTCGCCCTGGGCTTATTCACGGCCTCTTTCCCGGCCGCCAATTTTCTGGATATGCTTTTATCCGAACTGGGCTCGTTGCGCTGGCATGCGATCAAGCGCGCCGACCTGCCATGGGTGACCTTGAACCTGGTGGTTTTATTCACCGGAATGACCATCGTCGTGGTCGGAACGAAGTTGTTTTACCAGCACTGGGTGCCCGGGTAAGCCAGGCGTATGCCCGGCATCTCCGGGTTAACCGACCACGTCGGGCGGGCAGGGCAGGCGCAGACTGACGGTGGTGCCCATGGCCGGGTCCGAGGAAATATCCAACTCTCCATTGAATAGACGGGCGCGTTCGTACATGCCTGCCAGGCCCAGGTGACCATCCCGAACTAGGGACCGGACATTCTGCACAGGGAAGATGGGACCGTCATTGCGCACAATGGTCCTGACTCCGTCCTCATGAAATTCCATTTGCACTTCCACATGCGTGGCTGACCGGGCATGCTTGCGGATGTTTCCCAGGGCTTCCTGGACGACGCGAAAGACCGCCAATTCGAGATCCGGAGCCAGCCTTCGTTCCTCACCCGTCACCATGAACTGGCAATGGACGGATGGCATCTGCTGTTGCAAATCATTGCACAGTGTCTGGATTCCGGCTGGAAGACCCAGATCTTCCAATATGGAAGGCCGTAACGCATTGCTGATCCGGCGCACATCCGCCATGGTCTGCTCGAGCAAAGTTTGCAGTTCGTCCAGTCGCCGGCGAGCCAGCAGCGGATCCATGTCCATCTCGGACCGGCAAAGTTCCACTCTCTGCACCAACCCAACCAGATCCTGCATGGTCCCATCGTGAAGCTCGTGGGAAAGACGCTGGCGTTCCTCTTCCTGGCTGAGCAACGCCTTGTGGGCATACTGACGCTGGCTGCTTTGTTGTTCGGCTAATTGGACAACCATTTTGTTGAAAGCATTGATCAATTGGCGCAGCTCAAGTGGACCCTGCTCGGCCATTGGATGGAACACGCTGCCGGGAACTGCACGGGCGGCATTCTCGGCCAGTTTTGCAATCGAACCGGTCACCCGGCCGACACTCAAAGCAAGTATATAGAGGGAAAAGACCGTCCCGAGCACCAATAATCCGATCAGGATCAACTGGTAATATGAAGCCGGCGCCATGACGGAGCTCCAGGGCTCTTCCATGACCAGGCCTTCCGATCGGCCTGGCAGCGGGGCATACGAAGCAATGATTTCTTCTTCAGCCGGAATGGTTTGAGTCAATTGACTGGCTGGCGCATGACCACGGATAAAGTTCCCAAGCTCCGGGCTGGTCAATGCCAGCTGACCGCCGCCAGGCCCTGAGTGGGAAATGACATTTCCGCTTTGATCGATCAGGAACAGCTGGGGATTTTCGCCTAAAAATCCTGCTTTTATGGAAGCAAATAAACCTACATCGGCGGAGGTCCGCGTGGGGGATAAAGAGCCTGCCAGGTCACCGGCAAGCGCCTGCACTCTGGCAGTATCGCGTTCCAGCGCCAGGCTAAGCGTCAATTGGCGGAAGGCAACCGTAGCCACCAATACGGATAGCATGACAAACGTTGCAAGAGGGAAAAGGGCGGCCCACACCAACTGGGCACGCAGGCTGGTGGTTCCGCCTTGCCTGACCCGCAGTACTTTTTCTCGAGTTGATTCAATCATCGTTTTCCTCAAAGCTGATCAAACCGTGCCGGATGGCATAAGCCACTGCTTCGGACCGGTTATTTACTCCCAACTTTGAAAATATGTTGCGCAAATGGACCTGCACGGTCTGCGGGCTGATGGCCAGGCCAGCCGCGATAGCCTTGTTTGGTTGTCCATTGGCGGTGGCCCGCAGGACTTCCATTTCACGCCCGGTCAACCTTTCCTGCATGACTGTTGCCCGGTAGCTGCCGCGCTTGCCCAGGTGATCCACCAGCTTGGTGGTGATGCGTGGTGACAGGGCGGTTTCCCCGGCTGCCACCCGGCGGATCGCCTCAGCCAGGTCAGCCCCGCTGGCAGTTTTGAGCAGGTATCCGTTTGCCCCGGCCTCCAGCAGCGGGAAAACATAGCTGTCGTCGTCATAAGCGGACAGGATCAAAATGCGCATCTCGGGGAAACGGGTGGTGATCGTACGGGTGGCCTCGATCCCATTTAACTTTGGCAGTCGCACATCCATTACGACCACGTTCGGGTGCAGTTCAGCCGCCAGCCGGACCGCTTCCAATCCGTCCGCGGCCTCCCCGACAATGCACATGTCCGGAGCCTGTTCGAGCAGCTGGCGGGTGCCCTCCCGGACAATTTTATGGTCCTCAACCAGCAATATTTTTATATCCATGGAAATCTATCTTAGCACACAGGTGCGAAACAGGGTAGACGGATATACCATAAATCAAGTAGATGGGATACACCAATTGATGGATGCGTTCCGGATTTCACAAACGTAAAATGAACCTACAATCTATATTAGATCAAGGAGAAGAAGATGCAAAACATCGATCCAGCTTCAACCGCTTTGGTTCTGATCAGCGCAGCCCTGGTATTTATCATGACCCCCGGGTTGGCGTTCTTTTATGGTGGCCTGGTGCGGCGCAAGAATGTCCTGACCATCATGATGCAAAGTTTCGTTTCGATGGGTATCGTAACTGCCATCTGGGTATTTGGCGGGTTCAGCCTGGCTTTCGGAAAATCGCTGGGTGGCATCATCGGAAATCTGCAATACTTTGGATTAAATGGGGTCGGGTTCGCTCCCGGGGTTGTGGCAGGAGTCCAGCAAAAGATTCCATTCCTGGCATATTTTGTCTTTCAGGAGATGTTCGCTGTCATTACCCCGGCATTAATCACTGGCGCCTTTGCGGACCGGGTGACATTTAAAAGCTATCTGATCTTCCTGGTTTTCTGGAGCATCCTGGTTTATCTACCCATGGCTCACTGGACATGGGGAGGCGGTTTCCTGGCAAAAATGGGCGTTGTGGATTTCGCTGGCGGGATTGTCGTCCATATGAGCGCCGGGTTTGCTGCATTGGCCTCGGTCTTCATCGTTGGGAAACGCAAAATCCTGCCTGGTGAAAAAACCGCACCGCATAATATCACCTATGTGGCCTTGGGCGCCGGCTTGCTTTGGTTCGGGTGGTTCGGTTTCAACGGTGGCAGTGCGCTGTCGGCCAGTGGTCTGGCAGCCAACGCCTTTGTCACCACCGACATCTCGGCCTCGGTGGCAATGGTCGTCTGGTTGTTCATCTCCTGGATCCATGAGGGCAAACCGAGTATCACCGGTGCCATGACCGGCGCCGTGGCCGGCTTGGTGGCCATCACTCCGGCAGCCGGGTACGTGCAGCCCTGGGCCGCCGCAGTCATCGGCATCATAACGGCTTTCGTATGCTACGGAGCCATCCAGCTGCGTGCCAAATGGGGTTGGGATGATGCACTGGATGTGTGGGCGTGTCATGGTGTTGGTGGGACTCTGGGAACGATCCTGGTGGGCGTGTTTGCTGCCAGTGCCGTCAACGGCGTCAGCGGCTTGATCGAAGGTAACGTGCACCAGTTTCTTGTACAGGTCCTGGCAGCAGTGATAGCTATTGTTTATTCATTCGGAGTCACTTGGTTGATCCTGAAAATCCTGAATCGCTTCATTCCGGTGCGTGTCCCTGACGAAATTGAGGCCAAAGGTCTGGATGAAGGCGAGTTCGGGGAAGAAGCTTATACGCTATAATTTCGGCAAGTGGTAACTTCATAAATAAGAGGCTGTCCAAAAAATGAACTGCACCCCAAAAGTTAGACAAAAAATAACTTTTGGAGGTGCAGTTTTTTATGAAGAAATATTCGAAGGCAGAAAAGCTAGCAGCGGTGCCAGCAGTTGAAGCAGGCGAAGGAGTAAAAGTGGTAGCCAGACGCTTGCAGATCAACAGAGAAGTGCTTAGGCACGCTGTTGGGATGTACCGAGAACATGGCGAAGAAGGTTTATCAGGGAAAAGGAGGGCCTGGACAGCCGGGGAAAAATTGGCAATTCTCGAAGATATGCATCAGAACCATTACTCCTGCAAACAGACTAGTATAAAATATGGAATAAAGGGATCAACAACAGTCTGGAGATGG
>JBEKCT010000231.1:0-4372 GCA_050014715.1 Anaerolineales bacterium | reverse complement strand
GCATTGCCCATAATATGAAGAAGCTGGCGGCCATCTAGCCACCAGCTTCTTTTTGTCATCCTACTTTTTCATTCTTATTACTCATTTTCGGGCTATCTGATGTTTGTTTCTAGACAGCCTCAGGATATGCACCGGCTTTTTGCCAGCCTTGAATTAATCCAGTAATTTCTTCAATTCTTCGAATTCCTCATCTGGCATGCCAAACCAGTTCTCAGGTTGAGGGAAGCGCTTATCGACCACTTCGTCATGATAGGATTTTAATCCATTCAGTATGACCTCACCAGCGTTGCCAAATACCTTGGCCATCTTCGGTTTGAATTTCGGGTACAGACCAAACATATCATGATAGATTAGCAGTTGGCCATGTGCATCCGGTCCTGATCCGAGCGACATGATGATGCAGCCTTCAGACCTTTCAGTGATAAGTTTGCACAGACGGTCTGGGACCATTTCCAAGAGGATGGCAAAAGCGCCGGCTTTTTCCAGCGCCTTTGCATCCTCCAAGATCTTCTTTGCCAAAACTGCCGACTTACCCTGCAGGCGGAAACCTCCCAGTGCGCTCACGGATTGTGGAGTCAATCCAAGGTGACCGATGGCAGGAATGCCCGAGTCAACGATCCCCTTGATCCGGTCGGCCATGACTGTGCCACCTTCCAGTTTGATGGCATCACAGCCGCATTCGGCCATGAAGCGTCCGGCATTGCGGATGGCGGTTTCAACGCTGGGTTGATATGTCATATAAGGCATATCGCCCACCAGGAAAGCGGTCGGGGCGCCTCGTCGAACGGCCTGCGCATGGCGAACCATGTCATGCATGGTGACAGGGAGAGTGCTATCGTAACCAAGCATGGTCATACCCAGGCTGTCTCCGACTAATATCATCTCAATGCCAGCCTGTTCCTGCAAGAAAGCAGTGGGATAATCGTAACAAGTCAGCCAGGTAATGGGAATCCCGTCGGCAACTTTCTTAAACAGGTAAGGCAAGGTGATCTTCTTGCGAGGTTGTACGTTTGGCTCAGTCATTTACGCTCCTTTGGGAAATTTAGATGACAAACATCATTCTATTTTTATGGATACCGGCGTTCCAATTATAAAGCCAACCCCAAAATTAAACACTTCCATTATAAATTACGGCTCACGGTCTTGAGCGGAAAAAAAAACGGAGGACCGAAAGTTTGTTCAGCCCACCTTGCCAAGCTGCCAGAATGTGCTGAACCTTGACATGTTGGGTGTCAGGTTAGCTTATTTACCCAAGTTTACCCAAGTTTCCTTGACATCATTTTTTTGAAGCGTATAATATGATATATTAAATATGGCTTATAATAACAGGAATGAAAGGAGGTGCAATCACATTACCCATTCTAATTTTGTTTTCCATAATCATCATATCAAAAATTAGTTCAAACGAAGAGGAGCAAGTATGAACCGCCCGAAATGGATTGTCTTAATCGCCCTATTAATCGTGGCCATTATGGTCCTAAATGCCTGCGGCCCTTCAACAGCGGGCACTGTTGCAGACAAAAACACCATTATTATCGGAACTACCGATAAAATCGCCAGCCTTGACCCGGCCGATGCTTATGCCACCCACGACTGGGAAGTTATTCGTAACATCAGCGACGGCCTCCTATACATGAAGCCCGGCACTGCAGACGTGGCACCTGATCTGGCCACCGACCTGGGCAAAATTTCAGCCGATGGGTTGACCTACACCTATACCCTGAAAGACGGCATTAAATTCGGTGACGGCACTCCGCTGACGGCAACGGTTTACGCCGCCCAGCTCAACCGTCTGCTCACTATTGGCCCCAAGTGCCCGAATGATGTAGCTGATACTCTGGCAGTTCCGTATGTCAAGAGCATCACCGCTCCGGATGCTAAGACCATCGTCTTTACCCTAACAACCCCGATCGCATTCTTCCCCCAGATCCTGGCCGGTTCACCATACGTGGCTTCCGATCCGAACATTTTCAAGGCCAATGCGTGCAACCTGTTCCCTCCCGCACCGGTCTATGGCGTCGGACCTTGGTATGTCTCCCAGTACAACGCGGATGAGCAGATGGTTCTAAAGCCCAATCCTTACTACACGGGAAGTATGAAACCTCAGGTTAAAGAGATTATCGTGCGTTTCTATTCGGATCCTAATACAATGGCCCTCGCTGTCCAGAATGGCGAGATAGACGTTGCCTGGCGCAGTCTATCACCTGATCAACTCACCTCGCTCAAGAAGGTATCAAATTTGACAGTTGGAACGATCAACGGCGGTTCCATCCGCTATCTGGTTCTCAATCATACCGTGAAACCATTCGATGATCCGAATGTCGATAAAGCCATTGCTTCGGCAATCGACCGCAATGCGATCGCGGACACCGTCTATGCTGGACAGGTTACCCCGCTGTATTCGATGATCCCGCCTGGTTTCCTGGGTGCTGACCAGTCCTTCGATACAATGTATACGGCGCCAAACCTGGACGCAGCCAAGAAGTTCCTGGAAGCCTCCGGCTACTCAGCCACGAATCCTGTACAGCTTGTAATGTGGTACCCACCCGAGCACTACGGCGCTTCGACAGCCGCCTGGATGCAGCTCATTAAGACCCAGCTGGAAGCCACGGGCGAGATCAAGGTTACTCTGAATTCCCAGGAATGGAGTACCTACGTACCCGCACTGACCGGCGGCAAGGCTTATGGAGCAGGTGTTCTGGGCTGGTTCTTCGATTACCCAGATCCATCCAACTACCTTGACCCGTTCGTCTTCAACCGCGGTGAAGGCACCAACGTTACCCTGCCTGCCACCGGCAGCCTGACCGGAACTCCGATCAATGACAAGGCCAAGCAGCTGGTTGCCCTGCTTAATCAGGCCGACATCGCGACCGATATGACCAAGCGCGTTGACTTATACAAACAAGCGCAGGCTCTTTATGCCGATCTGGTTGTCACGGTACCTTTGTTCTTCAATGCAGAGCATGTGGTATATCGTAGCAACATCAAAGGCGATCCCAACAACGCCCAACCAGGAAATTTGAATATTGGCCCGGATATTATGTACTTCTACTCAGAGATGAGCAAAGGCCAGTAAGGTACTCCAACGATAATGGGGCGGGAGCAATCCCGCCCCAAATAACAATAAAATAGCGAACTAAAATTAAAACGTGTCTCCAATTGCAATCATCGCCCTCATCATAGGCGTTCCGTCAATCCTGCTTCTGGCGTATGTTTTCGCGCGGGGTTCGGCGGGACTGCGTCGTTATATTCTGACCAGGATTGTCTTGACCCTTCCGATGATCTTCATCCTGGCCACTATGGTCTTCTTCATCCTGCGCATCCTGCCGGGAGATCCGGTCACATCGGCACTAGGTCCCAAAGGCACTCCCGAAATGATCGCGCATATCCGTGCCACGCTTGGCCTGAACGACCCACTGATCGTGCAATATGGGCGCTTCCTGTGGAACATGGTTACCCTGCACTTCGGGAACTCGCTCGTGGGCGGCCACCGCCCTATCATCGATGAGATGAGCGAACGATTTCCAGCCACCTTGGAATTGATCATTCCAGCATCGATCCTGGCTTTGTTGATCGGCATATACGGGGGGGCCCTGGCGGCTTCCAAACGCAAGAAAGCGCTCGATTATTCCCTGCGGATTTATTCTGTAGTCATTTATTCCCTGCCAATATTCTGGTTTGGATTACTGTTGCAACTCTTTTTTGGAGTCCGACTGGGATGGCTGCCAATCTCAGGACGCATCGATTCAATTATTGGGACGAGTCTAAGAACAATCACAAATATATACAGCCTGGATGCCTTGCTCACGGGGAATTGGCCGGCGTTCTTTTCCGTGCTTCAGCACCTCATTCTTCCCACCATTACGCTAGGTCTGATCTTGTCGGGAGTATTCCTACGCCTGACACGCATTAACGTAATCGAAACGATGCAGGCCGACTACATCGGAGCGGGCCGGGCACGTGGTATCCGGGAACGCATTTTGATTTACGGGCATGCCCTGAAGAATGCGATGATCCCGGTTATTACTTTAATCGGATTGCAAGTTGCCATCTTACTTGCCGGAGCTGTCCTTACGGAAACAGTTTTCTCCTGGCCTGGCATGGGCAGCTACCTGGTGGAACGCATCTCCGCCCGGGACTACACCGCCGTACAAAGTGTCATCACCGTATTCGCCATGTTGGTGGCGTTAATCAGCCTGGCAGTTGACGTAATCTATTCACTTGTCGATCCCCGAGTGAGGTATTGAAAAGTGGCAAAATCCAAAGAACAACTTTCCGAGACCATCCCGGAAGGAACCACCTGGGAGGTGGAACTTAAACAGGTAGGTTTTGTCCGTCGGCTATTTATGGCCCGCCGCTGGTATGGGGCGGA
>JBEKCT010000230.1:0-4413 GCA_050014715.1 Anaerolineales bacterium | reverse complement strand
CCTGTGCATCGGAACGAAGCAGGTAGCGCACGAAATTGGAGCCGATGAAGCCGGTTCCACCGGTAACCAGAACATTATGCATCGCGGCCCTCCTGATCAGAACATTATATTCCGGGATTGCCGGAACAGGTGAATCTTTGTCAATGCCTACCGGCGCAGTTGAAAGGTGCGGGAGATTTTTCTGGGGGAACCAATCATAGAGACGGTTGGCATACTGGTCACCAAAGTTAATGGATTTTAAAAGATTCTACCACGTTCATATAATAGACCCTGACGGCCTTATTAACGTACGACAGGAATAAGATTAAACACAAAGGTCGCGATCCCGCGGATAAGCACCGCGGGACGGGCGGAAACGAAGGTTTATAGTGGCTCCAAGGAACATATTGTAACTATATAAAAAAACGGAACTGAGGGATACCATGTGAGATGGGATTATTGAGGTATTAAAATCTTTGCCTTATTATTGGCGAGGCTTTTTTATTATTTTCCAACATTCAGGGTTATTGTCTTGAGGGAAATTGGTTATATACTGAATTTATATATCAAACAAAATTGCCTGTTATTAAATATATTAGATAATTGGAGGGCATTGGACAAGAACCGGGATTTTTCCATTGAAAACCCAACTTGAACTGGAGGATTTATCCAGAATCAGAAAAGGAGGAAAGAAAATGGAAACGAATGAGTGGAAATGGAAAACCAATGATGGTCTGGAAATGTACTAAAAAGCATGGCTGCCTTCAGTAAAAGCCAGGGGAATCGTCTGCCTGGTGCACGGGGTGGGCGAACACATCGGGCGCTACCAGGCAGACGGGGAAGCGTTGGCGGGTGCAGGTTACATTCTGGCTGGCTTTGACCAGCGTGATTTCGGGAAATCCGGTGGGAAGCGCGGGCACACGCCCGGCCTGGAGGCATACTTTGACGATATCGACCTGTTCTTGGCGGAAGTGGACAGGCGCTACCCGGATCAGCAGCGGTTCCTATATGGGCACAGCATGGGAGGCATCCTGGTGCTTGCATACCCTCCCATCCGAAAGCCGGCTTTAACCGGAGTGATAGCCACCGCGCCTGTATTGAAATCGTCGATCGAAAAGCAAAAGTTGAAAGTAGCATTGGCAAAAGTGCTCGGGAATGTCCTTCCAAACCTGGACATGAAAAGCGGAATCCACTCGCAAATGCTCAGTATGGACCCCCTGGTGGCCAACATATACACAAGTGACCTTCTTGTACATCCAATTGTTTCGACCGCCTGGGGAAAAGCCATGCTGGACGCAATTGAGATCGCCTTCGAAAATGCGCCCTTCTTTCCCCTGCCCTTGCTGCTGATGCACGGCACGAAAGACGAAATTGCCTTTCCCACCAGCAGCACGGAATATGCCAAACTAGCCCCCAAGGGCAAAGTGACTCTCAAGATGTGGGAAGGCTTCAAGCACGAGCTGCATACCGATCCCGAAAAAGCGGAAGTATTCAAGACGATGGTCGATTGGTTGGATAAACGTTTGGAGAAAGGATTGATACCCCTGATGCGAATTACAGAATATCCTTAGTTTAAAGCCTCAAAAAAGACTCAAAATGATCAGCGGCTCTGCTGGTCGCATCCTCTCCCTCGAAAAATGCGGAAGCCTCGCCACCGATCCGGTTTCTTGTTATCTTTAAATAATTCTTTCTTACGAAATAAAGGGCTTCGCTCTGGCGATGGCTTTAAGTCAGTCTGGGGGCAAAGGATTCGAGGATCCAGCGATTGATCCAGAATTCCACCCTAGGGAGAGGCTTGCTCTTTCATTGTCAGCAATTTCCGAAGCAACTGCTGGGCTGCTCCGGAAATCCTTTTATAGCTCAATTTACCAAACCTGGAACAATGACGAACGGCATCCAGGCTGTACAGATTAGAGTGGATACGGAGTTCGATCAACCACCATGTTCTCTATCTCAATTGATAGGTGGGGGTGGCTGCTATTATGGGAAATAGCGGACCTCGGATGGGGACGAGTATCCTACAGATTTTTGTGCCCGGGATGTAAACACACGGCACCTTCGTGGGTATGCTGGTGGGCGTGTGGGTGGGCAAAGGCGTCGGTGTGGCCGTCGGTTTGATCACCGGGCAGATGCCTGGCTCGTTACCGGTTGGAGTGAACCCGACCGCCCAGCGGCAGGTATTGTCCAGTTCGTAGAGAGCCTGGAGCGGGTAATCCGCAGAACCCTGAATCGGCGAACCCGCCTGAGCCAGTGTGAAGTGATCGTTGTAATCAAACCAGTCCGGATGGAGCATGCTCGCATCCATGGCCCAGGCGCCCCACATGTAAGGATTGGCATCGTTGAACAAGGAGCGTTTGAAAGCAACCTGGATGCTTGACGGATCGCTAGGGGAGATCCGCGCCCAGGCCAGGTCGGGGTCGGCGCCCTGCCCGGCAGGGCTGGGGATAGGCTCGAGCCAGATCTCACCCAGCGAAGGAATGAAGCTTCTGTATATTCCGGCTGGCGATTTCCTGATAGGGTCCTCGGACGTAGATGCGCTGGCACAGCCGGATGAAAAACCCCAGCATACGGTCTACCTGAATGCCTTCTGGATAGACCAGACCGTGGTGAGCAACGCCATGTATACCAAATGTGTGCAGTCCGAGGGCTGCAAGCCGCATACTGACGAGGCCCCGATCATTGGGATGTTTCCTTATTATGGCAACCCTAAATTCGATAATTTTCCGATGATTGATGTTTCCTGGTACGAAGCGGCGGCATACTGCAAATGGGCAGGCAGAAGACTGCCGAGCGAGGCGGAATGGGAGAAGGCAGCGCGCGGAACGGATGGGCGCATCTATCCGTGGAGCAACAAAGCACCGAACGACAGCCTGGCGAATTTCAATCACCCGCTGGGCGCCCCGGAGGCGGTTGACAGCAATCCAAAGGGCGCCAGCCCATATGGTGCACTGGATATGGCCGGCAACGTCTGGCAATGGGTGAATGATCCTTATTACAGCAACTACTATAAGTGTACCAATTCCTTCAGCCAGGCTTTAAATATGGGTTCCCCCTCGGCGAATCCGCAAGGACCGAACAACGGGGGAGGTATTTCGCGGGTGGTGCGGGGCGGCTAATGGAACAACCAGGGAGAAAGCACCAGCGAGACTGCGAGCTGAGCGGCATCAGCGGTGTGCGGTCTGCACTACGCTTTTTTGAAATCCCGGATGATTCCATCGGCTCAGTCGGTTTTCGCTGCGCGCTGAGTAGTAATCCATAACATTCCCACAATCTGTTTTAAACCGAAAATCTGCAACCGCCTGAGGAAGGCGAGGCGACCGCAGGAATTCAGGATTCGAGTAATGCTCCTAAAACATTACGCGTGATGACTTGTCGTTAAGGAGCCTGGTTGGCTTCGGCGCGCTTTATGGCATTCAGGGCGGCATCCCGCAGGTTTTCCAAAGCCAGGCTGTGGACGTCGGCATCCTTGGAGATATCACACGAGTCGGTCAAGGAAAGGGTGACTTCAAACTTTTCATCCACTCCAAGCGCCCCCCAGCCATTGCCACAAAGCGGGATTTCGGGGTCGGTCGTCGAAGGATTGCCATTATATGTTTCCATGTAAATGAAGCCACTGGCATCATCCTGGATGATATCAAGATTCTTTTTATTCTGCACGCCGGGGGCAGCCTGGGCCGCTTTATCGTTGGCGACGTTGGTCCGGTAGTTTGCCAGGTCGGATGAGATTGCCTTTTGATATTGGGAATGGTCGGGATACTGCATGATGCGCATTTCCAGGTTATTGACACCAAAATGTCCCCTCCAGTGATAGGTGCAGTCCAGTGATCCAGCACCCCAACCGGTGGTGATACCCGGAAAGAGGTCGGCGGGGCAACCCGAATCGATAAACAGGGCCCAGACTACATCGGTTGGACGGACAGTGCTGGAAAAGGCCTTAAGTTCCGCTGTCATTGTGGAGATAGCAGATTCGGCTTTCAGGGTCACTGCGAACATGGCCACTCCGGTGTCCATGGAGTCACGATCTGCATCAGAAATGGAAGGTGTTTCCTCAGGGATATTACATGCCAGGATGGAGCCCAGCAGGAGAACCAGAGACATTATCAATGCCAAGATCAAACGGTTTCTTTTGGACATGGCTGCCTCCCTGTGCTTTGCGCCAATTTTCAAGGAAAAGAGCCCAACAGAAACAAGATTTCCATTAAAAAGGTTTGACCAACTCTTTTTTATTGTATCACTGGTGACAGCAGGTTACCCCGGCTGATTGCATTTGCAATAGATATGGGCTTCCACCGAAAGAAAAATTCACACAAAAAAGGGGCTGTCCAAAAAGTGCTGGACAGCCCTTCACTTTTTTAAAGAACCGTGATTCAATAGGGGCATGAAAAGGAAACCTGCCGCTCCTGTATTTAAACCGTACGTGATGAACCAAATCGC
>JBEKCT010000229.1:0-4483 GCA_050014715.1 Anaerolineales bacterium | reverse complement strand
ATGGCCAAGGACTCGAACCTTGATCTTGCAAAATTCATCACCCTGGAAACCACCCAAACCCAGCATGCCATATACGCTTCCCTGATATTCGTGGGCGTGATCCTTGCCCTGGTTTTCGATGCTGAAATACCACTTGGCACTGTCCGCAAACAGACCAAGGAATTCGCAAACACCCTTTCGATTCTGGATGGTAATGAGCCCCCATTACGATCCATCTCCAGCGGTTATGCGGAAACTATCAGCAGGATTGAAGAAAAAAGGATTTCCAAGAACCAGATGTTCTTTACACCCTCCGTTTATGATGAAGAGAAATTTGAGCCAGTGTATTCCACATTGTTAAAAAAAAATGAAATTCACCCTGTCATTGTGAATCAGGCTGCCGCTGGGGTAAAAGAGCAAACGCAAAACAGGGAATCACAGGATGAACTGAGATTTTTATTTCCAGAGGACGAATCCGATCAGCCGCAAGCCATATCCTGGCCGAAAGAAAATGAGTCCGACTTTAAAAAAAATGAAACTGGCATCGATGAACTTTCGTCCTTAAATGAGTTCGTATCAGATGCCCTTTACAATCTCACATACTCATGCCTGCTGATCCCCCGCTTCGGTTCACATCAACTGAGCAATGAAAGAGAAAAGCAGATAGCAGAGTGCATTAAGAACATTCATACATCCAAAGGTTGGCGGCTTGAGGTGCTAAATGTCCAGCCTGAATATTTACTCTGGGAATCAAACTTCCCCCCCAACATTACTCCAAGCAAGCATATTGAAATAATTCGAAACGAGACCTCCAAATTAGTGTTCGAAAATTCTCCGATGCTTAAAAAGGAAAACCCCTCTGGAGATTATTGGGCGCCCGGTTATTTAATTATTGGGGGGAAAAATGCGATTTCAGAACAGCTTGTTTTGGCATTTTTAAGACAAAATCGCATGAAGAATGGGGTAGGTGTGGTTGATTCCAGGTCAAACAGGGATAGATGGATTTCACAATTTCCTTTCCAATTGGCTTAACAAAAATATGAACGGCTATTTGAGAAGATGATTTATAATACTGGTAGCAATGTTCGAAAATTGGGTAGTCTGAATTAGAAGTTGATCAGGATCGATTCGACCTTTTCTTTGTAAAGGATTTGAGCCATGCCTGATATAACACAAAATAGGATTGGGGAAATTTTGCGCCGGGTGTTCGAATTGCTTTGGTTCGAACCGGATGGCTTGCCGGTCCGTGATATTTTTGAATACGTCCAAAAGAATACCCAATTAACAGAATATGAAAAAGGTGCTTTTCCTTTTGCTGTCAATTCACCCAGGTACGAAGTTCTTCTACGCGTTGCTACCATTCCATTGGTTAAAGCCGGATGGCTGGTTAAAACCCCCCGTGGTCGCTGGTTCATTACTGAGAAAGGCCGCAGGGCCAGCAAACAATATACCGGTGCCGAACAATTCTTCGAGGAAGCAATTCGTCAATACCGGGATTGGAAATTAAACGAAGAGAAAAGGTTGCGCCATATCAATTCCATCGAAAAATATGAGGCGCAGGAAAACTCGTGGCATCAGATCAAGCAATTTATTCAAGGGATGGAGACATTAGAATTTAATAACATGGTCAGTGAACTCTTGCACGCCATGGGCTATTACATTACCTGGGTTGCTCCCCCTGAAAAAGAAAAAAGCTTGATTGACATGATCGCTTCTTCTGATCCATTGGGAATGAGTGATCCGCGCATTGTAGTTCATGTGAATCATAAAGGCCAGGTCATGACACAGGAAGGTCTTGAATTGGTGTTGTCAGGTCTCAGGCCGGAAGATCATGGGATAATTATTTCATCGAGTGGGTTTACCAATCAGGTAAAGGAGGATGCTTTTACCTTGAACAAACCTGCAATCTTTCTCGTCGATCTTGAAACTTTTGTTGAACTGTGGGTGCAGTATTATTCAAAATTAAGTGATGAAGCCCGGCATAGCTTTCCTCTCAGTCCGGTTTATTTTTTGTCGTCACCAGAATAAAGAATTCCATTACCCCCTGATCGCCTGATCCACCTCCCCTAACGCTTGATCCAGCACCGCAAAGCCCTCCTGCAACTGCGCCTCCGTAATGGGAAGCGGCGGGATGATCAGCACGGTGTGCCAGTGAGTGTAAACGTACAGGCCATGCTCCAGGCAGGTTTTGCGCAGGCGCAGCATCTCCGGGCTTGAACCATTCCAGGGGGCCACCGGTTCTTTCGTTTTTCTGTCCCTGACCAGTTCGATGATCCCGAATAACCCGATCGAGCGCACCTCCCCTACCGAGGGATGCGCCTCGCCCAGGTCTTTCAACATGCGATTCATAAGCGGTCCTATTGCAGCGGCGTGCTCCACCAGTTTGTCATCTTTCAATACATTAATATTTGCCACGGCTGCCGCCAGTGAGACCGGATGGGCGGTATAAGTCAATCCTGACTCGAAGGAGCGCTCGTCAAAGGCCGCCGCGATTTCAGGTCTCATAGCCACGGCTCCCAGGGGTGCATACGCCGAGGTAAGTCCTTTAGCCATGGTCATAATATCCGGAATGACATTCCAATGATTAACCGCAAACCATTTGCCGGTCCGGCCAAAACCACTCATCACCTCGTCCGCAACCATGACAATCCCGTAGCGGTCGCATAGTGCACGGACACCCTGGATATAACCTTCCGGCGGGATGATGATCCCGTTTGTGCCGGTGACCGATTCGATCAGGATCGCTGCGATCGTCTCCGGACCCTCATACCGGATGATCTCTTCCAGGTGGTTCAGGTAATCCTGGCAGAACTCCGCCTCCGAAATATCCGGGGTCGTACGGTGGAAGGTGGAACGGTAGCGGTACGGGTCGAGGAAGTGCACCACACCCGGCATCAAGCCGGGTTCCCAAGCCACCCTGCGCGGGTCGCCGGTCAGTGCCATCGCCCCGGCGCTCGCACCGTGATAGGAACGATAGCGCGTCAACACCTTGTATCGCCCGGTGAACCCGCGTGCCAGCTTGACAGCATTCTCATTGGCATCCGCCCCGCCCAGTGTGAACAATACCTTGGTCAATGCACCTCCCGGTGAGACCTCCGCTACCAGCCGGCTGGCAATTGCCCGCACTTTGGTCGCCATGCCGGGAGCCGCGTAAGGCAGTTCACGCGCCTGTGCTGCCATCGCCTCCACCACGCGCTGGTCGCCGTGACCGATGTTGACGCACATGGTCATCGAGTTGAAATCCAGGTAGCGTTTCCCGGCGGTGTCCCAGAAATAGACACCCTTGGCGGTCTTGACCGGTATCGGGCTTACCTTCGCCTGTGCTGACCAGGTCCAGAAAGCGTGCTCTTTGGAGAGCGGGAGAATCTCATCATCGGGAAGATCAAACATGCTCACCTCGTTCTTCTTCCGAATTATAATCCCCCTGCCGGCAGCGTTTGTGATTGTTATCTCTGGGATGGCTGTCAATTGCTGGTCTATGGTCTAATATGCACTCGATAAAACCCAAACTGCCTCGCGCAGTTGATTGCCAGTCCTGAGAATTCCCACCTGAAGTTTCTTCTTTCCAAAAATCCACGGGAAACTGAAGAATGGTTGAGGTTATTGTAGACCTGACTTTCAATCATCCAAACTGGACAGTTTGTCTGCTGGAAAATCAACAGGAAGGCCAGCTTCGGATTGACCTCTGAAAGATTCAAAGATTTATGGCTGGAATAAAGCAATAAAAGTCCTGCCCCACACAAATGGCAGATCCGATCAGTAAACTACCGCCGCCAAAGACGGCGGCTTTGGCATAGCGCCTGGAAGGCGCATTCGTATTTTGATTGTTAGTCAAACAACTTGCCTTGCACAATCTCATCTTTCTTTTCTTGCTGCTCTTGCCACTGGACATACTTCCTCATCTTCTCTTCGTCCAGCACTATCGTACTCACACAGTAGCCCCTCGCCCACAGGTGACGCCCCCAATATCCTCGCCCAAGGCTTTCGTACTGTTGAAACAACCGTAAGGCCATTTTGCCCTTCGAGTACCCCATGAATCCTGATACCGCATACTTCGGCGGGATCGACACCACCAGGTGCACATGGTCAGGCCTCACGTTCAACTCCAAGACTTCTATCTGCTCTTTCTGTCTGCACAGTTGATACACTTGTTGTCTGGCATATTCTCCTATTTCGTCTTTGAAGATTCGGTATCGTTACTTAGGGCAGAACACAATATGATACTTGCATTCATATATGCTATGTGATAGCCTCCTGAATCGGTGGTTCAAGATGAGTCTCCGTTTGGTTGGTTGCACGCCTTCCAGGGAGGCTCATCATATCCACATTTTCAATTACTCGTCACGGTAGAACCTTCGCACTCTACCCACTGCCTTAGGCAGTGGTTCTAGAAATTCAGCCGAGAACCGGCATTTCTGAATAGTGGACAATGAAAATCGAGGTCAGGGAAGCGAAATGCTGGCCCAAATGCCGTATTTGCGAGCTCAGGATATGGAAAAAAGAA
>JBEKCT010000228.1:0-4515 GCA_050014715.1 Anaerolineales bacterium | reverse complement strand
GGAGAACTACTTTCTGGATGGGACCAAGATCGAGGCGAATGCGAACAAGTACAAGTGGGTGTGGGCGAAGAGCACAGCGAAGTACAAGGTGCGACTGCAGAAGAAGATCCAGGAGTTGTTGCAGAACATCGAGGCAGAGAATGAAGCCGAACAGGAAGCTTATGGGGACAAGGACTTGGAGGAGGTGGGAGGAGAAAACAAGCAGGGGGGCGGGGGTGGGATCGACAGCGAAGCACTGCAGAAACGGATCGAGCGCTTGAATGAGCACCTGGCAGATACGCTGAAGAACAAAAGGGATGCCAGATCGAAAGCGCTGCGGACGTTGCAGGAAGAGTATCTGCCGCGCCAGAAGAAATATGAAGAGCAGGAGAGGATCCTGGCCGGGCGCAACAGCTATGCCAAGACCGATCAGGATGCCACTTTTATGCGTATGAAAGAAGATGCCATGCTCAACGGGCAGCTGAAGCCTGGTTACAACGTCCAGATCGGCACCCAGAACCAGTTTGTGGTGGGCTTTAGCATCCACCAAAAAACGAATGATATGAACGTGTTGATCCCGCATCTGGACCAAGTCCAGAGACACCTGGGTCGTTTCCCGCAGACCGTGATCGCGGATGCAGGCTATGGCAGTGAAGAGAATTATGCCTATCTGGAACGAAGCGGGATCGAAGAGTATGTGAAGTATCCGCTCTTCCACAAGCAGGAGAAACGCAGCTGGCGCAAACAGCACTTCCGAGCCGAGAACTGGAAGCACGATCCGGTAAGGGACGAATACATCTGCCCCAATCAGCAATGATTGACTTTTCTTGGGACCCGCTATCGCATCACAGACAATGGCTATCGCACCTCCTTCAAGGAATATGCATGTGGTTCCTGTGCCGCCTGTCCCCTCAAACCGCAATGTACCAGAGCAGTGGGAAACCGACACATTACGATCAACCCGACCCTGAACCGCTACCAGCAGCAAGCGCGTGAAAAGCTTGTCTCAGACCAGGGGAGAAGACTGCGTTCACGGCGCGCCGTGGAGGTGGAAACGGTCTTTGGACGGATCAAAGAAGACTGGGGCTTCCGCAGATTCACTCTCCGGGGAATGGATAAGGTAAAAACGGAATGGGGCTTGCTCTGCATTGCCCATAATATAGCCAAACTGGCGGTCCAGTAACCGCCAGTTTTTTTTACCTTCTTTCAAAATCGTGTTCTTTTCGCTATTTCAGGGCTGTCTAGAGTTACTTTTGGGACAGCCCCATTTTTGGTTGCCTTCCAAGACATTCAAGCAGGTAATTAGATTACGGCACCACGTTAACGATAAAGGCTGGCGCCGCAGTAATCCGTTGGGTATTGCCATAAACATCCAGGTAATAAGCACGTACGTATACTCGCAAATATACCTGCCCGGTTACCAATGGATTGAAGTACCAGCTGATCGTGCAAGTTTGCTTGTGGCCCAGGTTGGCAGTGCTGGGGCAATCATTGAATGAATTCTGGGTCACACCCCAACCATTGGGGACGGCCAGATTGGCATCAACTTGCAGCGGAACAAAGCTGCCATTTTCAACATGAGCACGGAAGATAAACTGTTTTCCGGTAGGTACTGTTTCCGAATACGTAGCGATGTCATTACCAATCAAAGTCACATTCATAGTGGGAGAAATAGTGGCTGGAGGAACAGTGCTGGTGTTTGTGACGATGGATCCATTAACCTGGGTCTGCCACGAATAAGTTGGCAATACGATGATCAGAAGTGCAGGCGCTGCAGAAACGCGGTTGGCATTGCCATTTGAATCCGTATAATTGCCGCGCAGAAATACTCGTACAAAGGTTTGTCCACTGACTTGTGGAGTGAAAAGCCAGGTAAGTGTACACGAGCTTGAGACAGCCAGGGTGCCGCAATTATCATATTTATCATTTAAATTCCAACCAGAGGGAATTGTCAGGTTGGCGACAATTTGTAATGGTACATTTCCGGAATTTTGAACTATCGCCTGAAGAGTTAGTTGATTTCCGGTGTATACCGTCGATGTGTAGTAACTGCCGCCTGATAGGAGATACGCGTACATATTTGGCAGCGCCGCGCTGGCTTGCGCCTGTATTGAAGGCAGGAACACTCCGCTCCCTATCAGGGCAAGGATAAGGGCGATATTTACGATAAAGAATCTGCGCAGGTGATTTATCATTATTTTACCTCTTTGAGATGGGTGATTCCAATAAGGCCAAACCACATAAGCTCTTTTAAGCGATGAGCAAAATGATTGTAGCACATCGACCAAGTCCTTACAAGTACGCCAATTTGGAAAAATCGCAAGATTTTTTCACCCCAAATCCTCAATTATCCCTGCCGAGTCGATCCACCAGCACTATGTGCTCTCCGGGAATTGCGCTGGCGAGGGGAGAAATCCAAAATACGCCTTTTTTATTGGATCTCCTGCGTTGGAAGATATCGCTGCAATCCTGGCGGAAAAACCACCCCCTGAATTTCCAATGACCGGACCCGGTAAAGGACTGCACAACCGCGCATAATATGCATCGCCAAATCCACCACGTGGCGGTTTTTAGGTTCTTCGAGATAGGTAGCCTTGACCCAATTGTTGAAGGCGCCCATCGAAGGACCTGTCCAAATCTGGTAATCCATCTCACGACCTTTTTCCCCCGCGACTGACCAGCGTGAGGACAGCCCCAGATACCATCGAAACACCAGCGCCATTTTGTCTTTCGGGTTGGCGTTACCCCGTTCCACCTGGCGCGGGTCTCGTTCCATGAAAAATTTGACCGTATCATTCCAAATGGACTCAAAGTCACGTTTGAAAACAATTTTCTCGATTTTTTCCCGTTCCGGTAGCGGGACCTCTTCCCATGAGCCATAGCGGGTGTAAAGTTCGTACAACTTTTGCGCCCGCATCGCAAACATGGTACCACGCTTGAGCACCTGGACCCTTACGCCCATCTCAAACATGTCTCCGGCGGGAGCCATGGCAACATCTGCCATTTCCATCTGCGCCAGCAGGGCTCGGGTATGCTCCGAAGCGCCCGATTCCAGGCAGGACTGGTTGATTGAACCCGTTACCACATAGGCAGCTCCCAGCATAAAAGCTGCCAACGCAGCCTCCGGAGTGCCTATCCCTCCGGCTGCCCCAATCCGCACTGCCTCAAGATATTGGCGGCTGGCTTGTACCTGGTCACGCAAGGTAATGAAAGCAGGCAGCATGCAAACCAACGGGCGGTTGTCGGTGTGTCCACCCGAATCGGCTTCCACGGTAATATCATCAGCCATCGGAACTCTCTGGGCAAGCGCCGCCTGGAGCGATGTGATCTTGTTTTCCTGCACCAATTGGGCCAGCAAGTCAGCCGGGGCGGGATCCAGGAAACGTTGCGCCATTTCCAGACGAGAGAGCTTGGCAATGATACGGTTGCCAATTAACGCCTGCCCATCGGTCCCCTGTGAAAGGCCGGCAACGCGATATTGCACCAAAGGTGCTGTCAGGGCGAGGTACGCGGAGGCTTCTATAACCCTGATTTGATGTTTCAGGTAGAGCTCAACCACCCTGGCTTCGAGCATAGGTTCGTTCGGACTATTGAGCAGGTTGAAGGCATAAGGCCCTTCCGGTAGTGCTGCTTTAATTTTCTGAATAGCGGATTCTGTACGACTTAGTGATAACCCTCCTGCACCGAAAGAACCCAGGAGACCGGCTTTGCCCAGGGCAATCACCATGTCTTCTGTGGAAATTCCGTTCGCCATTGCTCCAGCGCTGTAGGCGTAGCGAGTGCCGTAGGTTTTGCAAAAAGATGGGTCGCCAAGATTATTGACCGGCGAGGCGGGTACCATGCCCAAAACTTCCGGACCTGTCCCGGTCAGGCCGGGTTTTCCTCCCGTAACGAGACCGATATTGCCTTGTTCTTCGACCACCCAAATTGGCTGGTCAAGTTCAAACAAAGCACGTCGGATGGCATCAATTGATAAATTGATGCTCTCATTTTCGCCATTCCAGGCGAATCCATTCAATCCTCTTTCAGGATTAAAAACTAGTGCGGTTTCCAGATACAACTCCTAAACCTTCTTGGGGTAATCTTATACGATAACCCTTATTAGACTGGTTCGGTGCGTAAAAAAAAGTCTAAATCACTCGAAAAAGAAGGAGCCTTTGATGAAAATTGCACGGAAATGCTTGACAGACATATAAAAAGGTTGGTTAAATTATGCATTGGAACACAGTAAATGCACTTTAGGCCTGAGAAATAGGAAGTAGACACAGGCGAGGCAATAGGATATTTCCCCAACAATCAATTGCAGGAATAACAAAATCTTATCGGTTAGACCAGCCAGAACACCAGCGTGGTGCATTCCCAGATGGCTGATGCAAAGATGAATTTTACCAAGAACAAACCTATTTTCTCTGAGGGCGCATTGCATCAAATAGAATCTTACCCTAAGTCAAGTCGTTGCATCAAAAAGGATGTTACCCTACGGCAGAGATTTCTGGCTGCCGGAGGAGAACATGATGAGTCAACGAAGCAAGAGAG
>JBEKCT010000227.1:0-4579 GCA_050014715.1 Anaerolineales bacterium | reverse complement strand
GCACATCCAGCAGTTCCTTCGGGTCCAGCACACCGCCGTGCGCAGCCAGGTCCACCTGGGCGCGGATGTCATGCGCCCCGCCGATATTCAGGTCGGCGTTTGCGATCAATGTACGCGCCTCGCTGGTTTCCGCCAGGCGGGCGGAGGCTTCGGCGAAGTCCGCGGTGGGCACCAACTGGCGCGCCAAGTCTGCGGAACCGGAGAAGTCGCACAAGTCTGCCAGGCGGGCCAGGATCTTGGGGTATTCGAGTACGTTGAGGGTTTTGGAATCCATGGTGGATGAATTTAACCACAAGATGGTTGATTAGAGAGGAGCGAATAAGCGGCCCGCACGGCTTTTCCTCGCAAAGGGCTGCGGCGGGAGAGAAGCAGGCGGGCGACAGACTGGAGGTCGGCGCGTGCGCGAAATGTGAAAACGATGAACGATGAAAATGAGGGCCAGATACAGGGAACAGGGGTGGCGAGAAAAGTAATATTATGACGTTTTCGTAGATATATGGCGGTTCATGGAAGCCGCGAACCACCATTTGCCATAAATTATTCCAGGGGAAAAAGGGGAAAAACGCTGGATAATTTGCAATTTGGAGCGGTTTTCTTCATTATTCATGGATGCAACCGAGCGTGTGTCGAATGGTCCTGGTTGTTTTTCCAGGGAGCCTGTTGAATGGCTGCTGAACGCCCTGGCTGGCTGACCGCCGGTGTTATATCTTGCAAGAGCGGTTGTGACCTGGGGGAATCTGAGATCTGAGACGCCGCCGGCAATAAAATCAGCGGAAACATTACCTGTCAAAAAGGCATGGGTCAGGAAAAATTATCCTTCAAATTCACCGACATGGTTATGCGCGGGATGCTGCCTGATATTGCATATTAGACATCTATTTTCAATCCCCAATTCCCCATTCCGTGGTATACTGCTCCCCGCGCTCCAACCGGAGCGAAGTTTCAGGGAATTGTTTTGATCACTACCGAAGCAGGCCCGACGGAAACCAGATCGGGCTTTTTTGTTGCCAGACGCGACGCTTCCGCAAGGAAGCCGCCGCTGCAAGCTGGCAATGGGACTAGGAGACGGAGTCATCAAAACAGTCTTTCAGGTGTCATCGCGAATATATTAATAAAGCGATCTCCTCCCGCGAGAGGAGTTGGCTTGTTTCTATACGAATAATGCCACAAGTACCACAGGAGTTTTGATGACCGAAGAATTTATCACTTTAAACTTACGTCCCGAATTGATGCGGTCCGTCTCGGAGCTGGGCTATCTCGAGCCGACTCCCATCCAGTCCGCCATCATCCCGCTCATGCTGGGCGGAGCGGACGTGATCGGCCAGGCCCAGACCGGCACCGGCAAGACCGCCGCTTTTGCTCTGCCCATTTTGAACAACCTCCAACCCGGCCAGAGCCATATCCAGGCGCTGGTGATGTGCCCCACACGCGAACTGGCCCTGCAGGTCTCGCAGGCCTTCAGCGAATACGGCCAGTTTTGCGACGTGCGCGTGCTGGCGGTATACGGCGGGCAGCCCTACGGCCCGCAGATCACCCGGCTCAAGCGGGGCGTGGACGTAGTGGTCGGCACCCCCGGCCGCATGCTCGACCTGCTCGAACGCAAGTGCCTCGACCTGAAGCGTGTTCAGACCGTGGTGCTCGACGAAGCCGATGAAATGTTATCGATGGGTTTCATCGATGATATCCAGACGATCCTGGCCGGCACCCCGTCCGACCGCCAGACCGCCCTATTCTCCGCCACCATGCCGACTCCCATCCGCCGCCTGGCCGACCGCTATATGCACACCCCCCAGCCCATTACCATCCAGCGCGAGCAGGTCACCGTGGCCGCGATCGAGCAGCGCTGCTACATCGTCAACGGCCGCGACAAGCTGGCCGCCCTGACGCGCATTTTCGAGATGGAAGAACTCACAAGCGCCCTGATCTTCGTGCGCACGCGCGCGGCCACCGGCGAACTGGCCGCGGCGCTGAGCGCACGCGGTTTCGCTTCCGAGGCGCTCAATGGTGATCTGAACCAGGATGCGCGCGAGCGCACGCTCAACCGCTTCCGCAGCGCCCAGATCAAAGTGCTGGTGGCCACGGATGTGGCGGCACGCGGTCTCGACATCGACGATATCTCGCACGTCTTCAACTATGACCTGCCGGATGACCCAGAGCTGTATGTCCACCGCATCGGGCGCACCGGCCGGGCCGGCAAGACCGGCATCGCCATTTCGCTGGTCACCCCGGGCGAGAAGCGCCTGCTGCGCCAGGTGGAGTCGTTCGCCCACCAGACCATCAAGCGAGTCGGGCTGCCCAGCGAGGACGATATCCTGGTCCGCCGCGAAGAGCGCTTGATGAATACGGTCAAGACCTGGCTCCAGCGCGGCCGCTGCAAGCGCGAACGGGAACTGGTCGAGATGCTGGTTGCGGCCGGACATGATCCGCTAGAAATTGCCGCCGTCACGCTGAAAATGGCGCGCGGCGAGGAGAAGCAGCGCTCGATTGCCCCCACCAGCATCGTGGCGGATACCCGTTCCGAGCGACCGGAACGCGGCCGCAGCGGACGAGGTCCGTCACGCGGTTTCAACCCGGGCGGGCGCTTCGCAGAACCCGGCAACCAATCGCATGAGAGCGGCATGGTGCGCCTTAGCCTGAACATGGGCAAGCAGCACGGCATCCGCCCGAACGACATTGTCGGGACGATCGCCTACCATGCCGACATCCCTGGATCGGTCATCGGCAAGATCTTCATCCAGGACAAGCATTCCCTGGTTGACGTGCCGGAGGCCCTGGCCGGGCAGGTGCTGGCGAAAACCGGCGATTACCGCATCCGCCAACAGCCCGTCAGCGTAAAACTGGCTTGATAAAGAAAGAGAGTAACGGCAGGCGCCATTACTCTCTCTTTATTAAAGTACTAGATTCCGAAGCCTGGAAACTTCGCACTCCAGCAACAGGAGATGTTGAACTTCGGTGATCAGAATCTGCTCAATCAATTCCTTTATCCCCGAAGTGGTTGTGGTGGCTGAAATCCTCGATCTCACGGCGTACCCGCAGATATCTGCGCGGCTCCCCGGCAATATAGCCCAGGCGGGCTGTGAAAGCTATATGCAAATGTGCCGGGATGCCCAGGATGCGCTTGACCTCTTTCCCGACCATGCCGCTTGCCAGGGAGCTGACGATCTGGAAATCAATGCCGAAAGAATTGGCCGTCAGCCACATATTCTCCATCATGCAGCCCAGGCTCATGATCCCCAGGAAATCCCCTTCCGAGGCCGGCGCCCGCTTGCCGGGATCGTAGAGCGCGATCAGGAGGGTCGGGCAGACCAGGAAGGGACGCGAGCGGCCTTCTTCGGCCTGCGGCTTGACTCCGGGTGTCCGCCAGGAAGCCGGGAACATGCTACCGAGCAGGCCAACCTTTTTCTGCAGCAGTTCTTCTTCGGAAAATGACAACAGTGCATAGTTTTCCTGGATGAAGACCTCCGAAATGGCGCTTTTGATGTTCCCGATCTCTTCCAGGATTTTCCGGTCATCGACCACGATGATCTCGAAATTCTGCATATTGTGCGCCGTGGGCGCCCAGCGCCCGGCTTCCAGGATCTGCCGCAGGTCCTGCCTGGCGACCGGGCGTTCTGGATCGTAGGGCATTCTGGCCGAGTGACGTTCCTGGATGATCTTTAATATATCTGACATGGGAGTCTCCTTTCCATCGATATGATTAACAAAAGAAATCAAACCGGATTTGAACGAGGATAAATGGTACTTTGTCTGAGAATGCCTGCCGGGTTGTTAGAGCGGATACTCCCTTTTATCTCCGGAGTATTTCGTTCTTTCTTGAGCAGCCGATCAAGCATTTCCGTCCATTTTCAATACCGATCTGATATGCACTTTCGACGAGACCATTTTTTCAAAAGCCAGGGCAGCCTGTTCCAGCGGAAAAACCTCCACCATCGGCACGATTCCGGCACTCACGCTGAACTTGAGCGTGTCTTCGGAGGAATTCCTGGCGAGGCGGGCGGTCCAGCCTTTGACAGAGCGCCGGCCGCCCAACAACTGCCAGGGCGATATCTGCATCGGCTCGTTCAACCAGGCCACGATGATCAGCTGCCCGTCCGGGCCGAGCCCATTGATCAGCCCGGAAATTGCCTGGCTGTTGGGTGCGGTCGCCAGGATGGTGCGGGCCCCCGCCGAGTTTCTTGAGTTCCGCGGCGGCGTCCTGCGTCCCGGCATCAATAAAATAATGGGTGCCCAACTGGTAGGCCAATGCTTCTTTTTCTTTGCTGCGACTGATCGCCACGGTGCGATAGCCAAATTTCCTGGCAAACTGGACCGCCAGGTGCCCCAGGCCGCCCAGTCCATGGATCGCCACCAGGTCACCCGGCAACGCTCCGCTGTTGTGCAGGGCGGTAAAGGTGGTCCGGCCACCGCACAGCAGCGGAGCAGCCTCGACCGGGGCCAGTTCCTCAGGGATGACTGCCAGCCCCCGTAGAGGCTGTGAAGATATTGCAAAATAGCCGGGAAATATCAAAAGTGGAATCAATGCGCAGCAATTTTACTGAGCACCTTTTGAATAGGGGTGTTCATTTGGTTGTTATTACTA
>JBEKCT010000226.1:0-4784 GCA_050014715.1 Anaerolineales bacterium | reverse complement strand
AAAAATGTTAGTAATAACAACCAAATGAACACCCCTATTCAAAAGGTGCTCAGTAAAATTGCTGCGCATTGATTCCACTTTTGATATTTCCCGGCTATTTTGCAATATCTTCACAGCCTCTAGGGGGGATGGAAGTATCCGTGGCCGGGATGGCGGTGGTGGCTACGGGTGTGTCAGTGGTTGAGTTGCCGGGGGCAGGCAGCTGGACCAACGCCGTAACCGTTTGCGCTACGGCCGTGGCAGCCGCGCCCGATGTGGTACCTGCACCGGAAGACTGGAGATTGCAGGCCAGGATTGCCAGCACCAGTATGAACACGGGAGCAAGATAAGCGCGATTTTTCATCATAGTCTCTCCTCTTTCCAATAAGGATATTTTAAATCAAAAATATGGAATGCACATCCCTGTTCTAAACCTCTTGAGGAGGGGTAATTTTATCGCTTGATGGTGCGGATGGCGCTGCCACCTCTGCACCAAGTAACCCCCCGTTTATCAGAATGGGCCTGTCTAGACGTGAATTCCGGCGAAATGGAACAATAATTCTGTCCCTGCCAGGATCGGGATCAGCAGGAACGGCAGGGTAAAGAACAGGCAGCAGCACGGCTGGCGGTAGGAACCCCACCGTCCGGTCCACCAGCGCCCTCGATTCATCCAACGCATTCCATGATGCCAGCCATATCCTCGACGCATTTCAGCCTCCAATTTATCTTATCAATAATTACGAGCAGGAAAAGAAAAGGTTGTAAGTAGTGAAGAAAATTATGAGTTTCAAGGATGGCAGGGATGAGCGCAACGGAATGAGTTAGAATTGAGAAAGAACGATTAATGCGAAGGAAGATCATTCCACGCAGGAGGCTCCCATGGAGAAGTTTCACATCGAAGGCGGAATACCCCTGAAAGGCGAAATGACACCATCCGGCAACAAGAACGCGGCTTTGCCCATTCTGGCAGCCGCACTCATGACGGATGAACCGGTCATCCTGCACAACGTTCCGGACATCCGTGACGTGAACGATATGCGCAAGTTGGTTGCCAGTCTGGGGGTGAAATTCGAAGACATGGGAGCTGGTTCTTGGCGGATAGCGGCGCGCTCCGTTCGGCCATCCGACCTGGACCCTGACCTGTGCCGGCGCATTCGTGCTTCCATCCTGCTGGCTGGCCCCATGCTTTCCCGCACCGGGGATTTCCAGCTTCCGCCGCCGGGCGGGGATGTGATCGGCCGCCGCCGGTTGGATACCCATAACCTGGCACTCAAGGCCCTCGGCGCGCAGATTAAATACTCCCACTCATCCTTCGCATTTAAGGCGAAACATCTCAAGGCTGCCGATATTTTGCTGGATGAGGCTTCCGTGACCGCCACTGAGAATGTCCTGATGGCCGCGGTGACTGCCAGCGGGACAACCGTAATTCGCAACTCGGCCTCCGAGCCGCACATCCAGGACCTCTGCCAGATGTTGAACGCACTCGGAGCCAATATTACCGGGATCGGATCCAACACATTATGTATACAAGGAGTTGCACGCCTGCACGGCGGGGAGTTCACGATCGGGCCGGATTATCTGGAAGTGGTCAGTTTCATCGGCGCAGCCGTGGTCACCCACGGCGAATTGCGCATCCACAATGCCGGCAACCAGTACCTGGATATGATCCGTTTCGTCTTCCGCCGCTTGGGCGTGGAATGGGAAGTGGACGGGGCGGATATCCTGGTCCCTGCTAAACAGCGCTTGAAGATCGAGCCGGATCTGGGAAATGCCATCCCGGAAATAAAATCCAATGTCTGGCCGGGTTTCCCCACTGATCTTGTCAGCATAGCCATCACGGTCGCCACCCAGGCGCGCGGCAGTGTCCTGTTCCACGACTGGATGTATCCAGGGCGCATGTATTTCACGGATAAACTGGTGGCTATGGGTGCCCAGATAGTCTTGTGCGATCCGCACCGGGTCATCGTCACCGGGCCGTCCAAGTTGTTCGGAGAAAAAGTGGAAAGTCCCGATATTCGCGCTGGTATGGCCCTGCTGCTGGCAGCCCTGGCCGTGCCGGGCAATTCCACCATCCGTAATGTCGGTCAGATCGATCGTGGTTACGAACGGGTCGATGAAAAACTGCGTTCCCTTGGCGCGAATATTGAACGCCTGACCGAGCAGTAAGCCGTTCTGCACACCATTAAGTCGAAAGAATCGACGGAAAGTTGTCAGCCAACTTTAATTTACTCCCCAATTAACTGAGATACAATTAATTTGGCTAAAAATACCAATTATCTAATATTTCAGACCAGGTGAGTATCTCCTAAGCTTGTGGATGAAAAGGCGCCATTCCCGTTTCAGTTTTCTTCTTTGGCAGGGAATTTGTTTGTTAGCGCTTATTCTGGGCGTGAGCAGAGTGGCGGCTTTCAGTTGGGGTCCCATATCCCTGGTACGTTAACCAATCCTGGCCAGCGATGGGACAACCCTTCTGAATGGTGTTCCCCCGTTGGTGTTGGTGGTGGAGGACAATCCTGCCATGCAAGGATTAAGGTCGACGCGCCTGAGGTCTCTGCACTGGGCGGGGGAAGTGGTGCAACATTCTCGATCACATTTATAGCGGCAGGTGGAAAAGACCATGGAATCAGGCGTGCATCGCATTTCCGGATGCAGCCAGGACCGCTTTTTCCGCAGCCGCAGCCATCTGGGCTAATACTCTTCAATCCTCTGTACCGATCACAACCCAGGCCTGCTGGGCCAATTTGGGATCCATTACCATTCTTGTAAACTCGGGGGGGCAGCCACTCATTCGTGATTTTAGGGGAGCCTCAAATCAAACACCTGGTACTTTGGCGTGTTGGCGAATTCCTTGAATGGGACCGATCCTTCTCCTTCCAGCTACGACGATAATATTATATATAACTCGGGATTCTCTTGGTACTACGGCACGGATGGCCACACGCCCGCAGGGCAGTATGACCTTGTTACAGTTGCTTCGCACGAAATCGGCCATGGCCTGGGTGTTGCCGGGTCCGCGAGTTACTTTTATGGATCGGGCAGTTACGCATATTCAGGTTATCCCGTTATTTACGATACATTCATAGAGAACGCCGGCGGGACAAAGTTAACCACGTATGCCAATCCTTTCACCGCGCTTGGGTCTCTCTTGACCTCGAATAGTTAATAGTTCGACGGCAGCTTTGCCAATGCCGCCAACGGGGGCAGCCGCGTAAAGATTTATGCGCCCGGCACCTGGGTAAGCGGCTCGAGTTATTCTCATCTTGATTACAGTACTTTCGCCGGAACTGTAAACAGCATGATGGCCTATGCGATCGCACCCGGTTCTTCGAACCATGATCCCAGCCCGGTCAGCACGGGGCTGTTGGAAGATGAGGACTGGCGTCCTGCAGGTTGGTGGCCGCCGGTGACCTCCCCTCCCAACAACACACCGACCATCACATTAACACCGACAAACACTTTCCGGCCCACAAATTCGGCGACAAGTACATACACGCCCACGGCCAGATCGACCCTTACCCCCACCAATACTCGTACTCCAACAAGGATAGATACCCCCCTCATACCGGTTGCTCCCGCCCTGCACTCCCCGGCAAACAATGCCCTGGTGACCAGCAATACACCCCGGCTGGGTTGGAACGATGTTGCCTTCGACGACCATAACCATCTCCAGCTTGGCATGGATGCAGCCGTCACTGCCCTTGTATTGGATGAACCGAATATCACTCCTTCCGAATTCACCCCGGCCATTGACCTGTCTCCTACCACGAAGGATTACTGGCACGTCCAGGCATGCAACAGCCAGGGCCCATGCAGTGCCTGGTCACCGGTGCGCTCATTCCGGACCGCCCTGCCGGTTCCGATTAGCCTTTCTGCCGACGGCTCGACTCAGGACCTGCATCCCGGTCTGACCTGGAACATGCCATTCTACCCTCTCCCGATACCAACCAATTATACGGTGCAGTTCTCCAGGAATAGCAGCGTCACCCAGGTCGTTTTGACCGGGACAGCCACCAGCGTAAATTACACTCCATCCTCAGACCTTCCCTACAACCTGCCGCGCTATTGGCACGTGCGTGCCAACGGCACCAACGGTCCGGGCGCCTGGTCAGGCTTCGGCAGCATAGCCACCGGAAACCCGCCCAGCACGCCCAACCTGCTTTCCCCGCCCGGCAATACCCTGGTGAGCAGCCATACCCTCTGCTGGACTGGTCCGACACGATTATCCCCACATGAGCCACACCTTTCGACCACTACGTCCTACAGATCGCTGGCAATCCTGGCTTTTCCAGCCCGTTCGTGACCTAGAATGGCTATGGCCAATCAAGCGGCGCTTCCGCAACTGCCACGCCTCCCAACACCATGTGTTCCTTGTATGTGCAGGCCTGCAACACGAATGGCGAGAGCAGTTCCTGGGCTGCCACACGTACCTTCCGGATCTAGTTGAGCCCGCCGGCCGCCATTGCTCCGGTGGGTAGTGAGACGGTTGCCAGCTTGAAACCAACCATCAGTTGGAACACAGTTTCTGGCGCCACCGGCTACGCTCTGCAGGTATCGATTTCCACAAGCACCTCCACCTATACTCCGGAATCCAACTCGCCGGCCTCCACACCTTTGTACTGGCGCATCAGGACGAACGGTGCCAACGGTCCGAGCGAATGGATGGTCTACGCAAGTTTTTCCAGACCTTAGCCTAAGTTTTGTGCAATCAGTGGTCGAACCATAAAAAGTAGCTAAAAAAAGTAATATTTTTGAACCTTACCAACTGAATCCGGATAAAGTAAGCTCGAGGTCATTTCAGAAACCAC
>JBEKCT010000225.1:0-4799 GCA_050014715.1 Anaerolineales bacterium | reverse complement strand
GTTTTTATGGCATTCAGTTTTACCAACAAACGCGGGGTGACCTACTTCTTGCATTCCAGAGTGACCAAAACGAAAACCGGCAAGACCCAAACGCTTTACTTTTTCGCAAAAGAAAAGAAAGCAGGAGTTCTGGAAGCCGTCCCCATGGGCTATAAGGTGGCCGAAACGGTGAATGGCTTGCCAGTCTTGAAAAAGGTCTGACGAAGGAAATTCATGAAATCAAAGGCTCCCCGGATGGGGAGCTTTTGATTTAGTTCAAAAAAACTGCGGGGGTGTTGGGTAAGCACGAGACGATGCTAATTTTTTTCAGGAATGTACAAGTGTTCGATATACTCTTTCACCATCCGGCGCGTGCTGAACTGCGACGTGATCGTCCGCATGGATTCCTTCACCATCGCCATCCAATCGACCGGGACGTTGTCAATGTTACGCTCGTTATAATAGAGCGGGACAATCTGGTTCTCCAGGGTATCGTACAGGCTGTTGGCATCCGTCTCGTCATCCACCTCGGTATCCAGGTCGGCATCCGGGCCGATTGGCCAGCCGTTTGAGCCATTGTAGGCTTCCCTCCACCAGCCATCCAACACCGAAAAGTTAAGTGCTCCATTCAGGGCGGCTTTCATGCCGGATGTTCCGGAAGCCTCATTCGGGCGGCGCGGATTATTCATCCAAACATCCACACCTTGAACCAGGTAACGGGCCAGGTTCATGTCGTAATCTTCCAGAAAAACCAGACGGCCGCCGTTCTCGGCTTTTTTGACAATGCGGTAGACTTCCTGGATCAGCATTTTGCCGGGCTCGTCGGCAGGATGCGCTTTACCAGCGAAGATGATCTGCACCGCCCGGTTGGGTCGATTGACTATTTCCAGCAGCCGGTCCAGATCGTGGAAAACCAGGTCGGCGCGCTTATAGGTGGCGAAGCGCCGGGCAAAGCCGATGGTCAGCACGTAGGGATCAAGCATGATCCCGGAGGCTATGGCCTGAACCGGGTGGTAGCCGCCATTCATCCAAATCTGGCGGGTCCGGTCCATGATGTATAAGACCAGCTTCCGTTTCAGATGAATGCGCGTCTCCCACAGCTCCCGATCCGAGATGGCATCCATGCGGATCCAGGTTTCCGGGTCGTCCACGTGCTCCAGCCAGTTTTCACCTAGATATTTATCGAGCAGAACGCGCACACGGCGGGCCAGCCAGGTGGCGGTATGGACGCCGTTGGTCACAGAGGTGATCGGGACATCCTCCACATTTTCCACCTCCGGCCAGAGGAACTTCCACATCCGGCGGGAAACCCGTCCGTGCAACTCCGAAACGCCGTTGCGGCCATCCGAATTCCGCAATGCCAGGATGGGCATGCTGAAGGTCTCGCCCCAGGATTGCTGGTGGCGCGCCAGATCGATGAACTGGTCACGGCTCAAGCCGAGTTCGGGCCAGAAATTCGAAAGATTTTTATCCACCAACCAGAGCGGGAATTCATCGTTACCGGCGGGGACGGGCGTATGGGTGGTGAAGATGTTGCCGCTGCGGGTTTTGGTGATAGCCTGCTCGAATGGCAGACCCTTGACCACGTGTTCACGCGCCCGTTCCAGGGTCAAAAAGGCCGCGTGGCCTTCATTCATATGCCAGACATTCGGGTCATACCCCATTGCGCGCAGGGCCCGCACACCGCCCACCCCCAGCAGGATCTCCTGGGCAATCCGCAATTCCAGGTCGCTGTAATATAACCGCAGGGTCAGGTTGCGATCGGCGGGAGTGTTCTCGTCCAGGTCTGTATCCAGAAGGTATAGCGGCACGCGTCCCACCCGCAGTTCCCAGATATGAGCAGTGACCGTGCGGTCGGGGAAATTGACTGAAATTGCCAGCGGTTTCTCGCTGCCATCCAGAACCTGCAGGACCGGCAACTCCTCAAAATTAAGCATGTTATTATCCGACTCCTGCCAGCCGTCCTCGGAAATCCGCTGGGAGAAGTACCCCTCGGCATACATCAAGCCCAAGCCCACTATTGGCAGACCGAGATCGGAAGATTCCTTTAAATAATCCCCGGCCAGCACACCCAGCCCGCCCGAATAGATGGGCAATATTTCGTGCACGCCGAATTCCATCGAGAAGTAAGCCCATTGCTGATCACAACGTCCTTCGTATTCTTCCATGCACCAGGTCTCATTGGAATTCATATAGGCATCAAAATTGGCAAAGACACGATCATACATTTCAAGATAGATCGGATTCTGGACCGCCGCGTTTATTTCTGACCGGCCGACCGACCGCAGGAAAAGCAACGGGTTGTGGTTGAGACGTTCCCACTGGGCATAATCGATGCGGTAAAACAAGCGCTGGGCGGAGGGGTTCCAAGTCCACCACAGGTTGTAGGCCAGCTCGCCCAGCCGGCAAATGCGGCGTGGCAGATCGAAATGGTTTGGAATTTTTGTGCGGAATGTCGGCATATGCTCTTCTCCAAAGACACAATCATACCAAAGAATTGGGTCTTTCCGGAGTGATTATAGGAGAGTTGATCGATCCTTTTTGATTGACGTTTCGGCGGGCGTCTGATAAAATCACGCCCGCCATCCGCCCCCATCGTCTAGTGGCCCAGGACGGGGCCCTCTCAAGGCCCAAACAGCGGTTCGAGCCCGCTTGGGGGCACCATATAGACCATTTGGAGCATAGATTCCATGTGGTCCTTTTGTTGCCATTTTCATCGACCCAACACCACAGAAAATGGAACAATCCCCACTGGACGTAACGATCGGGGTAGATGGAGACGAGGAACTGGGAGAGGATCGTTGAACTAGAACTCGTTTAGCGCGGCACGAGTTTAATTGTCGCCAAGCGCGCCTCGGGGCTATTGATATGGTCGACGCTCGATGGATAACGACGATATTTTGCATGATAGGCAGCATCGATCTTTTTGTTGATCTCCGGATCGGGCTCTTCTACGAATGTGACGTCTTTGTCCACGCCTCCGGCTTGAATGTGGCCTTCATGCCGTGTCTGGACTCCGCGGAACCAGTCGGAAGTGCGCCCTTTCACGGACCGGACATACGTGTCGTCGCCGATGCGGACGACCCAGATAATCCGTGTGCTGCGAAGTGTGCCGTCGTTCCGAAGAGACGCAACCAGTAGCTCTTCCGCGTTTCTGATCTTGTTGAGCTCATCGCTCGTCCATGCGGTCATCAATGTGTCTCCTTCCTCATACGGCCTTTGACTCGGCCCGGTATTGTTCATCGCTGACATGTTCCATCCAATCAGCGGACTTGCCGTCGACTTGTTCTACAATGGAGATATGCATCATGGCAGTGGTTGGCGCAGCGCCATGCCAATGCTTCTCCCCTGGTGGACACCAGACGACATCCCCCGGCCGGATCTCCTCGATCGGACCATCCCAGCTCTGTACGCGTCCGCAGCCGGCCGTCACGATCAGGGTTTGGCCCAGTAGGTGGGTATGCCAGGCAGACCGGGCACCGGGTTCGAATGTCACGCTTGCGCCGGACGCGCGCGTGGCATCGGTAGGCTGAAACAAAGGGTCAATCCGTACAGCGCCGGTGAAAAACTCGGACTGTCCTGCGCCTGAAGGCTGTAAACCATTTCTCTTGATTTCCATCTCTAACCTCCTTTTCTACCTTCTGCGGATTTGAATAAACGTTGGCACAAAATACAGTAAGGGAACGATGAAAAAGCATGCCAGGGATAAATATACATTTACAAACGCCAAGACAATCGATAACACATAAAGGATGATTGCGGGAAGACTGTGTCTCGGCCCTTGAGCTTTTGCAATTTCATCTTTCTTGAAGAGCTTCGTGCGGTCGGCGTGGTGCCTGAACGCGTAAAACGTCAGAGCACACAAAAGCCCGTCAATACCATAAAGAAGAATGGGGAATTGGTCTGTCGGATGGTCCCCGAGCATCGCGGTTGGAAACGGGAGGAAACACAACCAAAACAGGAAAAGGTTATTCAGCCAGACAAGCCCAATCGTTGCCTCGCGTAGATGACGAAAAAAGTAGTGATGACTTACCCAGTGGATGCAAACCATTATAAACGTCAGCGCAAAACTGACCACTTTGGGAAGCAGAGGTGTCATTGCCACAGCATATTGACGTAGACTGGAGTGATTTGCAATGTTCGGCACGCGCAATTCGAGAACGAGCAGAGTCAAAATGAATGCAAAAACACCATCACTAAAAGCTTCAACCCGGTCTTTTGACATAGCCTCATGCCTCTCGCTTTACCAGCCACTCAACGACCGGTCATTTTCAGCACCGACTCAGGGAGGCGGGCTCCCTGCACCGGAATCTTCGAGGCAGCGTTTTCAATTTCGCGCAGATCCTCTGGGGTCAGTTCGACATCGGCGGCTTTGATGTTCTCATCCAGCCGATGCAGCTTTGTCGTGCCTGGGATGGGAACGATCCACGGCCTCTGAGCCAACAGCCAGGCGAGGGCGATTTGGGCAAGTGTCGCCTGCTTTTGTGCCGCGACCCTGCCCAGCAGATCGACCAGGGCTTGATTTGCCTTTCGGGCTTCTGGAGTGAAGCGAGGAGAGATGTTGCGGAAATCAGAGCTGTCAAAGGTCGTGTTCGTGTCGATTTTCCCGGTGAGGAATCCCGCACCTAGAGGGCTGAAGGGAACGAAACCGATCCCGAGCTCTTCGCACGTCGGCAGCACTTCCGCTTCAGGGTCTCTTGAGGCTGTCTAGAAACAAACATCAGATAGCCCGAAAATGAGTAATAAGAATGAAAAAGTAGGATGACAAAAAGAAGCTGGTGGCTAGATGGCCGCCAGCTTCTTCATATTATGGGCAATGC
>JBEKCT010000224.1:0-4808 GCA_050014715.1 Anaerolineales bacterium | reverse complement strand
AAGAATTTATAGAAACTGCGGTTGGCTGCCAGAACACGCAGGTCGGCATCCAGCACCAGCAGCGGTTCACGGATGGTCGCGACGATATCTTTGAAGTATTCAGCCTGGGTGAGAATCGATTTTTCAAGCGGATCGGCCATATAATTTCTCCATTACAAAGGAGGCACACACATGGTTGCGCCAACAGCCCACATACCTATCGCTCTTACTCACTTGTTCCTGCTTTAATGATTAAGGCTACCGCCTTGGCGAAGAGGCTAATGGATTTTATGGTATTGCTCCAGATTAATCATAAAGAGATTGCTCTCCGTTTACATCCCCCAATTGATGTATATTCGCCTCCGCCATTTAGGGGAGGACTTGCACCCGTCATTTTCTCCTCCATCATAACCATTCCCTGATTTTCAATCTCATATATGCAATCCTCAGTTCCATATTATTATGGGTAAGGGATGGTCATTCTTCGTCCCTTCAGGTCTCTAATCCTAAACGATCTCTGAAAATTGTATCAATTAATAAATAGAGGGTGTTGCGAGAACTACTACCCATGTATACACTTTCGCTTGCATTCCCAGGGATGAATTCTGGTACAAAAATGAGAGCTATAGGCAATTTGAATCCAATGCTATCTAATTAATCCTATTATGACAATCCTGCCCTTATAACTATGTAATGATCTTCTTACCTGCATGTATCGTAAGGCATTACCCCCCTTCGTTCTGGCGTAGGTTGTTGAGCCGCCAGAAGGCCAGGATGAAGGAGACCAGATTGAAGCCGACCATTAAAATCAAGGACAACATCGGGTCAATATCAGTGGATGAATGATAGGCCAGGCCGTAAAAGGATTGCAGCGCAAAGGTGGCCGGGAAGAAGCGCCCCAACCATAATAATGGGGTGGGCAACATACTGGCCGGGAACATGATCCCGCTCAAGAGCAAGGATGGCAGGAAGACAACCATGGATAGCATGGTGGCGAATGATTGATTGGGTGCAACCACGCCAATGAAAAGCCCGATGCCGATGCAGGCCAACAAGTAAACAGCCACGACACCGAAATAAGTCAGGGGCGCAGGGGGAACCTGGGCGTGAAATGCCAGCGGGGAGACGATGTAAATGATGGCGGAGACCAGAAGAAGATGGATAAAGGTACTGATAGCCTGAACTGCCAGTACAGCGGAACCGGAGATGCCGTTCACCTTGAAGGCGCGCATGGTGCCAGACTCGCGCATTCTCACCAGAACCGTGGGCGAACCCATGACGGCACCCATGGTGATGGCGAAAATGGTCATCGAGGCTGACAGGGTGGTCTTCATCAGCGGGGTCACCGAGGAAAAAACGGCGCCCATAACGAGATAAAAAGCCAGAGGCACCAGATAAAAGTTCAACAAAGTGCCTTTATCGCGTAAATCGATTTTAAATTGAATCCAGAGATAGTTCAAAAAGGCTTTCATCATTTCAATTCCCTTCTACCAATTCCAAAAAACGTTCTTCGAGCGTGGGCCTTTCGACACGCAAATCCTCCACGGTGTCCCCGGCAGCCTGAACTCTGCCCAAGATCTGGGTGACCGAAGCGGCCACATCACGGCATTTCCATTCGAGATAGTCTTCCTTGGCTGAGACAAAGACTGCATCACCGATCGTTTCACCGGGGAAGAGAGAACCGTGGGAAGTATGCAGGAGGATTTTCGTCTCACGGTTACCGGCAGCGGTCACTTCCTGGGGTGTGCCGATAACGGCCAGTCTGCCATGGATGATGATGGCGATGCGGTCACAGAGGGCTTGAGCTTCGGCCATGTCGTGAGTGGCGAGCAACACCGTGATGCCCTGACCTTTGAGCGAGCGAATCATTTCGTGCAGAGAAGCGCGGCTCTCGACGTCCAGGCCGGCAGTTGGCTCGTCGAGCACGACCACCCGGGGATCATTGATCAGGGAAAGGACAAGCTGCAAGCGCCGTTTTTGACCGGCAGACAACTGCTTGAATTGTCGGGAGTAAAGAGAAACCAGATTGAACTTTTGCGCTAAATCCTCCCTAAAGGGAACGCCATGCCAACTGCAGAATAACGTCAGGGCTTCGCGCACTTCTATGCTATCGGGCAGCGAAGAGGACTGGAGCTGGACTCCGAGGCGACTGCGCAGATTATGCTCCTGCGATTGCGGGTCGCAGCCGGCGACATCCAACGAACCGCCATCGGCTTTGCGAACCCCTTCCAGGCATTCAAATGTCGTGGTTTTGCCGGCACCGTTCGGTCCGAGCAGGCCAAACACCTCACCTGCAGCCACTGTAAAACTGATGCCATTAACTGCGGTAAAGGATCCATAACGTTTGACCAGATCCTTCACGATAACAACTGAATCACTCATTTTGATCGTCCTCCATTAATAAATAAATGCCTGTCATCGATGTAACCATGCCCTGCATATTAGCCGGAAAGGTGGGCGCTGCCATCGTGCAAAAAGGCAAATTGCATGGCTGACCGGACAGCGTCCTTTAGTACAATGATTTGAAATTCGCCGGGTTGTACCGGGATTCCACGTCGAATTAAATTTTCCAACATTTTCACCCCAGAGGGATGATGTTTGTGGCGGAACTCAATTAACTTTAGCATAATTTTCTCCATTTCGCATCATTTTTTGCAATCTTTTTCACAAATTCAGACATTGGAACTGATTTTTCCAGCCGAGTTAAATGTAAATGCCCTTCTATAATTGATCAGATGACGTGGAATCCGGGTACTACATTTTGTTTATGTGAATATTGCCCAATGCATCTTCCTTGAAATAATTCCCCCAAAAACTATGCGGGGGTGTCATGGGGTATGAGAGGGGCAAAAGTGAACATGGGGGGTGTTAAAACTGAATAGCCGTTCTGGCATGCTCTGCCAGGGTATTCTTGTCGGGAAAATTATCAGATCGGCAAGATATATGGTCATGAAGTTCCCGGCAAAATATCCATGTAAGAAGTGTATGAAAAATGCCTGGCATAATTATCGTTCTGAAATATCCCAAACTGTTATTTCTATTTAATCGGGATGGTGAAAATGTTTCACAATATTCGGTTTTGAGAAATTGTTTGCGAAAATATATGCAGATGAGCCAAACCATGCTAAACTTTAGAGAAGTTCCGCCAACATTATCACTCTGTTTGGGCAAAAATGATGGCAGATTTATTTCGACGTGGAATTCCGGAACTAATATTTTGGGCGCTTCCGCCTGTCTATTTCTTGGCTGTTTAGAAAGGAAATCATCATGATCCTCGTTATAGGCTCAACCGGACACGTTGGAAAAGAGCTCGTTCCTCAACTGCTTCAGTCTGGCCAGCATCTCCGCGTGCTTGTTCGTGACGAACAAAAGGTTGCCTATCTCAATCCAAGCATCGAACGCGCGGTGGGCAATCTGAACGATCCGGATTCACTCGCCAATGCCATGCGCGGCGTGGAGCAAGTCTTTCTGGTAACTCTCACGACCCAGCAAGATGTGAATGTGCTGGAGGCCGCCAAACGCACCGGGGTTAAACATATCGTGAAGCTGTCAACGATGGAAGCCATCGACCATAAGATCGCCATCGGCAAATGGTCCTTCGAGCGCGAAGAATTGATCCGCGCCTCAGGTCTGGATTGGACTTTCTTGCGTCCCGGCATGTTCATGAGTAACTCCATTGACTGGTGGGCCGCAAGCATCAAATCACAAGGTGCGGTTTACTTTCCCGGCGGGAAAGCCAAAGTTGCACCGGTTGATTCGCGCGACATCGCTGCCGTCGCCGCCCTTGCTTTGACTCGGCAAGGTCATAGTAGTCAGATCTACGAACTGACCGGCTCGGAGTTATTGTCTGTGAAAGAGATGGTAAATATCATTTCCCACGCGCTAGGCAAGCCATTGCGATATATGGATATTCCCCCATTCGTTGCAAAGTTTGGGATGTCGAAATCTGGTATGGATAAGAGAATGGTCAATGCCTTGATGGAAATGCTAAAATTGCTGCGCAGGAATGAAGGTGCAGGTGTGACCGACACTATTCGGCGGCTAACCGGTCGTCCTCCGCGAACCTTTGAAGAATGGTGCCGTGAAAATGTCAACGCCTTTCGTGCGTAATATGTGAACTATGTGTATTCATCAGGTAAGGGTTGGACACAACGAGTTACATAGCCCAGATGCGCTTGGCATATTCATTGGGAGACAACCCCGGAATGGGTAATCCCTTATGCGGACGATCGTTGTATTCCGATAAGAACTGGTGAATGAATTCCGATAATTCCTTGTCCGTGTGCCGTGTCAGATCCTGTGGGACAGTTAGAGGATAAAAGTTAAGGTGTACTTCCTGGCCAAAATCTGGTTGAATTAAGCAACCAAAGGAGCAAGAAATGGCCGAGAAGAAGACATCCGTAGAAGCAAGCGTGCGGGATATCCGCCGGAAGACACGCAAGAAGTACACCGCGGAAGAGAAAGTGCGGATCGTGCTGGAAGGGCTGCGGGGGGAGAGCAAAGTTGCTGAACTGTGCCGCCGCGAAGGTATCCACTGATAGATTCTTTTTTCCAAATCCACAATGATATTTCTCGCATTAGGAATACAGTAGTAATAATATCACAGACTTTTGTTCCTTATCCTTATCAGGTACAAAAAATGGTAGAAGGAGGAAAAGACCAAAGGTCACAGAAGAGATAAATAAGACATTACCAATATTTACATCTATGGCTTCCCTGAAAAAAGGGTCGCGTGAATGATAAAAGTTTAATATAATCGGCGACAACCAAAGCCGAGGAACTGAAACATGTACAAAGCCAACCAAAAGCACTTGCAACCGCTGCTGATC
>JBEKCT010000223.1:0-4824 GCA_050014715.1 Anaerolineales bacterium | reverse complement strand
GCAGCTCAGAATTTAAATTGGGCTAATTCATTGATAGCGTTTGTCCAATCTTTTCAGCACTTTTCGTTCAGATTGCCATGTTTCAGTTGTTAATGTACAGTTTTTTCAGTCGAGCCACAAATGAACACGGATGAATTTTTTGGTTGGATGAATAGGAGCTGACCGTGCCCACTCCTGATGTAAATGATATTACGGAGAAAATAATCGGCTTTGCAGAAAAGGTCTTCGAAAATGCCTTGGTGCATGAGATCCAAAAATCCGGTCTCAAAGTTGCCCAGCAGATTCCGATAAAGGTCTTCTATGATGAAATCGTGGTCGGTGACTGTTTTGCAGATCTGCTGGTGGAAGAACAGATACTGGTCGAATTGAAAGCGGTTTCCATTTTAAAAAGATTAACAAATTGCGCAATCCCTTAACTATCTACGTGCCACCGGACTGAAGATCTGCCTCTTAATCAATTTTGGGACGACCAAAGTGCAGCTTAAACGTCTTCGCCGCTCCGTCAATTGGAAGACCTCAAATTCTTAACTATTTTCAAGCCTCATCTTATTAATCTGTGTTCATCTGTGGTGAATTTTATGACCCTCTCCTTTCGCTTTGGCACCGTCGGCTCCCCCCTTGCCACCCCGCCCAACCCTGGCGGGACGGTCGGCGGTATCCGCTGTGCAGCTTCACTCGGCCTAGACGCACTGGAGCTGGCCTGGGTCAACGGTGTGCGCGTCGGCGAAGCCACCTGCGCCCTTATCCGCCAGGCCGGTGAAGAAACCGGCGTGGCGCTTTCCGTGCATGCCCCTTACTACATTAACCTGAATGGCGACGATGAGAAATGGCCGCGCCTGCGCCAGTACCTGATGGACGCCGCCCACTTTGGCAACCTGGCCGGCGCCACCGACATCATCTTCCATCCCGGCACCTATTTTGGCCGTTCGGTTGCTGAAGTGCTCAAAGTTGTCCTGCCGCGCCTGCAGGGCTGCGTGGACGAACTGCGCCAGGCCGGCAACCCGGTCACCCTGCGCCCCGAGATCAGCGGCAAAGCCGCCATGCTCGGCTCGCTTGCGGATGTACTGGAAATGGCTAAGGCTATTCAAGGCGTAATTCCTTGCATCGACTTTGCCCACCTGCACGCCCGCCTCGGCGATGGCGCCATGAACACCTACGCCGAATGGATATCCGCCCTGGAGCACTATCGCAAATCTCTCGGTGATGCCGCCATGCAGCACCTGCACATTCACCTCTCCGGCATAGCCTATGGTCCCAAAGGCGAAAAGAATCACCTGGTCATGGAAGAAGCCGACCTGGATTTCAGGAACCTGCTGCGAGCCTTGCACGATTCCGGTGCCGGCGGTCGCTTGATGTGTGAAAGCCCGGTCATGGAAGTGGATGCGCTCAAGTTCAAAACGCTTTGGCTCGAGGTGAGCGGAGAGAAGTAATAAACGAGATCCCATTTTCATTAAGAAAACGGGATTTTTGTTATGTCAAATATGGTTTCACCGTGGGCACCAAGTTAAATTGGTTTGATTCTTATGAGTGCTTTAAAACCTTAATGAAGGCTTAATTCTTTGGTAAAACTTGCGCAATACCAAAAGTTTCATGCTAATATGGACGAAGAATATTAACACTTTTGATGCTGGAGTAATTAACAAGACTTCACCAGCCCTGGTTACCATCGAATTGGAGGATTGCTTATGGAAAACACGAAAATTAATGAACTGCAGCCAATCTTGCTTCCTAAACCGCTTTTTGACCACCCTGGAACAGTTTTTGAAGCCTTGAAAAACAGAAGAACCTCCCGCACCATCGGTGCCAAGCCGATCCCGCTGCAAATCTTCTCCGATATCCTCTGGGCTGCCCAGGGTGTCAACCGACTCAATGGACCTTTTGACGGGCCGGGCCGCACAGCCGGCTCGGCCAGCAATGCCCAGGAGATCCGGATGTATGTTGCCATACAGGATGGGATTTATTTATATGAGCCGGATACTCACCAGTTGGCTCCGGTTGTCGCCGGCGACTGGCGCGAGCTGGCGATCGGCGCAGGGCAGGGCAAGCTGGGCGCCAATGCTCTGGCACGGCTGATCTACGTGGTCGATCTCGACAAGTTCAAGACGGCCGGATTTCCGGAACCTGGTCTATACGATGCCGAGATCCAGAAGTCCTATTACTTCGTCGATACCGGACTGATCGCACAAAATGTCTACCTGGCTTGCATATCATTGGGTTTGGCAGCGTGGTTCCACAATTGTAATAAGGCTGCTCTGGCGAAAAAACTCGTTTTGCAGCCAAGCCAGCAAGCTCTTTTCGGACAGACTATCGGCTATCCGGAGGAGTGACAAGAGGGTTTGTTCATTGGTCGGGTAGGGCGGCATGCCATACCGCCGCAAATAATGATGCTTTGTGTATGAATGGAGACCACCAAATAGGATGGTCTCCATTCATTTTTCGAACTTTCTTAAACGCTGGGGCATTTCAACCGGTTCGGGAACAGATATAAACCAATTTTTTTCTTTTCCTTTGTGCTCCTTGGTGACCGCCTGTTCCGCATTGCCCTTACGCGGGATCGTGGTGAGAGGGTTTAATCTTTTACCTTTTCTAGGTTGGCTAATTTCCGTTTATCTTCACCGCCTCGATCACATACATCTGGCGGTTAATTCCGCTGGCGCCATATGGCTGATAAACCGGATTGCCGGTGTATTTTTCCGACAGCTTGTTAATATGCTCGCGCGCGCCATGCGCCTCGTCGATCGGCTCGCCCACCTGCCCCTGGATCTCGATCCAATGCCGACCGCTTTGTGGATCAATGATGAGCAACGACAGCCTGTGATTTAACTTCAGATTCCTGGCTTTCTTAGTTGCCGCCGGGAAATTCACCCGCACATGCTCCCCGTCGAAATCACACCAGACCGGCACGCTGTGCGGTTGTCCGTTCGGGTTGAGCGTGGTGAGTCCACACAGGATGGGGCGGCTGAAGAGATCATGAAATTTTTCTGGAATGGGTAGCGACATGGTAACAATCCTTTTCGATATGTTTGTGTGTACACCGAAGAACTTGCAATCATTCTATCACCCCGCTTATCAATCTACAATCCACTTGCAAACCCTTGACAAATCAGAACAATAGTTCTAATATTGGGTAAACCAAGCTGATTTGTTATTACCCATCAGCCGCCTTCCGGCCATCCAAACCGGCTCTTATCAGGAGTAAATGTGCAAAAAATGTCAGTCCGTTCGATCAAGATTTCCGGTTATATAAACGCAGCCATTGCCCTTTCGCTGAGCTTTACTGCCAGATTTACCCCTGCTCTCCTTCACGAACAAATCTTCAATCAACAAACCAAGACTACCAATCAACAAGCACTAATTAAAAATCCTCAATTTCTCCTATTCGTTCCTCACTTGTTTTTTTCGAATAACGAAACTTGTCCCGCAAGGGATATCAAACTTCCAGCTCATTTTCCCTCCGTTCCCCCTTTTTTCCTGCTCCCTAACCCCTTATCTTCAGATTACCTGATTATCCATTCTCTCTTGTCTGCTCTTAACTAAAGGTTGCTCGTATGTCCACAACTGACCAATCATTCCCTGTTATCGAAACCTGCCATGAAATCCAGGCGGAACCCCGCCAGCCGAGCCAGCCCCTTCCTGTTTCCTTGGCTACATCCCCTGCTGAGACATTCCCAGCCCAGCCTGCCGGTCTGACCGGCGGATGTCTTCTGCTCGGGATGGCCGAAGATGGTCAGCCGGTAATGCTCGACCTGTATAACCCGGCTCCGGGTCCGCTGCTGGTGGCGGGCGATGGCGGCAGCGGTAAGACGGCCGTACTCCAGTCCCTGGCGCGCCTGGCCGGCCTCCAGGATCCCGGGGATATCCAGTTCGGCGTAGTCACGCCCTTTCCCGAGGAATGGAGTGTCTTGGAGAATCTGCCTCATTGCCTGGGGATCTGGCCATCCTTTCATCCTTCCGCCCAGGCCTTCCTTGGTCGGCTGGCTGATTGGGCCGAAGCACTACCCGGAACCCGCCAGGCCATTTTGCTGTTGTTTGACGGATTCGATCTTCTGGCCGGTAGGGACATTGAAGGATTGCACGACCTGCGCCGGTTATTGCTGTATGGTCCGGAACACCAGGTTTGGCCGGTGGTCACGGTTAACCCAGCCCGCCTGACCCACCTGGAACCCTGGATGGACTATTTCCATACCAGGCTGCTTGGTCATGTGAAAAATCATCATCATGCCCGGATGCTTACGGACCAGGCGCAGGCCGCTCTGGCAGACCTGCTTCCGGGTGCACAATTTGGTCTCTCCCAATCTGGCAGCTGGCTTAAATTCTGGCTTCCGCCGATTGATTAACAAAGAGTTCGCCATGAACATAGGAATGCTCTGGTTCGATAATGATCCCAGTACTACATTGACCGTCAAAGTGACTCGCGCCGCCGATTACTACCGGCAGAAATACGGGCTAGTGCCTGATCTGTGCCTGGTTCATCCATCCATGCTGAGCGGTCTATGCCTCGAACTCATCGAAGGTGATTCCGGGAAGGTTGCCGTTCGCCCAAATCGCCTCATCCAGCCGGGCAATCTGTGGATCGGCAATGAAGATAAAAATTGACCTCTATTACAACCATTTATTTATCCGTAGTGATAACCTCCCCTGTTTGAATCGAAAGTCTCCACACATACACTATGGAGACTTCGCTATTAATGATCAAGCTACTCCTGAGTTTATCATCCTAGTGTCCCCAACCCAGACTTTTTAGCACAGGTTTTACTGCGTCGGGGATCTCTGGTTCAGCCAATACCTCATTGCCATTGATAGTCACAATACCAGATCGGATCG
>JBEKCT010000222.1:0-4864 GCA_050014715.1 Anaerolineales bacterium | reverse complement strand
GACGGATTTCTGAACGAAAGAATATCCCCGGTTTTCGCCCCGGAAAAGCTCCCTATGATGTCGTGCTTCGAAGTTTTGGAGAAGGTGTTGTGGTCGAAGACGCAGTAGATATTCTTTTGGAGGAAGTATATCCAAAAGCCCTTGAGGAAGCCAAATTGGAACCGGGAGCTGCCGGCTCTTTGGAAAAAGTCGAGGATCTCGATAAGAATCCCAAGTTTACTTTCACTGTCCCACTTGCCCCAAGTGTGAGCTTGGGAGATTATCGTACCATCCGCCTGCCTTACGATTGGCAGGAACCCGGCGAGGACAAATTAAATGATTCGATCGAAGAACTTCGCCAGATGTACGCCAAAACTGAGACGGTTGATCGGCCAATCGAAAAAGGTGATTTTGTAATGATCGACCTGAAAGGGGTAAAAGCAAAGGCAGCCGAAGAGGAAACGGCCTTAATAGATCGCCCTGGTCTCCCAATTTTTGTCCGGAATGATGAAAAAGCTGAAGAATATCCCTTTCCGGGTTTCTCGAATGAACTGGTCGGTATGAATGTAGGTGAAAAGAAATCATTTACACATAAATACAAGAAAGACGATAAAGACGAAACGCTGCAAGGACAGACAATTAGTTTCGAGGTAACTGTTAAAATGGTACGTGGCAGCATACTTCCTGAATTGAATGATGAATTTGCCAAGCAGGCCGGACCTTTTGAGAACCTCCAGGCCTTACGAGAGGCAGTTAAAGGCAATCTGGCGACTCAATCCAAGGCACAATATGACGATGAATATTTTGCAAAATTGATGGAAAAAATAAAAGAAATTGCGGTTATCAAATATCCTCCACAGGTAGTGGATCATGAAGTCGAACATGTAATGGAAGATCTGAAGTCACGACTGGCTGAACAGAATGTTGATATGGCAACCTACTTGAAATCGCGTGAGATGGATGAAGAAAAGTTCGTTGCTGAAGAAGCCAAACCTATCGCAGTTAAGCGGTTGGAGCGTTCACTGATCATGGATGAGATAGCCAAATTAGAAAAAATCGAAGTATCCCAGGAGATGCTGCAATCATCCTTCCAGCAGACCTGGGGTGAGTACCAGGGAGATACTGGTTTCCAAAAAATGGTGCGTGGAAAATCACAACCGCCCAAACAAGTAATGAATGCAGTGGCGATGGAATCGGCCAACCGAGCCTATGTCCAACAAACCCTTAACCGCTTGAAGAAGATTGCCAATGGTGAAGCTCCGGAACTTATCAGTGAAACTTCACCTGCTGCGGAAAAAACCAATGAGAGCAAGGCTGGAATAAAGAAATCCAACACCAGGAAAAAAACGGCTAGCAAAAAGAAACCTGCCAGAAAAGCCAGCGCTGCAGTAAACACCTCTTCGAAAGCCAAGAAACCTGTTGAGAATTCGAAGAAGGTTTCAAAATCAAGCACTTGACCCGACACGGTGAAATCAAAGTTAAATAACCAGGATATATAACCCTATCGGTTCTTCTAGCTCAACCAAATGGAGCATAATATGATCCCTAATCCAAAAAATGTAATACCGATGGTAATTGAGTCTTCCGGCAGAGGAGAGCGCGCTTATGATATTTACTCGCTTCTGCTCAAAGAGCGGATCGTCTTTCTTGGTACACAAATTGACGACCAGGTGGCCAATGTGATAGTGGCACAATTATTGTTCCTCAGCCGGGAAGACCCTGACCGTGAAATCCAGATGTATATCAACTCGCCTGGTGGTGTTATATATTCAGGTTTGGCCATCTACGACACCATGCAGATGATTTCCAATCCGATCAGCACCGTTGCTGTTGGGGTTACAGCATCGTTCGGGACAGTATTATTGACTGCAGGTACAAAGGGGCGCCGGTACGCGTTACCAAATGCCACAATTCATATGCATCAACCCCTGGGAGGTTCGCAAGGCCAGGCTACGGATATTGAAATCCAGACAAAACAAATCCTACGGCTTAGGACATTACTAAATAGCATCATGTCAAAACATACCGGCAAACCAGTGGATGTCATCAAGCAAGACACTGAAAGAGACTTCTATCTGGACGCACAGCAAGCCGTGGAATATGGACTGGTTGACCAGGTACTTGAAATTCCGAAAAAGAAATAATTCTCATGGTGAGATGAGATAGTCCATGGTAATTTTAAAGGCCGGATTGGCACACTCCGGCCTTTTCCATCAGTAAAATAACAAACATTATTCATCCGGATATAAAGTTGTTGTAGAAAAGCAGATGGAGAACAGAGAGAATCGTTAGAACTCTGTGTCAATGGCTCTTCCATTGTTACAATGGACCACTCTTCCATTGGCAGCTGTATATGATAAAGAACAGGAATTAGATGCCTGATATTTTGCCAGCTCACATCAGATCATTTATCCTTGACATGGATGGAGTCATATGGAAAGCAGATGCACCAATTGGTGATTTGCCCAGCACATTTGAGCGTCTGCATGACCGTGGAATAAAAGTTGCTTTTGCCACCAACAACGGTACCTTAACTCCTGACCAATATGTTGATAGGTTAGCCAAATTGGGCGTCAAAGTAGAACCGTGGCAAGTAGTAACATCTGCCTTAAGTGTTGCCAACCTGCTTACTCAAAAATTTCCTTCCAGAGTTCCAATCTTTGTAGTAGGCGGCGTCGGTGTGAAAGTAGCGTTGCGCGAATGCGGCTTTGAATTGCTATCCACGGAGAGCGCAAGATCGGCAAAGGCTGTTGTAATGGGAATCGATCACGAGATCAATTTTGATAAAATGAGTGAGGCGGCGTTACTTGTGAGAAACGGTGTGCCATTTTACGCCACCAATCCGGATAAGACCTTCCCCACTCAGCGTGGTCAAATTCCCGGAGCGGGAGCCTGGATTTCGGTGATCACAACAGCCACAGGCGTGGAACCTTTATATGCAGGGAAACCAGCCCCTTATCTTTTCGATTTAGCGCGTGCACGCCTGGGAACTACGACGAAACAAACTCTGGTGGTCGGCGACCGGTTGGAAACTGACATCGCCGGTGGGCAGGCGGCCGGGATGCCTACCGCCTTGGTACTTTCTGGGGTAAGTACTCGCGAGCAAGCGGAAAGATGGCAACCAAAAGTTGATCTGGTTGTCGATAATTTGGCCGCATTGTTAAAATAGATCATGAAACTTGTTTACGATATCACCCGGTCAGAATTAGATTCTTTAATGATCGAATGGGGTGAACCAGTTTATAGAGCCCGGCAAATCTGGCAAGGTTTATACCGGCAATTTTTGGATTCACCGGAGAAATTTACCAACATTCCATCCACTTTGCGTACCCAAATGGCCGAAACCCTGGATTTCAATGTTCTTACCCTGGTGACCAGCCTTTCCTCATCAGAAGGACAAACCGTGAAATCGCTATTTAAATTGGCAGACGGGAAATCCATTGAGGCTGTTTTAATGCGGTATAACAAGCGTAATACTCTTTGCATCTCTAGCCAGGCTGGTTGCGCCATGGGGTGCGTTTTTTGTGCTACCGGGCAGATGGGGTTTAAGCGGCATCTTTCAAGTGGAGAGATTGTAGCCCAGGTGATGTATTATGCCCATCAATTGAAAGAAGAAAATAATATTGTAACTAATATAGTTCTAATGGGGATGGGAGAACCGTTTCATAATTATAAGAACACTCTGGATGCAATTGACCGGCTAAATGACCAAGAAGGTTATTCCTTGGGGGCGCGCCGGTTCACCATTTCCACAGTCGGCTTGATTCCTGCCATACGGCGCTTTGCAGCGGAAAAACGCCAGATTAACCTGGCCATTTCCTTGCATGCTGCGGACGATGATTTACGGAGTTCCATGCTACCGGTAAATAAACGCTATCCCATTGATGAATTACTCTTAGCCTGCCGAGAGTACATTTCTTCTACAGGGCGGCGGGTAACCTTCGAATGGGCTCTGATTAATGAAGTCAACGATACTCCTGAACAAGCAATTTTGCTGGCAAAGAAATTAAAGGGTATGCTTTGTCATGTCAATGCCATCCCGCTCAACCCCACCATGGGCTATTCGGGTAAAGCAACCTCGCATACGCGGGCAGAAAAATTTAAGCAAATTCTCGAAGAACATGGGATAACTTGTACGATCAGACTACGCCGTGGAATTGATATTCAAGCAGGTTGTGGTCAATTGGCGAGCCAGATTTAATTAAATATAAGTATTTAGTAACTACTCAGCCATAAATTGAGTCAAAAGTCATTAAAAGATAAGGAGGAATGATTCTAGTATAACCGGGACAAATAATGGATAATAAAGGGTATGGAACCATATCAGCTTCCGAACGACGAAGATGTGAGACGAGCCTATCAGCAGGGAGAAGAGGCGGTAGTAGAGTTGGTTCGCAAGCTGACCGACAATTTCAAACTCCTGGCGGCTAGAATGCAAGCTTTAGAAGATCGGCTTGCCAAGAATAGCAGCAATAGTAGTAAGCCGCCCTCCAGTGACGGATACAACAAACCTGCACCGAAGAGCCTGCGGAAACGTCATGGAAGGAAAAGCGGAGGACAGCCAGGTCATGCAGGGTATACGCTCAAAGCTGTTGAGCATCCTGACCGGGAAGAAGTGCATCGTGTGAGTCGTTGTCATCACTGTCACAGGTCGTTGGAAGAGGTTGAAGCCAGTGGGATGGAAAAGCGACAAGTGTTTGATGTGCCAAGAGTCCACATGGAAGTGACAGAGCATCAAGCCGAGATCAAGCGCTGTCCGTACTGTCGTGAGATCAGCAAGGCAGATTTTCCTGAAGGTGTCAGCCAGCCGGTGCAATATGGGCCGGAGATTAAGGCGCAGGCAGTCTACTTCAACCAGTATCAGTTACTGCCCATGGAACGGACC
>JBEKCT010000221.1:0-4960 GCA_050014715.1 Anaerolineales bacterium | reverse complement strand
TTCTTTTTCCATGTCAGACTCCTGGACCGGATTGACTTCATTTTGATCGATATCTTCTATCTCAGTCATTATATTAATGTCTGATGGATTGGTCAATTAAGAACTTGTTTTTCAACACTCTCCTACTATTGATTTGACATTTTTCGAGAAACTCTGTACACTTAGGCATATTCGAAAAGGTTGATTAGGAGGATCTATGGCTGCTCAGTATCAGTTCGTCATGCGCTCCGGTCCGACGGTCGGCAAGACTTTTCCTCTTGTTGCGCAAGAGGTTACCATTGGACGGGATGCCGTAAATGTCATTGCGATCAACGACGGCGAGGTTTCACGGAAACACGCCAGGATGGAATTGCGCGGCGCAACGTACGTGATCCAGGATCTTGGCTCCACCAATGGGACCTTCATCAACGGCACACGCGTCAGTGGAATGCAGGAATTAAACCCGGGCGACACGGTCTCATTTGGCGAAGGCATCGTGTTGGTTTATGAGCCCGTTGGGGATGTGAACGCAACAATCCTTTCGTCCAAACCCGCCGCTGCTACCGTCCAGAAACCGGCTCCTGTATCCGTCCCCACACCTGCCCCGGCTCCCACCCCTGCACCTTCACCTGCCCCGGCTCCCACCCCTGCACCCGCACCGGTTTACTCCGGCCAGGTCCCGGCTGGCCCGGTGCCGCTGCCGCCAGAACCAGTTAAGGCAAAGAAAAAGTTCCCAGTGTGGCTGATCATCTTGATCGTTTTGTTGGTACTCATCTTATGTTGCGTAGGTTTCTTTATTGCCATTGACCAGCTCAATTTATGGTGCAAGGTGCTGCCCTTCCTGGTGCCCCTGCTCGGAGGTACTTGCGCCTAGCGTGGCTGGTTCTGAAGAATATTATTCTAAGATCAATTTTCAGGCGACCGGGATTGGTCGCCTGAATCTTTTTAAAGGGGCATTGAAAAATGTCATCATAAAGAAAGGAGAATAATGGGTAGTCGAAGATCTCTCAACACCCCCATTTTCCTTCGCTGCTGCAATCCAATCAAGGCTTTTAGAACGCAAGGATGTTCAACAACCAGTTCATCCAATGCAGGGTGCGTCCCGCCCCGTCATAATCACCGCTGAACCATTCTGCATGGGCGTGCTCGAGCAGGGCCTCGCACAACCGGTTCTGCCAGCCGGCCGGATGGCGCAGGAGATCGGATACGATGTTGCGCTGGCGCATGACCGATCCATCCGGCAGCCAGGCGTAGAGGTAGTAGGCGGACGGGTCGAGCGCCGCCTGGTAACGCCGGACCGTATCATAGAAATTCACTGTCATCTGCAGGTCGATGCGCTCTTGCTCCGTGAAAGGCTGCCTGCGCAGATTGGCCAGATAGGCGCTTTCCAGGTTCGCGAAGGAGCGTTTGAAATGTGCCTGCAGGGCGGCATCGATCACAGCGGAATCTGACTGGCCCTTTTCCGGCGTGGAGATATCCCGGTAGAACTGGTTAAAGTCCGCCCATCCATAGGTATCCAGCATGTATTTCACCAGCGTGGCTGCTTCCAGGTAGCTGATATCGTGTTGCTGTTCATAGAAATTGTTTGCCACACTCGTCAGCGGGATGTACCCGCCCAGGGTCAGCAGTGCAGCTGCACGCGCGACCAGCGGCTCCGGCTTGAAATGCCCACCGGAAAGATAAACGGCCAGCCCCTCCTCGAAAAAGGGCGGGCGATATTTACCGCCTTCCACAGCATCATAATAGTGGACAAACTCGTGATGGAACAGGATTGGCATCTCGTCGCCGGTGTAGTCGCCATCCAGGTAACTGAGGTAGACGCTGTTGGTGGTAAAGCCGCCCTGCCCGAGTACGCGTGACATGATGGTAACATCAATCGATTTGTCCAATGTAATCCCCATTTGCCTGGCCACTGAAGCCGACGCCTGGTCGGCCTCCCGGCCCAGTACATCAATGTCGCGTGCAGCAGCAGTGCCGGTAATAAAGTGGATAATACAGCAGGTGGTGTTGAGAGCGGTCCAGTGGCCTTCTGGCTGAGGCGGCGGGACCTGGCTTTCCGAGCGCAAAGAGAAGGATTCGGTCCAGCTCAACTTGTCCGGCAGGCGGGAAAAGGTTACGGCATAGCGACCCGGTTTCAGGTTGCGCGTGTCCCAGGCCCACCACAGGGTCGCCTGATTACGGCTGCCCATCCCGAACGGCGCAAAACTGGCCTGGCCAAGTTCCTGTCCCTGGAAGGTAACCTGGATACTGCCGCCCTGCTCCCCTGGGGCAACCGGCGCCAGCACTTCGAAACTGACCTGGTCACCCACGTATAACGGACCATCCGGGTGGGCGATGACCTGCAGTTGTCCGGCTGGTTTGGATGGGGAGCAGGCAGCCAGCAGGAGGGAGATAAACAGGCTTAAGCTAAAAAACAGACGCCACATGCCCGCAATTATAAGCCGGGAGGCTTCTTCATTTTCCCCGCTTATTTTACGGCTCACCTGGAATCACCGGAATGAAAATAAAGAGAGTGTTGGCTAAGGCCCGGCCAACACTCCCACAACTCCTCCAATATCCCTTCGCACCAGGCAGCCGGCTTTACCGGGAGGGTATCCCGCTGGCCTGGAAAGATGTGATGGCGGTCTGCATATCCTCATGTACTTCCAGGAGCATATTGAAACCGGCGATTTTCAGGGTGCCGGCAACCAATTTATTCGGCTTGAAGAGTTTTAAATGGGGGGATTTGTAAGCACCCGTATTTATCTCTTTGTGCGAATCTTCTTCACTTATGCCCTCAGAAAGACCTCGCAGTCTTTTAAAGACCTTCATGAAAGTCCGAAAACCGGCACTGCTGATAAACGGAACCGTGCTGAGATCAAATACGACGTAGCGCGTGCCGGCTTCAATCTCCTGGAAAACAATTCGCTCGAGTTCTTCATGATTCAAAGAATCGATGTCCCCATCCACGCGAAAAACAGTTACAGGGACACGGCCCTGGTTGTGCGAGATTGTAACCTCCATGCAAAGGCTCCTTTCCGCCGGGTCATATTGCCCAAAGAACCGGCCCACGTTTCTATAACGATAATTATTATCTTCTATATCACGATATTGGGACGAAGTCAATATACCCTTTGGGGGTGATTAACTTCGCCAGAGGCTCAATTATATTTAATCACAAACCATCTGGAAAAATAGCGCGTGAGATAGAACGGATTGTATGTATACGCGCATTTCTTTTGGGGGTTAAAGCGCCTAAACCCACAGAAACAGTGAGATCCGCGTTCCGTTGTTTATTTATGAAGAAGAGAAACATTACTATTTAATGTGATAGGAGGGCATGTTCCATCTGGAAACCAGCGCGGCTGAAGAAAGAAAACGCACAGTAAATGCGCGTAATCGACCAGCCAGGTGTTCCAGCGTGACCACCACCCCCAGGCGGGCCATCTCCAGCCAGACTCTCAGTCCGTGGCGCTCAGGATATTCTGCTCGCAACCGGAAACCATCCTTTTCGATCAGCTGCAAGACGAATTCAAAGCGGGCGCAATACCAGACTCCGGCCAGTTTGCAGCGCAAAACATCCAGGGAGTCGATATAGGACCTGCCCTGCCTGAAACAATCCCGCGCCAGCACCACCTGTTCGCGCACCCACAGGGGCAAGGCCTCATTATCGTTTAACTCATTCACATCGATGGCGTGGGTTTCAAGATATTCCGCCGGAATATTGATCAGCCCGGCCGGAAGATCCTCGCAAAGGTCACGCAGCATGTGGGTGATGTGAGCGCCCTTGACTGCCAGCATCCGGTCATGGGTTTGAGGGTACGATTGGCCGTTGCCGATGAAGTACTGCAGACCATCCATGATCGCCGTTGCCAGACAGGTGGTGTAAGTCTGCAACTCGGCCTGACTGGCCAGGCGTCCTTGGCGGTAGGAGTCGAAAGCGATCACGCCCATGAAGTTGCGGATGAAGGAAGCCAGGCCGCTCTCGGGGCTGTGGTCGTGCGCGATCAGGTCGGCCAGCATGGCCTCTTCGGGTAAAAGACCTTCCGGCCGCTCACCCCGGTAGAGTGCATCGATGAGGTTTTTTTGCCGCTCGATAAAGGCGGTCCGTTCAGCCAGGCCGGAAAGCTCCAGGTCGATCATGTCGTCAGCCCAGCGGAAATAGGCATATGCGCGCAGACAGTCGTCCGCCAGGTCCCGGTCGGCCAGCAGCCGGGCGGTCAGATAGGATTGTTTGCTGCTGGCCCTGGTGATCGAACGGGCCAGGCGTGCAGTGGAAAGGGTCATGGCGGTGTCTCCTCCCGCTCCGGAGCCGCTGCGGTTGACAGGGCTTTCCTCCCGGGGCGATAAATAAAAAAAAGATCTCAACACGATCCCGCCGGAAAGCAGCGCGGGACAGGCGGGCACGAAGTAAACGACTGAAGTCGTAACTACGAGTCCTTACCTGCCGGCATCCTCCAGGATGCGCTTTGCAGCCAGTTCGGCCGATATAAGCACGGTCGGAACGCCTGTGCCGGGATGCGTGCTGGCTCCCACGAAATACAGGTTATGGTAGCGGCTGTGCCGGTTATGCGGCCGCAGGTAGGCCAACTGGGTAAGTTTGTGGCTGAGGCCGTGTGTTGAGCCGAGCGGCAGGTTGTAGCGGTCTCGCCAATCCTGGGGACCAAAACTCACCTCCGTGCAGATGTGCTCTTCGACATCAAGTAGGCCCAGGCGGGCCAAGCGCTGGAGGATAAACGACCGGGCGTGCGCCCGCAGGCGCGGCCAGTCCTGGGGAATCTGGTTGTTGAGATGCCCGACCGGCACTGCCACGTACCAGGTGTCGTGCCCGGACGGAGCCATGGAAGGATCCAACCGGACGGGAGCGTGAATATAGAAGTTTGGTTCATCCGGCATACCGGTTCGCTCAAAAATTTCCTCGAAGCTGCGGAGGTAATCACCACACAGGAGCAGGTTGTGCGGACCGAGTTGGGGATACTGCTTGTCGAGGCCCCAGTAGAAC
>JBEKCT010000220.1:0-4993 GCA_050014715.1 Anaerolineales bacterium | reverse complement strand
GAAATGTTGGCTGAGTGTCCAGACCTGACAGCACTTATCACGATGAATGAACGGGCAGTTCCAGGCATAATGCGAGCTATTTCAGAGCGCGGCTGGAATATCCCGGAGGATTTTTCCCTGGTTGTTATTGTCTCTTCCCCACGCATGGCTGAAATGATGACCCCCCCTCTCACAACATCGGATATTGCAGCGGCTGAGCTTAGTCGCTTAAGTGTAGAGTTACTGATTCAACAACTGGAAACAAAAGAACGCGAGCCAATCCAGAAATTAATCCCATGCCGCCTGGTTGTGCGTGGCAGCACTGGCCCATGTCTCCGAAACGTAGATAAACCCAAGAGCAAAGTACAGATCTTGGAAGCTGAAAAAGTCTCGGAAGCTTGAGGTTCGCCAATCCCGTCAGTTACTTTATCGAAAGGAGTCTTCTCGAAGATAAATATAAAATAAGGAGATACTGCCTACCGCGAAGTGAGTCAGTATCTCCCAGGTGAGCAAAGCACCTTGAGCAAACCCGGCAAATACCAGGTTCGGTCATGTAACTCTGCCCGTTTAATTATACCCGATAGTAGCAGCAAGCCTCTTTCAGGTTGACGTGGCAGCGTCACAGGTAAACTAATTGGAAATGGTTCCATTGCTCACGGTTGTTTTGGTCTCCTAAAAATGTTGGTACATATCCTTCGAGAAAGCATCCTGTTGAGATGAAAGGAGGTTCAGGAGCAAGACAGTATAAATCGTAATTCCAACTGCGGATTCAATGTCGGAAAGTATTGCCACAATTTCTCTAAAAACCAATTACAAGGAGAATGAGATGTCTACGAAAATATTCAAACTGTTGTCCAGTGTTCTGGCATTTGTCATGGTAGCAGGGATGGCGGCCTGTGCACCCAAGCCGAAAGTTTTCAACCTGTGGTACTACGAACCGCCCGATGGCGCTCTGGGAAAAGCCTGGGCAGCGGCTCAGACACAATTTACATCAACACATCCGGGAGTCACAATCCATTATGAACTGCATACCTTCGAGCAGATGCAAAAAACTGCCCAAATGGTGTTAAACTCGAGCAGTGCACCGGACCTTATTGAAATCAATAAAGGTGCGGGCAATGCCGGTACGTTTGCGGTTGATGGCTTGCTGACAGACATGACCGCCGAGGCCACCAAGCGTGGTTGGGATAAAATCCTTTCCCCCAGCATTCTAACCACCTGTGAGTATGATCCCAAAACCGGCATCATGGGCAGTGGCAATCTGTATGGCGTCACCGATTATGGTGAGTTTGTCATGCTCTATTATAACCAGGACATGTTCGACAAGAATAATATAAAAGTGCCGACTACGGTGGATGATCTATATGCCGCGGCGGATGCATTTGTTGCGAAAGGGATCACCCCCTTTGCCACAGCCGGCGCTGAGTATCCAGCACAGCAAATCTTCTATATGCTGGCGCTTAGCAAGGCGGACCGGACCTTTGTTACCAACTATCAACTACTCAAAGGCATCGATTTCCATGGCCCTGAGTTCACCTACGGAGCCACGGAGTTAACCACCTGGGTCCAGAAAGGCTATGTCAGCAAAGATGCTGTCAATATGAAGGCTCAGGATATGCAGAACGACTTCCAGGCCGGCAAGAACCCGATGATGATGGGCGGCAGTTGGCTGTTCGGCGGATTACAATCTGCCAAACTACCCTTCAAGTGGAATGTGGAACTCTGGCCAGGCAACAAGATCAGCCCAGGCTCTGGTGGCAACCTGTGGGCCATCCCGGCCGGTTCAAAGAACAAGGATCTGGCGTATGATTTCATTGATATCACCCTGAGCAAGCCAATCCAGACCCTGATGGGCAATGCTGGTGGCCTCCCGATCAATGCCGATACTTCCCAGATCACGGACCCTCAAGTAAAGCAATTTAACCAGCTCTTTGCAAATTTGGTTGCCTCCGACGGCATCGGGTTCTATCCCGATTGGCCTGTCGCTGGCTATTACAATGACCTGGTCTCAGCCACCCAGGAACTGATGAATGGAACCAAGACTCCTTCCGGGTTCCTGGATGAAATTGCCGGCCCATACAATGCAGCCATAAAGAAGTAAGCCTGCGCGGCTTGTAATCGAAACCCAAGGCAATGCTCCGATCCCGGAGCACTGCCTTGGGAAAGGTATGAGCAAAAAAGGCATGAAACAAAAAACCTCCTCCATCAATAAGGGCTATGGTGTATTTTTAATTCCCGGAATTATTGCCTTCCTGGTCATTATCATTATTCCTTTTCTGACTAATGTTGGGATCAGTTTTACCCAGTGGGGGGGTGTTCGCACGCCAGTCTGGACTGGGTTAAGCAATTATCAGGAATTGATTGGTGATTCCGTTTTTTGGCTTTCGTTCCGGAACAACCTGATCTTGCTGCTGGCCATGACTGTTATCCCGGTCATTGTCGGGTTGCTGCTGGCAACCTTTCTCTTCGATTACATCGCAAACGCCTTCGGCCAAAGAGTCTCGAGTTTTTTCCGGGCCGGTTTCTATTTACCCCAGATTCTCCCTTCAGCGGTGATTGGCATCGTATGGGCTTGGATCTTGCAACCGGACTGGGGGGTTGTGAACTATGCCCTTAAAGCTATCGGACTATCTGCCTTGACGCGCAATTGGCTGGGAGATCCTTCGACGGCGCTGCTAGCGGTCATGGTAGTGATGGTCTGGTTCCAGATCGGTTACCCGATCGTGATCTTTATGGCAGCCTTGCAAAGGGTTGACCCTGAATTGTTAGAGGCGGCCTCCATCGATGGAGCCAACTGGTTGCAGAAGTTCTGGTACATTACCATGCGCCTGATCCGGCCGGAAATATTGGTAGTGGTTCTAACAACCACGATCTACACGCTTAAAATATTTGGCCAGGTTTATGTGCTAACAGGTGGAGGACCGGGTAATGCGACATCGGTTCCCTCGTATTATGCCTATAAACAATTTTTTGAAACGCAACAAGTGGGATATGGGTCCACTGTTTCGCTGGCAATGGCAATCATTATCATTCTTCTTACTGCCCTTTTCATCAACATCCAGTCACGGCAAGAAAATGCGGAGAGCGCCTGATGGCTGCGAAAAGTTTCAGATCCACTAACCCGGTAATGAGATGGATTGCCCTAGCTGCCCTGGCAATCATCCTACTCCTTATGCTTATGCCGTTCATTTTGGTAACGATCAATGCAATAAAAACTGAACCTGAGTTTGCCCGTTTTGGTCCACTCAGCCTGCCGCATGGGATTAACCTTACGAGCCTCGAGAGTTTCTGGGTTCGTGCGGATTTTTCAAGGGCACTCTTTAACAGTACATTCATCAGCTTATCGGTGGCAGTACTGGCTGTCATCCTATCGTTGCTCAATGCATTCGCAATGGGATTCGGAAAGGTTAAAGGGAGGGCATGGTTGCTTGTTTTCTTCCTGATGGCTAATTTCCTACCACAGGAGGCGTTGGCTTACCCGTTATACTATTTTGCCAAGTTTTTGAACATTTATGATACACCTGTCGCGGTTATTTTGGTTCTTACCGTAATTCAAAGCGCATTTGGCACCTACCTGTTATCGTCTGTATTCAGCTCCTTTCCGCGTGAAATCCTGGAAGCAGCCATGATGGATGGGTCCAACAAGATGAGCCTGCTTTTAGATATCGTCGCCCCGCTCAGCCTGCCGACCCTTTCTGTCTTGTTTGTGTTCTTCTTCATCTGGACTTGGAATGAATTCTTCCTGCCCTTGATCCTTCTGCCCTCGAATGCAAACATGACCGTACCGCTGGCCCTGGCGATTAACCAGGGACAATATGGAGTGAATATCACCGGCCAAAGTGCTTCCGGGCTGCTGGGTATCCTGCCATGCATCATTTTCTTCCTGATTTTCCAGAGGACTCTTACCAAGGGAATTACCGCCGGAGGCATCAAGTAGACCGGCGCAACGATTAGTTGAAAAGTGAGAAAACTGCAGCTTACTTTTTTCACTATGAGACAGGTAAGTTGTGTGTCCAGAACTCACATTTTTCACACTGGATGGATTTTGTACGTAGAAAAACCAGAATTGAACTACATTTCTGTTACCAAGAGAAAAGTCTATGAAATTTACCGACGGAAACTGGCAAATACGTAAAGGGATGACGCCCTATTTTCCTGCTGGGTTATACGAAGTTGCGGTGGAACCGGGTGCCATGACTGTTTATGCTCCAACGACAAAAATCGTCACGCGTGCCGATACACATGATGTGCCCTTATTAAGCATCCGGTTCACTGCGCCGATGGAAAATGTCATTCACGTGCAGATTGTCCACCATAAAGGCGGGCAGCCGCGCACACCGGAGTTTATTCTTTTCGAACAACCGGATCCGAAACCGGTGGTATCGGAAGATGAGCAATCCGCAACTATGACGAGCGGTCAATTAAGTGCGTGTGTTCACAAGGGCGACACCTGGTTAGTGGAATACAAAGCCGGGGAGCGCCTCGTTACTTCCAGTTCCTGGCATGGCCTGGGCTTTGTGGATACACCGGATGGACGTTTCATTCACGAACAGCTAAATATCGGAGTGGGGGAGTGCATTTATGGGATGGGAGAACGCTTTTCTGCTCTTGTTAAAAACGGCCAGATGGTTGACATATGGAACGAGGATGGCGGCACCAGTAGTGAGCAGTCGTATAAGAATATACCATTTTATATAACGAACCGCGGTTACGGTGTATTTGTCAACCATCCAGAAAAGGTTTCCTTCGAAGTCGCCTCCGAAAAAGTCGAACGGGTGCAGTTCAGTGTGCCCGGTGAAGCGCTTGATTATTTTGTTATTTATGGTCCCACACCCAAGGAAGTGCTCCAGCGTTACACTGCTCTGACAGGGCGCCCGGCCCTGCCACCCGCCTGGTCGTTTGGGCTGTGGCTTTCCACCTCGTTTACCACCAATTACGATGAGGAAACCGTCACAGGATTCATCCGCGATATGGCTGCCTGTAATATCCCGTTACATGTCTTCCATTTCGATTG
>JBEKCT010000219.1:0-4998 GCA_050014715.1 Anaerolineales bacterium | reverse complement strand
ATGTAGATCAGCCGCCAGAGCAGTGTCAACACGGCAGCGAAAGCCAGGAAGATACCGATGCCCAGACGTGGCAGAGAACCTTTCTGCGAAATAAGATAAACCAACGCATACAAAAGAAGTCCAGCCAGGGCAGCCAGGGCAATGCCGGCCACGGTTTGACGCAGGTTTCTTGCACGATGCGGGTTATACAACTCAACCAGGAATATCATCCAGATCAACGGCAAGAGATAGAACCAGAATTCAACGCGCTGCTGGATAAAATGCAAGGAGAACTTCAACCAGGCGTCCTTCTGCCCCCAGAAATACAACCCGCCGAAGAGTGCTATCGTGGATACAAATGCATCACCAATCAGCAGGATGATACGTTGGTCGCGCGAACGAACGCGCCAGCCGATTGGTCTGGGTCGTGTAGATGATTGCATTACTTTTTCTCCGGGCTCCACTCAGTAAAAATCCCCTTAATCATACTCCATAAGAAGCCTGCACCCCAGGCAATGTGCATGGTTGCAATTGCGATGGGTAAACCGAAGCCTAGAAGGGCATTTTTCTGCTTTCTGGAGGTGTGAAATCCGGCGATCAACAGAATTAAACAATAAACCGAGACTTCTGCCGCCAATATGATCCGGAAAACCGGTAGAAAAACCGCCAGGCCAATTCCAAGGAGCAGACTCAATACGAACAATGGTGGGAGTCCTTGCCGCCAGCGTAACGTTTCGGGGTACCGGCGCAACATCCGCCATTTCCAATACCCATACCGGCTATATTGCCTGGCCAATGCAGACAGTGTCGACCGGGCGAAATAAACGGAACGGATGGCAGGGTCGAGCCAAATTGTACCGCCCGCCTTGCGGATGCGGGTGTTGAACTCGTAATCTTCATTGGAATGCAGCGACTCATCGAAGAAGCCGACCAAAGCCAGTAATTCGCGCTTGAAGGCTCCAAAGGGAACGGTATCCACCCGGGAGGCCTTGCTGGCGTGGCGATAGAGGGCATCCCCCACACCCAACGGGTGGGAAGCCGCCGCAGCGATCGACTGCGCCATCCAGGTTGTCGCGCCAGGATGGATCTCCCAGACACCGCCCACGTTTTCACCCAAACCTGCCTGCAAGTCTGCCACGCAGCGTTCTATATAATCAGGGTAAGGAACAGAATGTGCATCCAGGCGGACGATAAATTCGCCTTGAGCTTCTTTAAGAGCACAATTTAAAGCGGAGGGAATGCTTTGCACAGGATTCTCGGCAATGGCAATACGCAGGTCGGGGTGGGCTTTAGTAAACGCGCCGATCTCAGAGCGTGTCCCGTCGGTGGACATGCCGTCTGCAATGACCATTTCAAGGTCGGCGCGCGGAAAAGTTTGCGCGTAAACCGCCTCGAGTAATTTCCGGATGGTAGCTTGCTCGTTATGACAGGGGATGATAATGGAGACGGAAGGCATGATAATTTATATTTTCCGCCGGCTAACCGCAGAAACGTCCGGTGGTACCAGCGGCAGCGTAACGGTAAACAGGCTGCCTGAATTTGGTACGCTCCGAACGCTTATTTTACCACTGTGCGCCCCCACAATTTCCTTTACGATCGCCAATCCCAGTCCGGTTCCGTGTTTCTCGCCACCCGGGCGGGATGGGTCAGCCTGGTAGAAACGCTCGAAGATATGCGGCAGAGCTTCCGGCGAAATGCCTGCACCGGTATCTGCCACATCCACCTGAATCTCCGAACCTTTCCCAGGTGAACCTTCAGTGTCGGACAACCTGGCCCGCAACGTGATAGTGCCTCCGGATGGGGTGTGCTTAAAGGCATTATCCACCAGGTTGGAGAAGGCTTGTGACAGCCGGTCACCATCTCCCATGACGACTGGCAGCTCGCCAGATTCAACGTGTATGGAAACGCCTGAAGCATGCGCCTGTGGAGAAAATTTCTCAGCGATGTTGTTGAGCAAGGCCGGCAGATCAACCGGTGCACATTGCAGTTCGAACGTGCCGGCGTCCAGCCGGGCCAGGTCGAGCAAGTCCAACACCATGCGGTGCATGGAACCGGCCTCGTTATAGATGACCCTGGCAGCCTGCTGGCGGGATTCAGGTGTATTGGCGGTGCCATCCAGAATGGCCTGGGCGAACCCCTGAACGGAGGTCAGCGGAGTCTTAAGTTCGTGAGAAACGTTGGCCACGAAATCACGTTGTGATTTTCTGGAAGTCTGAACACGGTTATTCATTTCATTGAATGCGCGCGTCAATTCCTGGACCTCATGGGGTCCACGCAAGCTGATCGGTTGCGCGTTCATGGAAGGCATCTGCCGCGAAGCAATCACCAAATGTTGAAGCGGTCCACCGATCCAGCGGGCCAGCCAAAAAGCGACCAAAAGAGAAATTATCAGAGCTACTACAGCAGCACCCAGGATTGGAAGCATTAATTCGTCACTCAAGATGGTTAATAAGGGTACTGCCGGCCGGGGAACGGCCACCAATAGCCAGCCGCCGTTGTTCAGGTGCTGGATGATATATAACCATAATTGGCCATTCTGGTCTTTCATTACTGAAGAAATCCGCAAGCGGGGGAGAAGTGGCATTGATAAAGAACCCATTTGTGCGGATTGTGAATCAGCCACCACCTGACGCTTTTGGTTGAAAATGACGATCCTTACAGCGTTGTTTTGACCAGCCTGTTCGATGCGAGTCTGGAGGTTCGGCTGGGCCAGGCTTTCCAGAACAGCTTCATTCCTGCGCAGCAGGGCTGCGACCACCGTCAGGCGGGCACTCGCCTGCCGGTACGTGGACGGGTTCTGAATAATAAAGATTAATAAGACGAATGCCACTATACCCAGTGCAGCCAGTGTGACAAGTACATAACTCCACCATAATCGTGACCGGATAGAGTGAGGCATTATGCCACCAGTTTGTAGCCGATCCCGGTAACTGTCTCAATGGTGATCCGGCTGTTAGCCAGTTTTTTGCGCAGATGAGCGACGTGCACATCCACTGTACGGGTCTGCCCATAGAAATCAAAGCCCCAGGCTTGCTGAAGCAATTGTTCACGGGTAAAAACGCGGCCCGGCTGGCCGACAAGGATGAGCAGCAGTTCGAATTCCTGGGTACGCAGGTCCAGGCTTTGACCGGCAATGCGCGCCTCCCGGCGGACTGGGTCAATCGTCAGGCCTGCCAATTGAATGGGGGCGGCAACCGGTTGAACTGCGAGCCGTTCAGCCCGCCGGAGAATGGCCTTGATGCGGGCCACCAGTTCGCGTGGATTAAAGGGTTTGGTCAGGTAATCGTCGGCCCCGAGCTCCAAGCCAAGAATTTTGTCGATATCCTCGTCGCGGGCTGTCAGCATAATCACCGCCACCGGGTTGTTTTCAGCCCGAAGCCGGCGGCAAACTTCCAATCCGTCCAGCCTGGGAAGCATGACGTCCAACACAATCAGTTCGGGGTTTAATCGCCTGACAGCCTCCAGCGCAGATTCCCCATCCCCGGCAGCTTCCACCCGAAAGTTTTCGCGTTCCAGGTACATCCGGGCGAGCTGGACGATGGATGGTTCGTCATCCACGAGAAGGATGAGTTCAGAGCTCATTTCACGAGCGCCACCGCTTCGATCTCAACCCGGCCATCCTTTGGCAGGGCAGTCACCTGGACGGTACTGCGGGCAGGCGGGTTTTCCGGGAAGAATTCGGCATAAACGGAATTCATTTTACCGAAATCAGCCAAATCAGTCATAAAGACTGTGGTCTTGATCACAGCATCCATACCTGACCCGGCATCTGCCAGGACATTCAGGATGTTGGTCAACACCTGGCGTGTCTCTGCTTCGATCCCGCCTGGCACAAGGTTTCCGCTGCGTGGATCCAACCCGCCCTGCCCGGCTGTGAAGACGAACATCCCGGCCCGGATGGCGACGGAATAGGGGCCAATGGCTTTGGGCGCTTTTTCGCTGGAAATAACTTTTCGATCCATATTCACCTCACATTTAGGTTATCTCGAAATTAACTCAATAAATCGGAGCCGAGAAGGTCAGTACGGCTTCGCACCCTTCGAGATACTGTCCGGGGCCTCGGGACCTTCCGTATACCCATTGCTTTTACAATTTATTGAGTCGATGATTTTCTTGATTGTACTGCAAAAGAGAGACACGGCAGGAGGCCGTGTCTCTCGCTGCCGTGGAGGCCAGTTTAGGTAGCCGGCGAGGTGGATGGCGCAATGGCAGGTGTGATGGCAGGGTGAGGGTGGGCCTGCCGGAAGGCTTTGACAGCCTCATGCAGCGCCTTCAAGGTGCCATTCATGGCGATGCGAGTGTCCCTTAGAACCTGAGCGAGGGATTCCACCGTGGCAATGGCGGTGGCCCGGTCGGTAACCTTTCCGCTCGCGTCGAAACCGGCATGACTGGCAATAATTGCGGCGCCCGGAGCATGAGCGGCCTGCACAGCTGGAATGACGGCGGAGAGCGCATTCAGGGCAGCCTGAATTCCGGAAGTATCCCAGCCTTTGGCGGAAGCCTTATTAATGAGGGCTTGTGCCTTGGAAATAAATGTGCTGGCATTGGACAGCAAGTTACTTTGGCGCTGGTAGGTGGCTTGCTGGCGTGCCCAAAGATTTTCGAGCCAGGGATAATCAGGCTGGGCCTGGTATTGACCAGTCAAGCCGGCAGCCGATGTACTCGCGGATGGGAATCCGACTGACACGATTACCAGAATGAGGGCGACCATAACAAATTTTTTGATATACGCATTCATTTTTAACATTAGGTCATCTCCTTTTGATTTCAGTTTCCTTTCTGCATTGTAGGTCTTTCAAGTAACCGGAAGATGACCAGATTGTAAAATGATTGTAAAAATAATTTTGACCTTTGCTTGACAATCTTCTTCTCTACGTGTAAAATCCTTCCGCTTCATCGACGGTGAGTTTCCAGGCCGAGATAGCTCAGTTGGTAGAGCACGCGACTGAAAATTGCGGTGTCGCCAGTCCGATCCTGGCTCTCGGCACTCGGCCTGAAAATCAGGCCACTTGCGGGCGT
>JBEKCT010000218.1:0-5028 GCA_050014715.1 Anaerolineales bacterium | reverse complement strand
CCAGTCCGACTAAGAACCATGATCGATGAGAAAGTAGCCAAACTTTGGAAAATCTCACGGTAACATTTCGCTTTGATGCAACGATACCTAGAAAGTAACATTTGGCTTTGATGCATCACGGAGGGTCTGTTGGGCTTCGTGGATATCAGCCAATCAGGGGAGTCAAAATCCACTATCAGTAATGGCTGGCTTTTTAATCTCAATAAATAACACTATTTGGCATAATCCACAGCACGAGTCTCGCGGATTACCGTAACCCGGATCTGGCCGGGGTACTGCATGGTTTCCTCGATCTTTTTGGCAATATCGCGCGCCAACCGGGTTGCTTCCAGGTCGTCAATCTCTTCCGGCTTGACGATGATACGCACTTCACGACCAGCCTGGATCGCATATGCCTGCGAGACGCCCTTGAAAGCAGTTGCCATATCTTCGAGTGTGCGGATTCGTTTTATGTATGCTTCCAGATCTTCGCGGCGGGCGCCAGGACGAGCTCCCGAAATGGCATCGGCAGATTCAGCAATTACAGCTTCCACGCTCTCCTGCTCGACCTCATGATGGTGCGCAGCAATGGCATTGACGACCTGCGCGCTCACACCATAGCGTTTTGCATATTCCGCACCCAGCAAGGCATGTGTACCTTCCTGGTTATGATCCATGGCTTTCCCGAGATCGTGCAGGAAACCGGCCTGTCGGGCAACTTCTTCGTTGGCACCCAATTCAGCTGCCAATATCCCGGAAAGTTTGGCAACTTCAACGGCATGCGCCAGTTGGTTCTGCCCATAGGAGGTGCGGTATTTGAGCCGCCCCATCATGTGCATTACTTCCGGATGCAGACCGGTAACCCCGGCGTCAAAGGTGGCCTGTTCCCCGGCTTCCACAATAACTTTGTCCACTGCCTTCTGTTCATCTTCCAACACTTTTTCGATGTGCGCCGGATGGATACGTCCATCCAGAATCAATTTCGACAAGGCACGCCGGGCCACTTCCCGGCGGACCGGCTCGAAGCAGGAGATGGTCACAGCCTCGGGAGTATCGTCCACAATGACATCCACTCCGGCGGCCTGCTCAAATGCGCGGATATTCCGACCGTTGCGTCCCACGATGCGGCCCTTCATTTCTTCGTTCGGCAGCGGCACCAGAGAAGTGGTGAATTCCGCTACATTTTCCGTTGCAACGCGCTGGACGGAATCAGCTATAAGCTTGCGGGCACGCTTCTCTCCTTCTTCACGCGCCTCGGTCTCGATCTGCCGGATGATGCGGGCCATATCATCCCGTGCATCTTTTTCAACCTCAGCCAAAAGAAGAATGCGCGCCTCTTCCGTATTCATCTGGGCCACACGCTGAAGTTCCTCCATTTGGGTCTGATGCAATTTCTCTATTTCGTTGGCACGCTTGTCAACCGCACTCTGGCGTTTATTCAGGGCCTGTTCACGCTGTTCCAGACGTTCCACCCGACCATCCAATTCAGTCCGGCGGTGCTGCAGACGCTCCTCTTCGTGCGTCAATTCCGATCGCAGGCGGGTAATCTCTGATTCGGCCGCTTGTGAAATCTTAAGAGCGTTGTCACGTGCTTGAAGTTCAATAACACGCGCTTGTTCACGGGCCTTTTCTGCTACATCTTCAGCCTTTTCCCGCTGTTGGCGCTGCGCCTTTTCAGACTGGGTATGGCTGATGTAATAGCCGATGGCGAGGCCGATTACCAGGGTCAAGCCAGCAATTACGATGGCGATAATCGAGTTCATGGATATTCCTCATTTTCAGATATACTCCCGGTGTCCGCCGTCTGGGTTTCTTTCCAGACTTCAGAGACGACCGGGGCTAATGTCGTGTAGGAGAAGCCGCGCCGGGCGAGAAATCCACTTAGCTTCTGGCGGAACGCGGGCCATTCCAGGTCCTCCAAGCGGCGTGCGTATTTCCGGGCAGTCGTTAGAGCCAGATCTGCCTCGTCCACTTGCGTATCCAATACAGTCTTAACGATCTCATCACTGAGACCTTTCCTTTGTAACTCCATTCGCAAAGCTGGCTTTCCAAGCGGACGGAACGTGTTGCGGTTTTCCACCCAGGCACGGGCAAAATCCTCATCATTTACCAAGCCTGTACTCTGGAGACGGTTCAGGGTTTCTACGCTAAGCGACTCAGAGATTCCACGTTTTAAAAGGTTCTGGCGCACTTCTTCCGAGGAACGAGGCCGGTAACTCAGAAAGTGCAGGGCTTTCTGGTACGTAATTTCACGTTCATCCTGTTCTTTCAAACCAGCGATTTTATCTTCGCCAAGATCCTGCCCCACCCTGAGCCATGCGGCCACCACGGCGGTCAGGCCGAAGGCAAATTTCCCATCCAGGTATATATTCACCCGTTTGGAATTCTTTTGTTGGGGTTCAATCGCCGAAATCCGCTGTGCCATTTTTAAAACGTACAGCCGCAGGCCGCCATTTTGGGAGGCCACGGCTGTGGAAATTGACCTGGATTTTCGACTGTGTCCGTGCCCCATCCCGGGTAAAAAAGACACAGATTGATTTTCGCGAGCAGGTAACGAATCAGTTACCGCCGACGGAAGGGTTGGGAGGCCTTTTGTTTCTTAATAATAAATCTATTCCATTGATTGTGAAATTTCATCTTCGATTCAGACACCCAGACTTCCCAAAGAAACTGCCCTGATTTCGGGTCAGGGGCGCACCCATGATTTTCCAGGAGTTCAATTTTCAAGTCGTGGCCGCTGTCATGCAAGTATTCTTTGAAAAGCGGCTTCCATCCATACATTTTAAACGTATTATACACGAAACCGACGTATTGTTGCAAAATTCAGGGCCTCGATTAATTGCTTAAAAAAGAAGGAATCAATAGGTGTAAGGATGGTTGTCAAGGTTTCTAAGGCAAGGCGTTCAAAATAATAGTGACAAAAGAAACTATCGTCCAGTTATAACCTGTGTAATAATAATCCTGTCAATCTGTTCTTTTCGTGTCTCTTATTATGGAGGTCATATGCCTAAAATCACAGATCAGGAAGCCCGGGAATATCACCATCTGAATGGAAAACCGGGCAAGATCGCCGTCATCCCAACCAAGCCGATGGATACCCAGCGCGACTTGAGTCTGGCCTATACTCCCGGGGTGGCCGTGCCGGTGCTCGATATCGAAAAGGATCCGGAAGCCGCCTACGAGTACACTTCCAAAGGCAACCTGGTGGCGGTCCTCACCAACGGTACTGCCATCCTGGGACTGGGCGATCGCGGCGCCCTGGCCAGCAAACCCGTCATGGAGGGCAAGGGCGTCCTTTTCAAAAGATTCGCCGACGTGGATGTCTTCGATATCGAAGTCGACTCCCACGATCCGGATGAAGTCATTATGGTGGCAAAAGCCATTGCCCCCACCTTCGGGGGCATCAACCTGGAAGATATCAAAGCCCCCGAGTGCTTCTACATCGAGGAAACCCTCAAAGGTATGTTGGATATCCCGGTCTTCCATGATGATCAGCACGGTACCGCCATCATCTCTTCGGCGGCCCTGGCAAATGCACTCGAAATCGTCGGCAAGAAGCACGCTGATATCAAGATGGTCATCTCCGGAGCCGGTGCTTCCGCCATTTCCTGCGCCAACCTGGCCATGCGCTGGGGCGTGCAGCGCAAGAACATCCTGATGCTCGACAGCAAAGGCGTCATATACAAGGGCCGCACCGAAGGCATGAACAAGTACAAGGAACCCTTTGCCGTGGATACAGACAAGCGCACCCTGGCAGAGGCCGTGCGCGGCGCAGATGTCTTCTATGGCCTGTCCGTCGCCAATGTCCTGACCCCCGACATGGTCCGCACCATGGCCGACCGCCCCTTCATTTGTGCCATGGCAAACCCCGATCCCGAAATCAATTATGAACTGGCCAAGGAAGCCCGCCCGGATGTCATCGTCGCCACCGGCCGCTCGGACTGCCCCAACCAGGTCAACAATGTGCTGGGTTTCCCCTTCATTTTCCGCGGCGCCCTGGATGTGCGCGCCAGTGCCATCAACGAAGAAATGAAATTCGCCGCCTCCCAGGCCCTCTTCGACCTCACCCGCGAAGATGTCCCCGATTACGTGCTGCGCGCTTACGGCGTCGACAGCCTCAAGTTTGGGGTCGACTACATCATCCCCAAGCCGCTTGACATGCGCGTCATGTTGTGGGAATCCACCGCAGTAGCCAAAGCCGCCATGGAGACCGGCGTCGCCCGCAAGACCGTCGATATCGACGAGTATCGCGAACAACTGACCTTCCGCCAAGGCAAGGGCGCACGCGTCCGCTATTTCATCACCCACAAGGCCCAATCCGCCAAACCCAAGAAGCGCATCGCTTTCGGCGAAGGCGAAGAGACCAAGATCATCCGTGCCGCCGCCCAGGTCCAGGATGAAGGCATCGGTATCCCCATCCTGATCGGCCGTCCTGAGGTCATCCGCAAAATGATCAAGGATATGGCGCTCGACCTGGACTGTGCCATCGTCGACCCCAACAACTTTGAGCGCTTCGATGAATATGTCAAAGCGTTCCACGAACTGCGCGCCCGCAAGGGCATGGTCCTGCCAAAAGCCTACAAGCAGGTCGCCGAGCCAAACGTGTTCGGCCCCATGATGGTAAAGATGGGCGAGGCGGACGCCTATGTGGCCGGCCTCACCTACGAGTACCCGGAAGTCATTAAACCCGCCTTGCAGATCCATCGCACCCGCCCAGGCTCTCGCCTGGTGACCGGCGTCTACATCATGATCGTCGAAGACCGGGTGTTCCTGTTCACCGATGCCACCGTCAACATCGAGCCATCCGCCGAAGACCTGGCCGAGATCGCCTGCCGGGCTGCCGAGTTCGCCAAACAACTCGAACTCGAACCGCGCATCGCCTTCCTGTCCTTTTCCAACTTCGGTTCAACCGAACACCCGCTTACGGCCAAAGTGCGCAAGGCGGTCGAACTGGTCAGAAAAGAGTGCCCAGACCTGGTGGTGGACGGCGAAATGCAGGCGGATACTGCCGTCGTTGCAGAGATCATCGAGCAGCGCTACCCCTTCAGC
>JBEKCT010000217.1:0-5117 GCA_050014715.1 Anaerolineales bacterium | reverse complement strand
GTTCTGAGTGCATCGAAAGGCCGTAAAGCTGGCGGGAAAGACCGACGGCAAAGTCGCTGATATCGATCATCTCCTGCACTTCGCCGCGACCTTCGGCCTGGATCTTGCCCATCTCCAAAGTAACCAGATCTCCGAGAGGTTCCTTATACATTCGCAGGGCGTCCGCCAGATCTCGAACCAGTTCGCCGCGCTTGGGCGCTGGCACGCCGCGCCATTTCAGGAAGGCGTTCTGTGCGCTGGTTACAACCTGCTCATAGGTCGAAGCGGTAACCTGGATGACTTTTCCGATTAATTCCCCGGTGGCAGGGTTATAGGATGCCAGTTCAGTGCCCTTCGGATCAAGGATCCAATGATCGATTCCGGTACAAGCGCCAGGGGTAACAGCTTTGATTTGCAGTTTCTCAAGGATGGCTTTCATTTTGCTCTCCTACGCATGGATGATATGAAACGCTTGAATTTGGAAATGGTTAAATGGAAAATTGAGAAAATTTGCCGTATCCCCATTTTACTTTTACTTCGTGAAAATATGTATGTTTTTTGTAAATGACATCTGTTACTTTTATAAATACGCGCCCTTTGATACAATTGGCGATTATATGTTTCAAATCGAAGAACCTGACTTTGAATTCTTCAAGAAACGTTCGCATTTTCTCGTGACCGAAAATCCCTCACACAAGAAAATTGTGGTACTTTCATAATGTTTGGATGGAAAATAACTCTATTTGAAGCATGAGGAGTAGAAATGAATGCAATGTTACCTAAAAAAGACGGTAAATATCGCATTGCCTGGCTGCCGGGGGATGGGGTGGGAGTGGATGTGCTCGATGCAACCAAAATCGTGCTGGATAAAATAAACCTGGATGCGGAATACCTCCATGGCGATATCGGTTGGGAGTTCTGGTGCAAGGAAGGCGACGCTTTCCCGGCCCGTACCATCGATTTGTTGAAGAATGTCAATGCGGCCATGTTTGGTGCCATCACATCCAAACCGGTCAAGGCTGCCGAGGCAGAATTAATCCCGGAATTAAAAGGAAAAGGGCTGGTCTACCGTTCTCCCATTGTACGGATGCGCCAGCTCTTCGAGCTCTATAATTGCCAGCGTCCTTGCAAGGGCTTCCCACACAATCCGCTGAATTATAAAGAAGGCATTGATCTGGTCGTATTTCGTGAGAATACCGAAGACCTGTATGCGGGGGTTGAGTTCAATCCGGTTCCGGCGGCTTTGGCGGCCGTTCTTACGCAGGAATCGAAACCTTTTGCACCTTTCAAGGATTTGCCGGGGGATCAATATGCACTTTCGGTTAAGGTCAATACGCGCAAAGGTTCCGAACGCATCCTGCGCGCCGCGTTTAATTTTGCCAAAAAATTCGACCGAAAGAAGGTCACGGTGGTTCATAAGGCCAATGTGGTGCGCGCCACCGATGGCTTGTTCCTGGATACCGCCCGGGAAGTCGCCCGGGACTACCCGGGTATCCAGATGGATGAGGCCAACGTGGACGCCATCTGCATGTGGCTACTGAAAAATCCACTCAGCTATGATGTTCTCGTGGCGCCCAACCTCTATGGGGATATCATCTCCGACCTGTGTGCACAGATGGTTGGCGGACTTGGTTTTGCGTGTTCCGGGAATATAGGCGATCACCTGGCTGTCTTTGAACCCAGTCACGGTTCCGCCCCCAAATATGCCGGACAGTACAAAGTCAACCCGATCGCTTCCATTCTGGCCGCTAAAATGATGCTCGATTGGCTTGGGGAGGAACAGAAAGGCGCTGCGGTGGAAAATGCAGTGGCGGAAGTGATCAGGGAAGGCCACGTCAGGACCTATGACATGGGCGGTTCCAACACAACCCTGGAAATGGGGCAGGCAATCGCAAAAAAGTTATAACGCGGCCGACGAACTTATAATGGCAGATGTTTACAAATAAAGTTTTTATCCACGAAGTTGGACCGCGCGACGGTTTGCAGGTCGAGGAAAAGACCGTCCCTTTGGAAGAGAAGATCCGTTGGATCGATGGCATTTGCCCGTCTGGTATTGATATCATCCAGCTCGGCTCGTTCGTCAATCCCGCCAAGGTCCCGCAAATGACCGACACGGATGCCCTTTTCCGGCACTTTACCGGTAAGCATCCCGCCGGAGTGCTATTTTCTGGACTGGTCTTGAACGAGAAGGGCCTGGAACGAGGGTTGGCTTGCGGTGTGGAGATGTTCTGCATGGGGGTCTCTGCTAGCGAAACCCACAGCGTTAAGAATACCGGCATGACCAGGGCTGAAGCGCTCAAGCACATTATCCCGATGGCGAAACAAGCCATGGCAGCCGGGAAAAAAGTACAGGCCTCGGTACAATCAGCCTTCGGCTGCGGGTACGAGGGTCCGGTTGCTGCGGAGCAGGTCCTATCTATAGTTAAGAAATATCTGGACGCCGGCATCCGCACCATCAGTCTGGCGGATACGGCCGGTCACGCCCAACCTCAACAGGTGGAGGACCTTTATGGTGCCATCCGGGCATTGGATTCTTCATTGGAAATGGCCTGTCACTTCCATAATACCTACGGGTTGGGATTGACCAATTGCTATGCGGCGTTAAAGAGCGGAGTGAGCTATTTTGAGTGCTCATTCGGTGGGCTGGGTGGTTGTCCATTCACCAAACTTCCGGCCGGCAATGTCAGCACGGAGGATCTGGTCCACTCTTGGCAAAGGATGGGTTTGCGAAAAGACATAAAGCTCGCCATGCTGCTGGATGTGGCACGCCAGGTCAGTAAATACTTCGATCGTGAACTACCCGGCTTCCTTCTAAAATCAGGTTCGATCGTGGATTTCAAAGGACTAGCCGGGCTTTGAGGAGGTTGCGCATGAATTTATTGGAAGGGATACGTGTTCTGGACTTGACTAATGTTCTTTCGGGACCCTTCGCCACCCTGCATCTGGCATTGCTGGGTGCGGATGTCATAAAAATCGAGAATCCCGATGGCGGTGACCTGGCCCGGAAACTGGGCAACGTACCCAAGTACAACCAGAAATTGCTGGGGACCAGTTTCCTGGCCCAGAATGCCAACAAGAAATCCCTGACGCTCAATTTAAAAAGTGAGCAGGGAAAAGATATATTCCGCAAGCTGGTAGAGACCTCTGACGTCGTCGTGGAAAACTTCCGCCCGGGCGTTATGGCCCGATTGGGGTTTTCGTATGAAGAATTGTTAAAGCTCAATCCAAAGATCATCTACTGCGCCATCTCTGGTTTTGGACAGACCGGACCGGACGCCTGCAAGCCTGCCTACGATCAGATCATCCAGGGCCTGTCTGGTGTTATGGCCATCAACGGAGACGAGCGTCTCAACCCGCTACGCAGCGGTTTCCCGGTCTGTGACACCGTAGGTGGGATGAATGCCGCCTTCGCCATCATGGCTGCCTTATACCACCGCGAACACACCGGCGAAGGACAATTCATCGATATTGCCCTGTTGGACTCGATCATGCCCTTGATGGGCTGGGTTGCAGCCAACCTGTTGATCGGAGGCCAGCAACCGGTTCTGCTTGGCAATGACAACTTCACCGCTGCACCCTCCGGTATGTTCAGGACGCAGGATGGTTATATCAACATCGCCGCCAATCAGCAGCAGCAGTGGGAAGACCTGGCCGATGAGTTGGGCTTGCCTGAGCTGAAAACAGACCCGCGCTTCCAGGACCGCGACATTCGCAAGAGCAATCGCACCCTGCTTACTCCACTGCTGGAAGAAAAGTTGTCGGCGAACACCACCTCCCACTGGGTGGAAGTGCTTAACGCAAAAGGGATCCCTTCCGGAGCCGTGATTGGCTTGGGAGCCGCCCTGGACTCCGAGCAGGCCAGGCACCGCCAGGTGATCGCCGATGTGCAACAGCCCGGCATCGGGAACATCAAGATCTTCAACATGACAGCCAAATTTTCAAAAACGCCGGCGCAGATCGAGACTCCGCCTCCCTTTCTTTCTGAACATACCAACAAGATCCTGGCGGAATTGGGATACACCGTCGTGGAGATTAAGGAACTGAAAGAAAAATCAGTGATTTAAAGGTGTGCAGGTCATATATTCAAGGCTCAAGAACTTAAACCTGACCAGAAGTCAGGATGGAAAGCCGTAGTATAAATTCAAGGAGATATTTATGCCAATGACACTGGTCGAAAAAATACTTTCCCGGGCAACCGGGCAGTCGGTGGTCAAAGCGGGGGATGTAGTCGAGCCCCGGGTTAACCTGGCAATGTCGCATGAAAATGGGGCCCTCGTAATCAACCAATTCGAGGAAATTTACCAGGGCACTGGCCTGCAGGCCAGGGTCTGGGACCCGGAAAAGATTGCACTGATCTTCGACCACCGGGTCCCTGCGGAAAGTGCCAAGACTGCCACGAATCAGAAAAAGGTTCGTGAATTTGCCGTAAAACAGGGGATCAGAAAATTCCATGATATTCGCGGAGATGAAGGCGGCATTTGCCATCAGATTCTGCCAGAAAACGGATATATCCTGCCCGGGCAGGTAATAGTCGGTACCGACAGCCATACCACCAGTCACGGTGCGCTGGGCGCTTTTTCATTTGGCATTGGGGCGACTGAAATGGCATCTGTTTGGGCGCTTGGTCGGATCCTCAATGTGGAGGTTCCTGGAACGATCAAGGTGCAGGTGGGCGGAGAGTTCCATAAGTATGTCTCACCCAAAGATCTTATTCTTTACGTGATCGGCCAACTCACCGCCCAGGGGGCTAACTTCAAAGTGATCGAGTTTCACGGTCCGGCGACTAAGAAAATGTCCACCTCTGGTCGCCTGACCATTTGCAACATGGCGGTTGAAGCTGGTGCAACTTCAGGTATCGTCCCGGCGGATATAGAGACTGCCAGATATCTGCATGAAGAAGCGGGAGTGAAAGGCCCGATCGAAACCATGGGCCCGGACGAAGCGGCCGTTTATGATCGAGTACTTGAAATCGACGTTTCAGACCTTGGTCCACAGTTGGCCTGTCCGCATACGGTCGATAACGTAAAACCCATCCAGGAAGTTGCCGGAAAACAGGTCAACCAGATCGTGATCGGCTCCTGCACTAACGGCCGGCTCGACGACATTCGGATTGCAGCCAAAATCCTGGAAGGGAAAAA
>JBEKCT010000216.1:0-5149 GCA_050014715.1 Anaerolineales bacterium | reverse complement strand
ATGCTGGATGATTTGGATAATAAATAGTAAAGGTGGGCCAAGCAGAAGTCAGAATTGTGAACAAACGAATTTCGGACAAAAAAACTTAGGAAAGCAGGCGTAGCCTCAACCCAGGCCCTTCTGAAAGAAGGTGCTACCCTTAAAGGTCGCACCATGATTGCAAAAAAAGCGGCTTCAGCGAAAAAGAGATCCTGGGGTGGGTCAACCGCGCCGACCTGTTCCGCATCAAAGGTGTGGCTGGTCAATACTCCGATCTGTTGGAAAAAGCTGGCGTGGATACCGTCACAGAATTGGCGCTCAGGAAAGCTGAACACCTGCACCAGAAGGTGATGGAAGTAATCCAGCAACATCACCTTGTCCGCCAGTTACCTGGACTGAAGCGAGTCGAAAATTGGATCCTTCAGGCTAAGAAAATGCCTCGTGTGGTTAATAACTAACCTGTCCTTCAAAGTGGCACCTGGGAGAAGGAGGATTAAATGTTGACTGAATTCGAGAACTTCATCATGCGAGGCAATGTCGTCGATCTGGCGGTTGCCGTGATTATTGGAGGAGCCTTTGACAAAATAATATCATCGCTGGTTACCGAAAAGCTTTAAGGAAATCCATGTTCCTATAAAATGATTGCACTTGTGGATCATTTTGCAGTATAATTGTTTTACGGAAAATGTTCGATAAAGGAGTAGTAAAAGATGGAAGGTTTAACTACCATTTCCTCAAAATTCCAGATTGTGATTCCGCGGGCTGTTCGGGAACAGTTTCATTTGAAACCGGGGCAAAAAATCATGTTTATTCCCTATCAAAAAAGCATCCGTCTGGTGATTGTGCCACCTATTAAAGATGCACTTGGAATGTTCAAAGGGATGAATATTGACAATCTGCGTGAAGAAGAAGATGAGGAACGCTAATGAATGTTGTTGATTCATCAGGTTGGGTGGAATACTTTACGAATGGGGAAACTGCTCATTTTTTCATCCCGCCGATTCGAGATTTGGAAAATTTGCTGGTTCCATCTATTTGCATTTACGAAGTATTCAAACGCCTCATTATGGATTTGGGAGAAGAGAGTGCGCTGCAAGCTGTCGGGATCATGTCCTATGGGCACGAAGTTGAGCTGGATCGCAAAATTGCCATCGATGCCGCTCAAATCTCACTCGGCTTGAAACTTCCCATGGCAGACAGTATTATCCTTGCGACTGCCCGTACACACGATGCCACGCTCTGGACGCAAGATACACATTTTAAAGATATCGAATGCGTGAAGTATATTGAGAAGAAAGGCTAATTGGAAAATATCAGAGTAAGTTTGAGTCTTTGCTCTCGGCGATTAAACATAAAGTAAAGAGGTCAGGGCGGTCTGATGTTCAAGCAGTGGATTTTTAGGTCTGCATTGAAACTTACACAAATCCCTGTTTGGGAAACTAAAAAATGCCAATAAGCATTTTCTATTGGCATTTGTAAGCCATTTTCAAGGCATGTGCTCACCCGCTGTGCTTTACCTCAAAATTTCTTACCCTTGAATCCTTTGTTTCAGCGTTGCAAAATATATATTGAACTCTTTAGGATCTATATCTACGGTGTGAGCTTCCGGTAATATCCTTTGATAATCTGTTTCCAATTCTTCCCAGGAGATCAAATTCTGCTTAAGCATAAATTCGACATCTTCCAAATCGGACTCAAACCCACGTGCAATTTTGCTCAGAGCGATGCTGTACAGATCAAAGATATAAACTTCAACCTTGCCAAATTTTCCTACAAAACGTTTACGTGCTTCGGCACCGGGAGGCAGAGGAATGAATTCTTTTATGGGAACAGATTCCAGATCTAATTTTAGCTCTGTTGAAAGCTCTTTGAGACTTTGTTCGACTTCAACGGTTTCTCCATCAATAAAGTAATCAATATCAAGAGTTTCCCGAGGAGAACCGAGCAAACATAATGCACTCCCACCATCGAGGAAGAATTTGGTAGGTGCGGAGATCTCTTCTCCCAATCGTCTAAAAAATTGTTCCAAAGCTTGCGCTGTTATTGATTCCACACCTGCTCCATCTGCCAGCGCCTAATAAGGTCTTTAGCAGCGTTCTCATATGTACCGGCCCAATTGAGCTGTACACCGGTCAAACGCATGTGAAGGTCCCCTAATGCGATTAGTCGCTCTTGCACAGATTCCCCACTTATAGCCAGTTCTGAAGAGAATAGGTCAGGCAATTCGGTCCATCGGGATCTTAAAAATTTCTTTAGTAATCCCGCATATTTCTGTTGCAAATATACAGCCGCTGTATAGAAGAGTTTCAAGGTTAAAGAATCTCTGGCACGAAGGCGTTTGAGTGCAGCAGGGATTTCAGAGGCATATTGAGGATTTGCAAGGAGAAGCGAGATTAAGGCTGTTCGTACCCTGCTGGATTGTTGGCGAACCAATTCTGCGAGGATGATCCCTGGCGAACGTGGAATTGTTGGAACTACCGCTAGGCGGGATAGGTAGTTCACACCGAGCTGTGCCAATTCTGATACAAGGCGTTCTTCACCCTGTAAGGAGATTTCAGAATAAGTCATAAATAAATTGTAACCTATATTAGTTGTATAGAGGGCTTTACGATAAGTGAAAAAATCCGATATCTGAATTGTTATATTTAGAGAAGCAAAAAAATAAAAATAGATTTGCAACTAAACGGTAAATCACTTATGTAAACCCCACCTTTTGAAAGCTATTGCGTAAATAAATTCTTCCTTTACCGAAACCCGCTTTGTATCCCCATATATGAAGACAAGGGCGTTACAGCGGGTTTCGGTAATCCCCCGTCCAAACAACCCATTCCAGTTTACCTTTGACAGCATTGTACAGGCGTTTGTCGCCGGTAACCAGCGATTCACCGGCCCGCTGCGCCAGGGTCAGATAAGCCGCGTCGTAGGCGCTACGGTTGTACTCGCGCGCCAAGGGTAGCATTTCGCCCCAGTCCAGCGGCAGCAGTTCGATGTCCAAATTTACAACCGTCTGCATGATCTCATCGGCCTGGGCGCTAGTAATCCGCCCACGCCGCTCTGCTTGCCAGACCGCGTTGCTTACCTCGTACACAACCAGCATGGGAGCTTTCAACCGCCCTTGGCCCGCGGCGTGGGTGTGCAAAATAGCCTGCGCCTGCACCTGGGCATCATCAGGAAAGAACGCGCTCAACAGGACGCTGGCGTCGATGATCATTGCCTGCCCTCCAGTTCATCGCGTGTGCTTCGGTAGAGTTCAGAGGCCCTCACGCCGCTCTCACGCAGGGTTTGCGAAATCCGCAAAACGCTGTTGTAGGCCTCGAACTGGCGCAGGCGCTCATATTCCTCGGGAGAAATGAGCACGCCAACCGCCTTTCCCCGCCGAGTGAGCAGGATGGGGCTTTTTTGGACTTTTTTGAGCAGGGATGAAAGCCGGTTATGCGCTTCGGCAATGGGTATAATTATCATGTCGCCTCCAATCGTCTATTTGATATAGACATTATACACGACAATTCTTCTACTATCATTCCGACTTGGACAGGAATTCCCACAAAGCTACCAGGTAGCGTAAATCCCGCTTTCCAACCACAAAAACTCGCCATCTTGCGTAAAAAGAAAAAAGGTCGGATTTAGCGCCGACTGAGCGGAAGGCCTGGATGAAAGTGTGTACAGCCTAAACAATTCCGCATTTCAATTGCAGATTTACACGAAATAAAATATAATGATGTTGTTGATATTTTTATGATTCCTACAATGGAGCCCCGCCATGATCGAAAGAACCCTGACATCCAAAATCATTTCCTTAGCGCAGAAATTCCAAGTCATCACCCTGACCGGCCCGCGCCAATCCGGAAAAACCACTCTGGTTAAGGCCGCCTTTCCCACCCTGCCCTACGTTTCACTGGAAGAACCAGACATTCGCCAGATTGCCCTCACCGATCCGCGCGGCTTCCTCTCCAATTATCCTGCTGGCGCCATCCTTGATGAAATCCAAAATACTCCTGACCTGTTCTCTTATATCCAGAGTATGGTAGATGGAAACCAGGATACCCAATTTATCCTTACCGGCTCATCGAACTTCCTACTGATGGAGAAGATCAGCCAGACATTGGCAGGTCGTACCGCGGTCCTCCATTTATTACCGTTTTCTTTTTCAGAACTCAAATCTATCGCAGCCCCATTTGATCAATACGAAACACTAATTTTTAAAGGCCAGTATCCCCGCATTTACGACCGGGACATCCCTCCCATCGATTTTTATCCCGCTTACATCCAGACTTACGTTGAAAGGGACGTACGCATGATGAAAAATATCGGGGACATCAACGCCTTTATTCAATTCACCCAATTATGCGCCGGACGGACCGGTCAATTGCTAAACTACACCAGCCTGGCAAACGACGCAGGGATCAGTCCTAACACAGCCAAAGCCTGGCTTTCCATTTTGGAAAGTTCCTATATCCTTTACCGTTTACCATCCTACCACCGGAATTTCAACAAGCGTTTGACTAAATCGCCCAAACTCTATTTTTATGATACCGGTGTGGCCTGCTCGTTGCTTGGCATCCGAGACGAGGCTCAGGTCAATCTGCATTACCTGAAAGGTGCCCTCTTCGAGAATCTGATCCTCAACGAGTTCATTAAGCGGAGGTTCCATCGCGGCGAGGATCAACTGGCATACTTTTGGCAGGATAGTCATGGAAAAGAGATCGATTGCTTGCTGGTGGATGGAGCAAATATTGTGCCTATTGAAATTAAATCTGGTAAAACGATAACCAATAGCTACTTTGAAAACTTTAAATATTGGCATCAACTTACTGGCACGCCTGTAGAGCAAGGTTACGTTGTCTACGGCGGTGAACAGTCCATGCAAACCAGCACAGGCTCATTCATTAGTTGGCGGGAAATGGAGCGCATCCCAGGGTTTTAATCATCAACAAACCTTTCTACCATGATAAGCTGATCTCGCGGATCCCAGCTGACCAGCCGCATTTCAAGGCGGGTGGCGAGTAAGCACATTCGGACATCAGGAAAGTCATCGGCCATCCAAAAAGCTTATGTAAATCCCGCTTTTCAGAAGCTATTTTGAGATTCCGCCCTTTTTAAGTCAATCGATCGGTTATTTTTCGTAGAAGAGAATGTCCCCCACCCCGCAGTTGAAGTACTTGCAGAACGC
>JBEKCT010000215.1:0-5170 GCA_050014715.1 Anaerolineales bacterium | reverse complement strand
AAAGGAAGCTGAGCGGCTGATCGTGGAAGGATTCTTTGACCCCATTATGCAACGCATTCCATTTGAAGGTGTACGTGCCCGTTTCCAGCAGGCCATCCATGAAAAGACGGCCGCGCAATGACTACCAAACCGCTTGCCAATAAAGAGCGACCTCGCTACAATAAACCAAGAAGACCAACACGGGGAGGCCCCATGACACAATTTGCATTCATGCGTAGCCCCGGAGCCGAACATGATTATGAAGTCGGCGATACAGTGGAAGTATATTGCGACCACGAAAAAAGTAATGACCGGGTACGCGGCTGGTTGAAGGGTATTGTTGTCCAGGTGGACAGTAAGATGGTAGCCGTCCAATTCCGCACAAACGTTTACCTGACGGATGGCTGGATGGTGCCGGACAGGATTCTCTGGTACCCGGTCACTTCCGAACATATCCGCCCGCTCGGTACCCAGAAGAAATTAGGAAATAAGGAAATCCTGGAATATTAGGACACCGGTAATTTGGCAATCAGGAAAAAAGAAGTTAAATGAAACTTGAATGCCTGATCATCAATTTCTATTTATCTAATCCCTTATGACCTGATTATTATGCCACTTGACGTTCTCTCCATCCGTAAAGACTTTCCCATCTTGACTAGGGAGGTGCGGCCAGGCGTTCCGCTGGTCTATCTTGATTCCACCGCCACCACACAGAAACCGCGCCAGGTTCTGGATGCCATGGAGGCGTTTTACCGGACCAACAACGCCAACATCAACCGCGGCGTGCATACCCTGGCGGAAGAAGCGACGGGTATGTATGAACAAGCCCGTCAAAATGTGGCGAATTTCATCCACGCCGCTTCTGCCGATGAAATCATCTTCACCCGCAATACGACTGAGTCAATCAACCTGGTAGCGTATAGCTGGGCACGCGCAACCTTAAAAGCCGGCGACCTGATTATATTGACCGAGATGGAGCATCACTCCAATCTGGTTCCCTGGATCATGCTGGCGTTAGAGCGCGGTGTGGCGCTGGAGTTCGTCCAGGTCACATCCGATGGGCTGCTCGACCTGGAATCCTATCAACGCCTGCTTGAACGAAATCCGAAACTGGTTGCCTTCACCGGCATGTCCAACGTGCTGGGAACGATTAATCCTGTTGCGGAATTGGTGAGGCTGGCACATGCTGCAGGGGCGATCACCCTGGTGGATGGAGCACAATCCGTCCCACACCTGCCGGTGGATGTGCAGGCTCTGGGAATGGATTTTCTGGCATTTTCCTCCCACAAGCTGCTCGGTCCAACCGGTATTGGCGGTTTGTATGGCCGGGCCGAGTTACTGCAGGCCATGCCCCCATTTTTGGGTGGCGGCGACATGATCAAAACCGTGCACCTGCGTTCATTCACGCCCAATGATGTACCGCACAAGTTCGAAGCAGGTACTCCAGCCATCGCCGAAGCGATCGGGTTTGGTGAAGCAGTGCAATACCTGACCGGGCTCGGAATGGAAGCAGTGGCTGCCCACGAGCGGGAAATGGTCAGTTATGCATTGGAGCGTCTCGAAGAAATCCCGGGTGTAAAGGTTTACGGCCCGACCGCTGAGAAGAAGGGCGGTGTGGTATCCTTCACACTGGAGGGTGTCCACCCTCATGATATCGCCCAGATCCTGGACCGGGATGGAATTGCCGTTCGGGCCGGCCATCACTGCGCACAACCATTGCATGAGAAATATAGCATCAGTGCCACTGCGCGAGCCAGTTTCTATGTCTACAGCCTCCGCGAGGAAGTGGATGCCCTGGTAAACGGAATCTATAAAGTTAAAGAGATCTTTGGTTGATAAAAATGTCCGAAATTCGTTATTCGTTAATGGTAAATTGTTATTCGTAACTCGATTCCAATCGATACTATCAGACTATTTGACTTAAGACTACAAGACTCTCTCATGGACGATCTTTATCGAGAACTCATAATTGATCATTATAAAAACCCGCAATATCGCGGACATCTCGATCCGAACGATATTCATTTCGAAGATGATAATCCGTTGTGCGGCGATCACATCGAAGTGACCCTGCGAGTGGACGGAGATGGCAAGGTGACAGATGGGCGTTTCGATGGAAAAGGTTGTGCCATCTCGCAAGCCTCGGCCGACCTCTTGATCGAGTCCATTATCGGCAAGCCGGTGGAAGATGTGAAGAAACTTTCCAAGCAGGATGTGCTCGACCTGCTAGGGATAGAATTGGGCCCGGTGCGCCTGAAATGCGCTCTGCTCTCTCTGAAGGTGCTCAAAGCGGGCGTTTATGGCCTGGGTGTGTCCAGTGATGAATTGGTGGAATAAATGACAGTCTTATAGTCCAAGCGTCTTATAAACAAATGGATTTAAAAACAAGCTGGAGAAATAAATACAAGGGTTCCACCCTATCCCCATGTTCAATTACAATGTCCTAGACCTTTCCCAAGTAGAGTTCCTTGAAATAGCTCCAGCTGGCGAATTGCCTGAAGGGGAACGAATGTTCATCGAGGTTGAAGGGCGATCGATCGTAGTCATTAATCTGGCGGGTAAATTACATGCCATTGGGGATATCTGTTCCCACGATAATGGCCCGGTGGGGGATGGGGAGATCGAGGAGCACGAGATCATTTGTCCTCGACATGGCGCACGGTTTGATATCCGCTCCGGCAAGGTTACCTCCCTGCCGGCGGTGCTGGATATCCCATCTTATCCGGTGCGGGTGGTTGGGGGCATGATTGAGATCGGTCTACCTAAGGGATGAGTGGACCGTGATTCGTAAATCGTAAAACAGAAAAGTGGAGGCTTGCCTGGCCTACGCATTTTTTGTTAATTGCTCTTAGCAGCCAGGGTCGATTTCATAGATTGAGAGGGAATTTCAGGGATAAATATCGAAAAAAGAAAATTGCCTATTGACAATGACCTCAGAATATTGTATCCTATAATCATGACAACGTTGACGCTAACGATGTCATTAATCGAAGAATATTCTTGATTATTTCCCAGCTTTACAACTGAATTGATTGGACATGACCAGCGCCTCGCCTAAACCAGAGCTTGTTCATAAGTCTAATAACCACTTTCCTGCCACTTTACGGGATGTGGCCGAATTTGCCGGAGTATCAATTAAAACCGTTTCCCGGGTAGTAAATCATCAGAATGAAATCAGCGAAGCGACACGCCAGCGCGTCCAGGAGGCCATCGACCAGCTTGGTTACCGGCCAAACGTGCTGGCGCGCAGTTTAATCCACCAGCGTTCGAAGACGCTGGGGGTAATCGCCTGGGGTATTGATTATTATGGACCTTCACGCACGGTAGTAGGGATCGAGCAAGAAGCGAACGAATTGGGGTATTCCTTATTTCTATGCCTGGTAAATCATCCGACCGATGATCACGAACAGATTCTGGACACGTTAATTTCCCGGCGCGTCGACGGGATCATTTGGGCCATCCCCGAAGTGGGGGATAATCGTGACTGGATACAGACGAATCACCTTGACCAACTTCCTCCAGTCGTTTTTTTGAGCATGGCAGCCCGCCCGGGAATCTCGGTGGTATCGGTCGACAACCGGAATGGTGCCAAACAGGCGGTACAGCATCTTTATGAACAAGGCAAACGCAAGATTGGTATCATCACCGGGCCAATGGTCTGGTGGGAGGCGCGCGAACGCTATGCCGGATGGAAAGAGGCACTGGAAGAGCTGGACCTGGATTCCTCGCCAGCCTTGGTGGTTAACAGTGACGACTGGTCGGCGGTGAACGGAGAGCGCGGCATGCGCAAACTGCTGTTGCAGGTGCCGGAGGTTGACGCCGTTTTTGCGAGCAACGATCAGATTGCACTGGGTGCCATGGGGATCGCGCATCAAATGGGGCGACGTGTGCCGCAAGATCTGGCCATCGTTGGGTTCGATAATACCCCGGAAGCGGCCTTCTTCTGGCCCCCGTTGACGACCATCTACCAGCAACTGGTGGATGTTGGCCGCATTGCCGTAAAAAACCTGCACGAAATGATCCTTTCCCGCCAGTCGCAGGCAGAACCGCGGCCGCCATCCTTCTCCATGTTGAAACCGGAGTTGATTATACGAGCCAGTTCTTCGATTCAAAACTCCGGAAACACACTTCATGGTAATATCAGACTCTAAAGTTAAAAAGGAGGTGCCTGGAAAAGAGGAAAAATCGTTCCCAAAATTACTTAATGAAACGTAGAACCAAAATGTGATTTAACCAAACCTTTCAAATAAGCTATAAGGAGGCTTAAATGTTCAAGAATGTCTCACGGATTGTTACTGTGATCGCCCTACTGACCCTCGTTCTGGCTGCCTGCGCCCCAGCAGCGACGGCCACCACGGCTCCGGTCGCCCCGGTCACACAGGCTCCGGTTGCCCCGGCCACATCTGCCCCGGCGACTGTTGCGGCCACAACTGCCCCAGTTGCAACCACAGGTGCGGCTCCGGCTGCAGCAGGTGGATGGTGCTCCAATGTCCATATCGTCTTCTTCCCCGGCGGAACACCCGGTGGAGGCTTCGAGCAGGTCGTCTATAACGGCGCGAAACAGGCTGCCGCTGATACCGGTGCGAACGTGCAATACGTTTGGTCCAACTGGCTTCCTGCAACGATGATCACTCAATTCCAGCAAGCCGCAGCTACCAAGCCCGATGGCATTGCCATCATGGGCCACCCCGGAGATCCTGCTTTTGATCCCCTGATCGATGCCGCTGAGGCACAGGGCATTATCGTAACCAGCATGAACACTCCGCTGCCGCTGGCGCAAGCCAAGTACTCCGCCAATGGTTTTGGTTACGCTGGCGCCGTTCTCTACGACGCGGGATATTCTCTGGCCCAGGAAGCCGTCAAAGAATCAGGCTTGAAGTCAGGCGACACGGCCTTCGTGTGGGGTTTGAAAGCACAGGCTGGCCGCGGCCAGCGCACTCAAGGCATACTGGATGCGCTTCAAAAAGACGGAATAACAGTGGTTTACCAGGAGATCAGTGACGCCATCAATGGGAACGCATCCCTCGGCGTGCCGGTCTTCACTGGCATCATGTCCGCTCATCCGGAAATAAAGATGGTCATCACCGATCACGGCGACATAACGGGCACCATCCAGACCTTCCTGCAAGCTGCTAATAAGAAGCCGGGTGATGTCTTTGCCGCTGGCTTCGATATCTCTGGCAATGGTGTT
>JBEKCT010000214.1:0-5238 GCA_050014715.1 Anaerolineales bacterium | reverse complement strand
TTATAATTACTCTAACCCCCCCGAAAAGGCGAGCAGACTGGTTTTCCAGCCTCTGTTCGTCTTTTCATTATCATTAATTGAGTGGGGCAGTTGATCCCCTTGACAATATTGTTGAGTCCGTGGACGGCATGGAGTCATGGAATGCAGCATTCATGGGTTTTTCTTTTAGAAAAAAAGAGTGGATCGACGCCGGTAAGAAAATTCCAGTTTAAGTGGCCGGTACGGGAACGGGGGAACGGATCTTGCGTTGAGAACCCCCGGTTAAATTGAGCCGGTAGGAATTGTGAATGATGCGATCCAGGATTGAATCGGCGATGGTAGGATCTGGGAGTCGGGCGAACCAATCTGTCACAGGGACTTGTGAGGCGACCAGGGTAGAGACCCGGCCAAAGCGGTCATCGAAGACTTCCAACAAGTTCCGGGCTTCCGCTGCAGTAAGCGGGTCACGCATCCAGTCATCCAGGATGAGCAGGTCGAGTTTTGCCAGACTGGCGAGCAATGTGGGATAAGAGCCGTCGTTGTGGGCTTGCGCCAATTGAAAAAGCAGACGGGAAGTACGGAAGTAGCGCACGGTGTGGTCGTTCCGGCAGGCAGAAAGTTCCGGAGGACTTGTGAGCGTACATATTCCAAATGTACTCTGCCAGGCTGAAAGAGAACTACTGGATATGGTAATTGTGGCAGCCGATCATATGAACCATGTTGAGATAGCTGGCAAGATCCCTGCAGGAATTAGGGTATCCTGATGGGGCGCGCCTTACCTTCCGCCACACAGGTGATCATCCAGGAGGAAGCGGCCTTTGCGCGCTTCCGGCGGGCGCTGCGCAGGTCAGACCAGCTGGCGCTGGATGATCTGTTTGCAAGCGCGCGGCAGCACACGGCCGCAGCACAGTACGCCACACATGCCCTGCCGTTCGAGGTGTTCCTGCTGGCGATGCTGCTCGAGGAACATAAAGAAGTTATGAAGTTGAGGGGGAGAATGGAGATGCTATTAACGAGATCGAGTAATGTGGAATAAATCTTCCAAATGTATTTCTATCAGAAATGCCCACCATTTACACCGAACACACTTGAGTTACGTTGATTAGTTGGAGGATATTTACCTCCGCCACTTGAAGGATATTTACCTATAGGATCTTAATGGGAACGCGCCTGTTTTATCTTTTTTATCGTCTCACAGCCTTTGCGGAGGATTTCGAGCCCTTTCAAAGCCTCCGGCGCGATCACCGCGGTAATCCGCATTTCAGCTTCCAGGCGGGTGTTGGCCTTGGGTACCCATTCGCGTTTTCCATCAGAACAGCGCACGAGAATGCAACCGGCTGGCAGCCCCAGTGAGCGGACTTCGCGTCCTGCAAATGGCGCATCCTCCTGGATGGTGAATTCCATCACCGCCGGCTTTTCCAGGAAGAACTTATCCCCACTCCGTTTCAAATCACGTTCGAGCAAAGCCTCGTAAATAGGCAAATCTTTCAGGAATTCAGCCACTGCGTATGCGCAGAAACAGGCAACCAAAAGCGGCAGCATCTGGGAGTAATTTCCCGTCATTTCAATAATGAGCATAATGCCTGTGAGTGGGGCACGCACGATCGCGGCAAAATAGGCTGCCATCCCCACCACTGCGAAAACTGCCGGGATTGGTACAATGGCCGGTGCCAGGTTGTGCGTAATTTGCCCAATCGCCAGGCCGATCAATGCCCCCAGCACGAGCAGGGGTGCAAAAATGCCGCCGGGTGCGCCACTACCATAGCTGGTAGTTGTAAGGATAAAACGAATCGCAAAGAAAAGCGGGATGGCTGCAAGCAGCATATCTCCTTTTAAAACCGACTGTGCTAATGAATTACCGCTACCAATCATGCTGGGAGAAAACCATCCGACAAGCCCGATAACTCCGCCTGTGATGGCAGCAGCCGGCAATACAAAGCGACCCGGCAGGCGTGCATAAAGACGAATGGCTGTCAGCAGGCCTCGATTGAAGAGCACGCCCAATAATCCCGCCATTACTCCCAGCAGGGCAAATATTGGCAAGGAAGTCAGTGGCGGCATGGGATAACTTGGGACGGTAAAGACCGGAAACTGCCCTGCGCCGATTCGTACGACAATATCCGCAATCGCCGCGGCGATAAATACTGCCCCAAACACAATCGGTTGAAAGTCACGCCGAATTTCCTCAAGCACAAAAACGAGACCTGAAAGGGGAGCATTAAATGCGGCTGCCAAACCAGCGCCGGCCCCAGCCGATATCAGAGTAAGCCGCTCCCGTGTAGACACTTTCAACCATCTTGATATGGCATCACCAACTGCTCCGCCCATTTGGACGGTGGGACCTTCACGCCCTAACGCCATGCCACTCCCGATGGAAAGGATTCCTCCGAAGAATTTGACCGGCAGAACGCGTTTCCATTCAAGTTTGCGGAAACGGTGAAGGACCGCTTCAAGATGCGGGATGCCGCTTCCGCTGGCTTCAGGGGCATACCTTCGGGTGATCGCCACCGAAATCCCTGCACCTAGCGAACCAAACAAGATCGGGAATATCCAGCCCCAATATGGCATGCGCTGTGCCCACATGATCAGTCCGTTTCTTAAGGCATCCGCGCCTGTCAATGTCGCCCGGAAAAACAAGGCCACCAATCCCGCACCAAGCCCGACCAGTGCCGCCCGCGGGAAGATCCATCGGCGCTGCTGGCGGATATCAAAGAATTCCTGGATTTCCGTCCGTTCTTCGATATTTTCTTTGCCAGGAGACAGGGATGGTTTCCTTTGGAGTTTATTCTTAATATTGGTCAGCCAGGAGATTAGAAAGGCCATATAGGATTAATCCAAGAATTATTTGGAAAGAAATTGGTAAACCGATTTAGTTTATCATAATCGCGCGCCTCTTTACTTCTACGGAATATGATAAACTCTTCTGCGATATGTCTCCCTTTCTACAGCTTGCCTTTGAACTGGCAGTTATCCTGCTGGCTGCAAAAGCAGCCGGATATATCAGCACGCGTCTGGGTCAGCCCTCGGTACTGGGGGAATTGCTGGTCGGTGTATTGCTTGGCCCGTCCTTGCTTAATATACTCCGTCTCCCATTTATATCCAGCTCCAACCTTGGAACGATCTTCTCTGATCTGAGCGAACTTGGGGTAATGTTGTTGATGTTCATCGCCGGCCTCGAATTACATCTGGGCGAGTTGGCTGGCCACCGCCGAGTCTCTCTGCTGGCCAGTACCGGGGGATTGCTGCTTTCCATCGTTTTGGGCTGGGCGGTGGGCGCGCTCTTCGGCATGAAAGCCAGTTCCGCCCTGCTATTGGGAGTGGCCATGGGTGCCACCAGCGTAAGTATTTCGGCCCACACACTAATGGAAATGGGGGCATTGCGCAGCAGGGTTGGATTGAGTCTATTGGGCGCAGCAGTGGTTGATGATATCCTTTCCATCCTGGCATTCTCGATCTTCCTAGCGGTTATGTCCGGCGCGGGCGGATTCTGGGGGTTGGTCTGGCTGATACTCCGAATGGCAATTTTTCTAGCAGGCGCCACGGTATTTGGCGTATGGGTCCTGCCGCACCTGGCGCGCTGGGTGGGACGGCTATACATTAGCCAGGGCATACTTGCTTTTGCGATTGTCATGTTACTGGTTTATGGACTCGCGGCCGAATTGGTTGGACAAATGGCAGCCCTGATCGGTGCTTTCCTGGCTGGGTTGATGTTTGCCCGCACACCGGAAAAAAGCCAGATCGAACAGGGCATTTCCTCGTTGGCATACGGTTTGTTTATCCCAATCTTTTTCATCAACATTGGTCTGTCGATTGACTTGCGCTTTCTACAATTAAATGCAATCTGGTTGATTCTTGGAGTTACCTTGGCAGCCATCGCGGGGAAAGTTTTAGGTGCGGCTGCGGGTGCCCGCCTGGGTGGTTTTCCCGGGCATGAAGCGTTCCAGTTGGGCGCTGGGATGGTGGCGCGTGGCGAGGTAACGCTCATTGTGGCTGCAGCTGGCAGCAAAGCCGGACTCCTGGATATTACGGCTTTCTCGGCCATTGTGACGGCGGCATTGCTCAGCATGCTGGTCACACCATCCATGTTGCGTTTTGCGTTCGCACGACTTAAACCTAAATCGAGCTTTCTGGTAGAAAAACCGGCTGAAACCAATGAGGAGAATAAGAAATGAAGATGATTCTTTTCGTCCTAAATGATCCTGCTAGAATACACGATCTGCTAAATGCATGGAAGGAAGCCGGTGTCACCGGCGCCACGGTACTTTTCAGCACGGGTATGGGCCGCATCCACCAGTCTGCCGGGTTGCGCGATGACCTGCCATTGATGCCATCCCTGAGCGATTTTTACGGTAACGACCAGGAATTAAGCCGAACAATATTCACTATCATTCGCGATGAATTGGTAGGGTATATTATTTCAGCAACTGAAAAGATTGCTGGCGATCTGAATAAGGAGGGAAATGGAATTCTGATTGTTCTACCAACTGATAGCGTCCACGGATTGATTGAGTACGGAAAGCAAATTCCCTGGCCGGAATGACCGTATCAATTTTTCGAGGGCTTATGACTAGAAATTACAGAAATGATTGTTGAAACTACGAGCAAAGAGGCTTTGCGATAAAACTAATGCCTTGCACGAGAACGCCGGCTTTGCCAGCATTGCCATCTTTCGCCTCAACAGGGTCGCTGCGGTGCATAGCTTACGGCTTCTTTTTGAATCTAAAATAAAAGACTACGAACACCAAGACAATGCCGATGTTCGATGCCAGCCGTTCCCAGAATAGATTCCTAAAGAACAGTAAATCTACACTAACAACAACGGCAATCATTACCACAATGTAAAGCCTGGATGTCGTAGCCATTCACAGCGTGAGTGCTGCACAAATGTGAATCCCAGGCTTTCCCACCTTTGTTGGGTGTTTTCCATTTTTCGCGGTCACGCTCAATGTAGGGATGATACCCCCACGTGTGAGAGCCGTTCGAATAAATCGGCCATTCATAATACCCATAATAGGTCTCCTCAAATTGTCGCAAGACGGATTTGTCACTATTCAAGGATGGGCTGCCCTCAATCTGCTTTTTGGTCAAATCGATGGTGATAAATTGCTCTTCTTTATTTACAAAACCGAGTGCATACGGGGAGATCAACACCTGCCTGCCCGTAAGCCAGTCGCCTGTGTCGGCAACCAGGTTCCGAATCGTCTAGTAATGGTCATCGAAGTAGAATTCTTTGACCTTTCCGATTTCACCGTCACGGCT
>JBEKCT010000213.1:0-5251 GCA_050014715.1 Anaerolineales bacterium | reverse complement strand
TTCCAGCCGAACTCAAAACATTCCTGTACCGAACCTGGTAGTAATATCACATGCTGCTTATCTCCGTGACCTAGGTGATAAACTGCGGTCAGGTCACCTTGTGCGGTGCGGGTAGGCAGACCTGTGGAAGGTCCTATACGTTGTACGTCCCAGATGACAACCGGCACTTCTGTGAAGTGCGCCAGACCGGTATATTCGGACATCAGACTGATACCAGGGCCGGATGTGGAAGTCATTGAGCGCAAGCCAGCCCAGCCAGCACCGACGGCCATACCTATAGCGGCGATTTCGTCTTCGGCTTGTAACACTGCATAGGTTTGCTTACCTTCCGGCGTTTTACGTAACTGCGGAAGGTAAACATTTAATGACTCGGCCAGACTTGTGGCAGGTGTGATTGGATACCAAGCTGCGAACTGGACGCCGCCATAAATTGCGCCCAGTGCCCCGGCGGTATTGCCATCTGCCATTATCATGCCATCGGTCCGGTCGAGCTGCTCCACGAAATAAGGATCGCTCTTCTTCAGGTTGTGTGCTGCCCAATCCGCCCCGGCGCGGATGACACCCAGGTTGGAGTTTATTGGACCTTCTTTGCCTTTGAAATGAAATTTTAAGGCCTGCTCGATGGCTTCTATGCTGATACCGAGCATCTGTACCAACACCCCAACATAAACCATGTTGGCAATATAATCGCGAAGGTTAGGCGAAACATCCGAGGTCCGCGCCAATTGTTTTGTGGGCATAGGGTAGGCAATAACATCGCTGCGGTTTATGGTAAATTTAATATCATCGGAATAAAAGAAAACCCCACCAGGAGATACCGATGCCAAGTCCTTGGCAAAAGAGGCCGGGTTCATTGCAACCACGATTTCTTGCTCGTCGCGTCTGGCAATATAGCCATCTTTACTCAGCCGGATGGTATACCAGGTTGGCAATCCCTGGATATTGGATGGGAAGAGATTTTTTCCGGAAACAGGAATCCCCATTTTGAAAAGTGCCCGCAATAACGTGACATTGGCCGTCTGCGAGCCGGATCCGTTAACCGTGGCAATAATAATTGAAAAATCATTCGTAATTCTTTTAACAGGCATAACGATTGCTCCTTATTATTGATGCCGAATTAGATAAAAAGAGGCGAAAATATAATAAATCTAATCCATGCGAGGGTCAAGAGCATAAACAAAAGTTAATAAAAAATGGTAAGAACAAAATCCAAAGAAATCTACTTGCCTGACAATAAATTAATAACTGCGGCAGCCATCAGGGCTGAGGCTCGAGGTAGAACAACCTCATCAAAGTCAAATTTGGGGTTATGGTGACCAGCATCCAGCCCTTTTTCCAGGTTCGCAGAACCGACAAAAAAGAAACAACCGGGCACTTTTTCCAACAGGAAGGCAAAGTCTTCGGAGCCCATGGTTAAATAATTAGCGGATTCTATATCTGCATCCGGAAAAAGCTGACCAGCGACAGCTTGAATGCGGCGGGCGATCTCAGGCTGATTAACCGTCGCGGGGGTGAGACGCTCAATGTCTAGGGTTGCCCGACACCCCATTGCTTCCGCAACGCCATACACGATATCATCGAAGCGTTGCAATACCCGGGTGCGGACTTCCGGCTCAAAAGTCCGGATTGTTCCAGTCATTTTGATAGATGGTGGGATGACATTGAATGTCTCACCGCCGTGAATGGTGCAAACGCTTACAACAGCGGTTTGCAGGGGGGCTACATTTCGGGCGACGATCCCTTGAACGGCGGTAATGATCTGTGCAGCGGCAAGTATCGGATCATTGCTTTGATGCGGAATCGCGGCGTGCCCGCCTTTTCCATTCACATTGATTGTGAATATTTCCGCCCCAGCCATCATTGGGCCATTGGAGATGCCGAACCAACCGACCGGTTGCTCATTCCAAAGATGCAAGCCAAGCACCTTTTCCACATTTGGGTTTTCAAGAATGCCGGATTCAATCATTTTTTCGGCACCACCCATGCCTTCCTCGGCTGGCTGGAACAAAAATTTTACTGTCCCAGCCAGCTCATCACGGTGAGCCAGGAGCATTTTGGCTACCGTCAGTAGGATGGCAGTGTGCCCATCATGCCCGCAAGCATGCATAATACCGGGATTCTGAGATGCGTACTCTGCACCTGTTTCTTCCATTATTGGCAGGGCATCCATGTCGGCACGAACCAAGATCACCGGACCGGGTTTTGCTCCTTCGAGCAAGGCAACGACGCCCGTCCCAGCTATGCCGGTATTAAATTCCAATCCGAGCTTATTCAATTCCTGGGCTACAATCCCGGAAGTACGGACTTCATGAAAGCCGAGCTCGGGGTGGGCATGAAAATCGCGGCGGAGGGATCGGGTATATTCAAACAAGGATTGAGCCTCTGAAATAAAGTCAGCCATACAATCCTTTCTTAATTATTGGAAGGAGATTTACCTGATTAACGGAATTTTATAACGCGGAATTTTTCTTCGTAATATTCGTTTTCTTCCGTACTTTTTTCCGACTTACGTGCCCGCATGCGCTGCTCAAATTCTTTTGGATCGCCAATTTGCGACTTGTGCTCTTTCAAGGCACGGACTTTGAACTCCCATGTGCTTGTGACATCCAGAGTTACGGTTGGGTTACCAGTCAACGAGACCCAGACTTCACGTACCTTGTGTGGTTGCAAGCCCTCGTTCTCAATGAGTTCCGGAAAGAAGAAAGGATTATTTACGGCTGGGAATACAGCGTCCAGAACCACCTGTCCGGCATAACGGTGGTCGGGATGGTTGATGTAATAATCGCCCGCGAAGAGATGGGTTGGGTCACAAGTAACCAGGATATCCGGTTTGATCTGCCGGATGGCGCGAACCACTTCTCGGCGCAGTTCAATACTTGGAACCAGATACCCATCCTCATGAGCTAGAAAGCGTACAGTTTTTACACCAATAATGGCAGCCGCAGCACGCTGTTCGGCTTGACGCACCTCACAAATATGCTGAGGGGTAGCTGCAGGATCATCGAAACCTTTATCGCCGCATGTAAGCAGGAGGTAATGGATTTCGTGACCTGCCCGGGCCCAGCGGGCCAAGGTGGCACCGCAAAAAAATTCCGGATCATCAGGATGGGCCAGAATGACCAGGATTTTCCGTGGTTTCTCCCATGAGTCGGGAGCTTGGGCGATTTCTCCGGTCATGTTTTCTCTCGATTTGGATTGGGACAATTTTCACAAGGCTGCTCGGATTTTCGGCGTAGAGCTTCCAGTTCGTCCCAGGGCTCGATTTCTTCGCGCTGGAATTCGCGGATACCAGTGCCAAGCAATTCGACGCGGATCGTATGAAGGAGTGGCGAAACATCAACAACTTTTCCTTCTCCCATGGGTGTGACAACCCGTTTGTTGCGTTTGGGCAATTCTTTTCGGGCAGCCGCATATTGTTCATATTCGTAGACCAAACAGCAGCGCAGACGTCCGCACATACCGGTAATTTCCTGTGGCGTTAAAGAAATACCCTGCTCTTTAGCCATTTTGATGGAGATGGGACTGAACTCGGTTAAGAATTTAGAGCAACAGCGCGCCTCCAACCCGCAGGCGCCCATGCCCCCCATCATTTTTGCCACATCACGGGGACCAATCTGACGCATCTCAACCTGGGATGGCAGGTACTGTTTTTGCATATCATGTCGCAGAGACTTGAGATCGGCTTTGTCTTCGGTCTCCGTACTGAACATGAAGGTAAGGCGCATCCCGTCAAAGGAGTATTCGGCCGCCACAACCTTGACACCCCGCAGTTTCAATTGTGCAGTACGTTCCCGGCAGGAAATCATCGCTTCGACTTCCTTCTGTGCCCAGGTGCGGCGCAGGAGGAGATCTCGCGGGGTGGCAATCCGTTCGATCGGCTTCCAGCCCTCGGGAGGTGGAGTAGCATTTTTTATAACCTGCACCACCTGGCCCATTTGCTTGCCGCGTGAGGTTTCTACGATGACACGATCACCGACTTTGATTTGTGGAAGTGAGGAGGCATTAAAGTGATAGGATTTACCGATATCAGCAAAACGAATACCGACGACGAGGGATTGCATAGACATGATTATAGCAGACTTTAAAAAGAGCTAATTCCTTTCAACGGAAAAGGTTGTTGATCCAATTATTCGATTTTGATTTCAGGGGCATTCTTCTGGTTGAGCGCCTCAATGCTAATGCGAGCAGCCAATTGCCCTGAAATGGTCTGAAACGCCTTGGCGGCATCTGAATCGGGCCTGGATACTACCACCGGTTCGCCAGTATCACCGCCAATCCTGACGGCCTGTTCCATCGGTATTGCCCCAAGGAATGGCACTTTGGCGATACGGGCGAGGTCTTCACCCCCGCCGGAACCAAAGAAATCGCCGCGCATATTTTCGATGATTCCCAGTATGGGTACTTCAAGAGTCTGGAACATGTTTAAGCCACGGCTGGCATCTTCCAATGATACAGCCTGTGGCAGGGTAACGATCACGACACCGGAAAGAGGCAGCATCTGCGCCAGCGAGAGGGAGGCATCGCCAGTACCAGGTGGCAGATCAATAATAAGATAATCAAGCTCGCCCCACTCAACATCAGCCAGGAATTGGCGGATAGCCGAATTGAGCATAGGTCCGCGCCAAATAAGGGGTTGGCCGGGTTTGACCAGGAAACCCATTGACATCATTTTTACACAATGGCTTTCCGCCGGGATGAGTTTATTGTCCTTGGTTCCAGGTATATCATGGATGCCCATCATGGTAGGAATATTCGGGCCATAGATATCGGCATCAAGCAGACCGACACGTGCACCGCTCATTGCCAAAGCAACTGCTAGGTTGGCCGATACGGTACTTTTACCCACGCCACCCTTACCGGATGCCACAGCGATGGCGTTACGGATGGGAAGGTTGAGCAGGTCGCGGTGACGCCCATCATTGGGGACGCTGGAATCCATCTTTATGTTGACCGATTTGACGCCTGGGAGGGCCAAGACTGCCTCACGAGCTTGTTTTTCAATGGTGCCTCTGAGCGGGCAAGCGGGCGTAGTCAACACGATGGAGAAGTTGACGGTTTCATCCTTGATTTCAATATCACGGATCATGTTTAGGGTGACCAAGTCGCGATGCAATTCGGGTTCCTGTACTTTACCCAAAACGGCCAGGATTGAATCAGCAGAGATTTTTTTTGGCATGTTTACCTGTTAATTATCTGGAGGCAATCAGTTAGATTTCTTTGATAAGGGGTAGAACTTCTTTTGTAAATATTG
>JBEKCT010000212.1:0-5266 GCA_050014715.1 Anaerolineales bacterium | reverse complement strand
GTGGTTTCTGAAATGACCTCGAGCTTACTTTATCCGGATTCAGTTGGTAAGGTTCAAAAATATTACTTTTTTTAGCTACTTTTTATGGTTCGACCACTGATTGCACAAAACTTAGGCTAGCATGCTACAAAGTACTGCGATAAGCAGTAAAATATATCCCTATGAAAAAATTCGAACCCACACTTGAACATGCCTTCTACGCCCTGGCGCTAGGCATCGCTGTCGGCCTTCGTTTCGTACAGCTTGGCTCGTTACCGCTTTCGGATTACGAGGCAGGCTGGGCTCTCCAGGCCCTGCGGGTTATCCAGGGTCTAAAGCCAGCTATTGGTCCCAACCCTGCCTATGTTCACCTGACCGCCATCGTGTTTTATATATTCGGCCCGACGAACTTCCTGGCTCGTTTCTGGCCGGCTCTGGCTGGTTGCACTTTGGTTCTGGCTGTCTGGCCTTTGCGAGGTCGAATTGGGAGAATCCCTGCGCTGATCCTGGCGTTTGGGCTGGCGATCGACCCCGGCTTGGTTGCAATGTCTCACCTGTCCGGCGGACCGATGCTGGCGATTACCTGCCTTGTACTCACAGCGCTGCTGTGGATGTCCGGCCGGCGCGCCGCCTCTAGTTTCTTTGCCGGACTGGCGCTTCTTTCCGGACCTTCGGTCTGGCTTGGGCTGGTCGGACTGGGACTGGCCTGGGCATTCGGTTCGGGTGTTGGAAGAAAAGCTCCCCTTCCAGCCGGGGATAAACCTGTTCCGCCGGAAACACAGTCGAGCCCCGCAGGCTTCCACCCTCGGGAATTGTTGCCGGCGGTTACCTGGGCGATCGGGACTCTAATCATTGGCGGCAGCTTGTTCTTCCTTTCTCCCAAAGGATTACCGGCATTTGTTGCATCATTTGGAACTTTTCTGCAAGGATGGTACACCCTCTCAGATGTTGAACTCTGGCGGCCGTTGCTTGCACTTCCAGCCTATGAAATCCTGCCTCTGATATTTGGCTTTGTTTGCGCAGTACGCGGCATTTTAAAACGGGACACCATTATTCTTCGTCTTTCGATTTGGGCACTGGTGGCATTACTACTCGCTTTGATTTATCCCGGCAAACAGACCGGTGACCTGGTCTGGGCGCTCCTGCCCCTTTGGACTCTGGCAGCGCTTGAATTGGGTCATCATTTCGACTTTGCCGGGAAAAATCTTTGGGAAGTGGCCGGCACAATGACGGCTCTGGTAGCCTTTCTGGTCTTTGGATGGCTCAATCTGGCCAGTGTCACCAATATGGATTTGGGCAGTGACATGGCGCATACACGTCTGTGGTTGTTGGCTGCCGTGATTCTCCTGATCGTTCTTAGCATGTTACTGGTGGGTACCGGTTGGTCTGTCTCGGTGGCTCGATTGGGCGGGGTATGGGGCGGCGTGATTGTTTTGACGCTTTACACAGTTGCCATGACGACCGGCGCCGCCGGTCTGCGCCAGCCCTTGACGGTTGAACTCTGGCAGCCCGAGCCGCGTACCGGCCGTGTGGATGTTTTGCTTAATGTTGCCACCCAGATATCAGATTTAAACCGTGGCGATGCTGCCCAGCTGCCGCTGACCATCCTCAATGAAGACTCGCCGGCATTGCATTGGTTGTTCCGATATTGGCAGGTGCAGGATGCCAGTTTGCTGGCGCCTGACTCCACTCCTGCACTAATTATTACCCCGTCCGGAAATCTAAGCCTTTCGGTAAAATATCGAGGGGAACCGCTGGTACTCTATGAAACGGGCGCCTGGGATAAGGCCTCCTCGTCGGATTTGCTCAAATGGTTCATATATCGCCAGTTGCCACTGCAACAGGTTAGCGTCACCCTATGGGTGCGCAGCGACTTGATGATAGACAGCCAGAATACTGTGCCCGCTCCCTGATGCCTTCCCGACCCATTCTTATGCCAGTACCCAATATCATTGCCATTGACGGCCCGGCAGCTTCGGGCAAATCCACCCTGGGGCGGAGGTTGGCCGATTCTTTGGGATATCTCTTTTTTGACACAGGCGTCATGTACCGTGCTGTAACCTGGGTGACCCTCCAACATGGCGTCGCTGTGAAGGATGAAGCAGGAGTAACACACTTGGCGGAAACGATCCAGATCGATGTGCTGCCACCCTCGAGGGAGGATGGCCGGGTTTGCGATGTGGTCGCCGAGGGTGTAGATATAACTTGGGAAACGCGCACCCCTGAAGTGGAAGCCAATGTTTCCCCGGTTTCAACCTACCGTGGGGTGCGCCAGGCGCTGGCCTCCCAACAACGCCGGATCGGCTTGCGTGGAAGGGTGGTCATGGTTGGACGTGATATTGGCACGGTGGTCCTGCCGGAAGCCGACCTGAAGATTTACCTGGACGCTTCAGATGAGGAACGCGCCCGCCGGAGATATAAAGAGATTATCAATCGTGGCGGAAACGCGGATTATGAACAGGTCCTGGCCGGGGTGCGTATGCGCGATGAGATCGACTCGACCCGTGCCGTCTCGCCTTTGCGGGCGGCCGGGGATGCCATTATTCTTGATTCTGACAAGCTGAATGCAGACGAAGTTTTTGCAAAAGTGGAGGCTTTATGCCGGTAGAGCAATATCATCTGGCCTGGTGGCGGCGCTGGCTGGCCCGTCCCCTTATACGGTTTGTACTCCGTCTGCTTTTTCACATCCTTGCGCCGGTAAAGATCACTGGCAAGGAAAATGTGCCATTGCGCCAGCCTTACATCGCGGCCATCAATCATGTCTCCCTATTCGAAGCGCCCTTTGTCGGTGTGTTCTGGCCGGAGCAACTGGAGGCGCTGGGGGCTTCGGACGTTTGGGAGCGGCCCGGGCAGAACATCCTTGCCCGCATGTGGGGAGGCATCCCGGTTCATCGTGGAGATTATGACCGCGCCGCCGTTGAGGGAGTCGTTGCGGCCTTGAAGAGCGGCTCCCCACTTTTGATCGCACCTGAGGGAGAGCGATCGCATCAGCCGGGCATGCAGCCGGCCAAACCGGGCATCGCATTTATTGCCGAACAAACTGGTCTGCCGGTTGTTCCGGTCGCCATTACCGGCACAACCGATGATTTCTTTCAGAAAGCCTCCAAAGGCAAACGCCCGCTGTTAGAAATGCACATTGGCAAGCCTTTCTCGCTCCCGCCGGTCGAAGGCAAGGGAGCTGAACGACGCGAGTCCCGCCAGCGCAATGCTGACCTGGTGATGCGCCACATTGCCGGTTTGTTGCCTGAGAACTACCGCGGCTTCTATGCGCAGAATCCCATCTTCCCTGATTCTGAAAGCGGTCAGTGAAATCTGCTGACCGACCTGATCTTTCCAGCTCCTGCCAGGCTGGCTGGAGAAACCATTAGGTAGCTCTTTGCATCAGCGCATTTGGTCGTTCCTTGACGAAGTGTGTCACAGGTCTTGAGGAAAGTACTCCCTGGGGAAAAGAAATAAGGGAGCATGTAGTTCTTTCCCGTTTTATATCTTTCAATGCCTTTCTGACCGGGTTCAATTTGTCTGGCTTGTCCAGATTATGGCTTTTTTTGTAATCAATTTGTCATGGATAAGTTGGTGGGATATTTTCCGGAAGCAGTATAATAATTTCACCGGGCAGCATGAATCCAATTTTGACATTCTTATCCAATCACCCCTTCCTTGATTCACCCATTCCCAGCCTGGGGTGGGTGGGGTGGTTGGTTCTTTTTGGATTGATTGTTGCGGTTATTGCGTTGGTTTCTTTTAGCCGGCTGCTCCGTACCGCCGAGCTTGCAAGGCAACGCCTGGGAGCCATACTTGCTTCGGTGCCTGATCCTGTTCTGGTTACAGACCAGGAGGACCGGCTCATTCTTGCCAACCCCGCTGCAAAACATGCCCTTGGCGTGCAGCTGGGAGCGTCGGAAGAGTTGCCTGCCGACCATGTCATCAGTCAGCCTGAGTTGCGTGCCTTGTTGCAGGCGCCGGAAAGCGATAATCGATCTGCCGAGTTGGTCATGCCGGATGGCAAGGTCTATTATGCCACCGCCTCCGCTATTATTGCCGGCGGTCGCCCGGTGGGTCGTGTCTGCGTGCTGCGGGATGTCACCCACTTCAAAGAACTGGACGCGCTGAAATCGGATTTCGTCTCCTCGGTCAGTCACGACCTGCGCTCCCCGTTGACCTTGATCAGAGGCTACGCTACCATGCTTGAAATGGTGGGCGGACTTAATGAACAGCAACTAGGTTATGTTGGAAAAATTGTTATGGGCGTGGAAAGCATGTCACACATGGTCACAAACCTGCTGGACCTGGGACGGATCGATGCGGGGGTGGGTTTGCTGGTGGAAACAACCGTCGTAAAGGACATCGTTAAGGCGGTCATGGAACCTCTCCAGATGATTGCCGATCAAAAGAATGTCGGGCTGGCGCAGGTCTCCGCACCCGATTTGCCGGAAGCGATTGACGCCGATCGCGCCCTGCTCCAGCAGGCGGTTTATAACCTGGTGGAGAATGCCATTAAGTACACTCCCGAGCATGGTACCGTTACTTTGTGGGTTAAAACCGCTCCGCAAGGTCTCCAATTTGAGGTGCAGGATACTGGCATTGGTATTGCTCCGGCGGATCTCCCGCGCCTCTTTGAAAAGTATTTCCGAGGCAGCCAGCGTGAAGCGCGCGCCCAGCGCGGCTCCGGGTTGGGTTTGGCCATTGTCCGCTCGATTGCAGAATTGCATGGAGGCAAGGTCTGGGTGGAGAGTGAACTTGGGCAGGGCAGTACCTTTTTTATGTTCATTCCCGCCAGTCCCCTGGATGCTTCCAAGCCTGAACCAAAGTAGTTGAACCAAAGTAGTTTGACCGAAACCCACCGCATGGGTTATAATTGCCACCCGTCCCCATACTGTAAGCAGGTTGGGACTACCGAAAACCCCGGCGGTGAGTCCGCTGTTTGGAGTTTTAATAATTATTTTCGAGGTTAGTTAATGGCAACAAAACGTCCCTATCAACCCAAGATCCGGCGGCGCGTCCGTGTGCACGGTTTTCGCCAGCGTATGTCCACTGCCGATGGCCGCATCGTGCTTAAGCGACGGCGTCTGAAAGGTCGCCTCCGCCTGACCGTCCGTAGTAATAATCATGTAAAGCACGTCCGCTGGTAGGAGTTTGGCAGCGCGGCGGACGAATGTGCGCGCAGAATAATGCAGGCTGCAGGTGAAACGCTGCTTTCGCCTGACCAGGTCAACCGATTTCAAGCGGGTGCGGCGTTCCGGCAAATCGTATGCCCACCCGCTTGTTGTATTGTATGTCATGAAATCGG
>JBEKCT010000211.1:0-5274 GCA_050014715.1 Anaerolineales bacterium | reverse complement strand
AGCAAAACTAACTCTCGGTGTGTGAAAACCTTGCCGATATTTTCAACAAATATGCGCAGTAGCCTTCCCTCTGCCTGGGTCAGGAAGATGGTTTTAGTTCCGGATCTGACAAGCCGGCGCCCGTAATCCACAACTGTTCCATCTCTCATGGTAACAACCGCATTTTCATCGGTACTGATATCTATTTGCTTGTTTTTACGAGCCTGTAACTTGGCGTCCCTCTTGGCCAATCCACGTGCTACACTATCAATGATTTGAGCTGGTGATGCCGGTTTGAGTAAATAATCATGAACCTGGCTTCGCAGCGCTTCAATTGCAGATTCAATCGAACCATGGGCTGTCAAAAGAATGATTGCAATATCCGGGGAAATCCGCGAGACGACTTTGATTACATCCAACCCGCTCATACCTGGCATCCGTAAATCCAGGATGATCAGATCTACAGGATCCAGTCTGACGTGATCCACGGCTGCCTCGCCATTCGCGGCCGCCTCAACATGATATCCTTCCAACCGAAGAATATCTGTCAAAGTCTGCCGTTCAATTAGCTCATCGTCCACTACCAGGATGTTAGCTTTATTCATGCTTTTTCCTTAAGAGGTAAGATGACCCTGAAACAGGCCCCAGGTCTGTTATCGGGAACGAGGTCCAGAGTTCCTCCGTGTGCAGAGATAATTCCATAGCTGACCGACAAACCCAGGCCGGTCCCTCCTTGCTTGTTGCTGACAAATGGTTCAAAAATCCGCCCACGCATTTCCTCCGGAACTCCTATGCCTGTGTCCTGAAAAAGGATTTCTGCCGTATCCTGTGCAAGACGAGCGCTAATCCGTAATTCTCCGCCTTCGGGCATGGCATCATAAGCATTAAGAATAATATTCAGAAATACTTGTTCCAATTGACTACTCACTGCCATTACGGGTGTCAATTTTGAGGAAAAACTGGTATTGACACGAATCCCGCGTGCTTTTAATTGGGGCAACAGGAGGTTTATAACGTGACGAAGTAGCGGTATCAGATCTACCCATTGGGGTTCCACCGCGCCAGGTCGATAATAATCCAGCATACGCTGGACGGTGGTCATAAGACGATTCAACTCGATATTTGCAAGGTCAAGGTATTCGCGTCTTTTTTTCTCAGTTACTTCAGCTCGTGTTGCAAGATGAAGACAATTTTGAACGGCTTGCAGTGGATTATTAATTTCATGTGCAATTGATGCCGTCAATCTACCCGCGGCTGCCATTTTCTCAGCCTGTATTAACGCCTGTTGTGATGATTCTACCCGCCTGACGTATTCTCGAAGTTCTTCATAAAGGTGTGCATTCTCCATGGCCACCGTTGCCTGTCTGACCAGAAGGAGGAACATTTCCCACTCAACCTCGCGAAATACAGGCGAATCTTTATCCTGGCCAGCATACAATACGCCGTGAACGTTAATATGCGAAATTGGGGCACACATGACAGAACTTAGGCCTTGCGCAACCAACGCAGCTTGAAGTTCTGGTTCCCTTGGTCCGCTCTTATTAACCCACAACGGTCTATTAAGCGCATCAACGCGACCAACTATTCCACCATTTTTATTACTGTCTTCTTCTGCCAGTGTCTTCCCTCTCCCGGAAACCAAATAAAGATGATGTCCACCTGCAGAGTACTGGTAAAATCCAGCATTCTTGCAATGAAGATGCTCGCAAACCGCCTTAAGCACAAGTTCCAATAAGTGTTCTGGATGAGTTTCCCCCAGAAAAGATTCGATAATACCGAAAAGGGGACGTAAAGCTTGGATACGGGCAATGTCGCGTTTCTTTTGATTATCATCTAAAGCTTGCTGAACAGCCTGCACCAATTCGCCTCCCACCTCAAATGGCTTTAACACTAACCCATCAACGCCTTGGCGAAGGGCTTGAATTGCCGTTTCAACTGTTCCAAAACCTGTCATCACCAGAACTGCCGTGTCGGGTTGGTGTTTCTTCGTATGTGCTATCAAATCAAAACCGCTGATTTGAGGCATACGAATATCCACTAACAAAAGGTCAATTTTATTAATCTCAACAAATTTCATGGCTGCTTTCGGATCGGTAAACGAGGCAACCTGGAAATCCAATCGGGTTAGCAAACGTTCACAAAGATGGGTAATACCTGGTTCATCATCTACAATCAGAATATACGGAGTAGCCATTATTCTGCCTCGACCGGGAACCAAACAGTGAAGGTTGAACCTTTTCCCACTTGGCTCTCTACATCAATCGAGCCGCCATGATCGGTGATAATTCCATACGTTACGGATAGACCTAACCCTGTCCCGCCATCTTTCGACCGTGTGGTAAAAAATGGCTCAAACACTCGCTCAAGGTTTTCCGGGGAAATACCTGTTCCGGTATCTGTCAAACTAATGGCAAGCCATTCATGTTGATTGCGTTGTTTAAGCGAAGTTGAGATATGGAGCTCACCACCTGTTGGCATTGCATGTAAAGCATTATGAACTAAATTAAGAAGGACCTGTTTTATCTGGTTTCGATCCACTGATATCCAGGGGATACCATCAGTTAGATCGGTAAATAATTGAATACCGCTCATGCGTAAGAGGTGATTAACCAGAGCCAGAACATCCATAATAATTTCATTTAAATCTGACCTTGCCCGCGCGTTTTCGCTCTGGCGGGCAAAGTCGAGCAACCGGCGCACTACGCCACGTGCCCGTTGCGCTTCCCGCAATACCAACTCTAGATCGTTGCGAATGCCAGAACCATCGGGTAACTCTTCTAGCACTAATTCTGTAAAACCTGAAACGGTTGTCAAAGGGTTGTTCAATTCATGTGCAATTCCGGCGGCCATCTCACCAACTGCTGCCAACTTGGCAGCTTGAACCAATCGACTTTCCGCCATGCGTTGTGCAGCCACACGCTCTTGTAGCTCCTCGCGCGCTGCCTCTAATTGATCTACAGTCGCTTGCAATTTTTGATACTGTCCTGCACTTGATATCATGCTGGAAAGGATTCCTGCCAGTGTTTCCAGTACAATAAAATCATTTTGAGAAAAGGCATTTCTTTGCTGGCTCTTGACATTAATAACCCCGATGATTTGGTCACTATCTTTGAGAGCAACACACATTTCCGACCGGGTCTCCCAATTCGGGGCTGGTCGAAATAATGGGTTATGAGAAGAATCATTGACCAATATGTTTTGTCCGGTTGAGATTACACGCATCACGATTTCATCTCTTCTGACCTCGTCCATATAGTTCAAGCCTTGTTGAACAAGTTCTCCTGCGTTACCACCTATTCCGGTTATTGCTAGATTTCTTTCAGGGCCTTCGATCAATGCGATCTCCGCCAATTCATAGGCGAAAGAGCGCGCCATTAGTTCTGAGGCAATTTGAGATATTTCACGTAAATCTGACAAGCCAATAACTTGCTCAATAACTTCGTGAATCAAACTAAGATTACGGCCATGATCCTCCGCCTCACGACGTAATCGTCCGTTTTCAAGCAAACTAGCCAGGTGACTTGCAATAACCATTAATAGGTGTTCATCATATACAGTATACGCATTTTCTTCAACGCTTTCCAATCCCAAAGTACCAATTAATTTCCGCTGATATTTCATGGGAATAATCAAAGCAGAATGCGAACCCGGGTAGACAGGGGAAATATCCGACTCGGCTGTGATTGAATCCACCCTTTGAACATCCCCTCTACCTATTGTGCTGGGTACTGAGCCGTCGTCGATGGACATTGTTTGTTTAACAATCGTTCCGTCTCGATTTGTAAATTTTTGTAGGCCATTTCCATCCGGGGATAGGACAACCAAACTAATCCGCTCGGTTCCAAAGGAACGTTGCAGGAGTGCAAACAATCTTTGAGCGATCTGCTCCTGATCAAACGCGGACGTGATGGTTGCTGCAAAATCATTTAGAAGAGCCATACGGCCTAAATGATTGGTTAGATCTGAAAAAGTTACACTTGCTTCCACGGATGGAGACACCTGTTTTGCAATTTGTTTTATTGCACTCCACTCATCTTGCGAAACCACCTCGCCTTTCCATAAAGCGACCAACCCTATCAACCTAGTCCCAATAACCAGTGGCAAAGCCGCCCAGGTTCGCGCCGTTTTTGTGATACCTGTTGAAGGAATCATGGCCCAATCCGGATCACCTTTTTCTACTAAACGTTCCTGGAGAGTTTGGTTTATTTCGCTTAAAAGTGGATTAGCTCCAATGCTAATCCGTTTCTCCAAATTGTTTGCACAGTTTGCACATGACTTAATCTCAAAATAATTTCCTTTAAGTATGGCCAGCCATCCATGGTCGCAATCCGCTGTTTTTAAAACCATCTTTAGAACACGGTCCAAAGCCTCGGGCACATAGTAAGGGATACCCAGGTTGGGTTTGGGTAAAACCGGAGGAGTTGCCTGGTCAAGAACGGAACGACTGGAATTCCCCAGCGCGACCACGCGCCAAAAGCGTTGGGCCATCTCTGAAAGTGCATCCGCCCCGACGATTATTACCCGCTGAGTCATTTGGTCTGGGAATATATATATTTTGGCGCCAGGAAGACCGATCGACCGCAAGACAGAACGGGACCGGCTGCGTCCTCCAGCTATTGCACCGTTCAACCAACCTTTGACTGCCTGTATGTGAATATATTGCAAAATGGTTGTGCGGTTCTTTAGATTCAGCTTATATTCTGCCAGAAACTCCCAGTCGCTACTCCGCTCCAACCAGATGGCCCAGTACGCCCCGGTCAACTGGCTTGTCTCTCTTAGTTGGATGCTCATCGGTTTTATTGGTTTGGTCATATTTAACATTTATAAGGTATCGAATCAATAAATTAAATACGCTATTAGGGCACTTTGGGTTAATCCGCCCACTCTCCATTTCCTTACTTATATCTCCATTGAATTATATATCACAAACATAAATATCCAAAATGGTACAATAACGGTCAAGATGACACATCCTGACCTCACCATAGTCGGTGGAGGATTGGCTGGGACAGAAGCCGCCTGGCAGGCCGCCCAGCGTGGTTTATCCGTACATCTTTACGAGATGCGTCCTGGAAAATCCACCGGCGCACATCTCACCTCGGACTTGGCTGAGCTCATTTGTTCAAATTCTTTTGGCTCCACCCTGCCCGACCGCGCTTCAGGTTTATTGAAAAATGAAATGCGACTTCTCGGATCCCTCTTGCTGGATTGCGCTCAACGAACAGCACTCCCAGCAGGAAACGCACTTGCCGTCGACCGGGAACTTTTCTCACAGCGAGTTACCGGGAAGGTTAC
>JBEKCT010000210.1:0-5312 GCA_050014715.1 Anaerolineales bacterium | reverse complement strand
GGTGACCGCGGATGTAATCCGGCGGTACATAAAGTATCAGAAGGCGCCGAAGGATATTCAGCTCGAGCTGTGGGATAAAGGCTCTTGAAAGCCCCGCAGCTTGCTGCGGGGATCATTTACTAGCCGCCGGAAAGCACGAACGTACACTGGTGGTGGCTTGTTGGGATGAGGAAGAGCCGGCGGAAACCGGTTCCAATAGGTACGCCAGTCGAGAAAAGCAGAAACTTACTCAGATCCAGGTGGCATATGTGTATGATGAAATCGGTTTCAGCAAGGATGAGCCCAATAGCCAAAAATTTCCTGCCGGGTTTAGGATCGCGTATCCGCTCCTGGCACTGAAAATGCAGGCTATGCAATACCGGGCTAATTTCATTATGCTTATTTACGATCAACAGGCAAGCCCATGGGGGCAGGCGATTGCAAACGCGGCAGATCGGGAAAGCCTGCCTTCAGCGCAATTGGAGGTAAACCTAGATGGGAATGTGCCGACAGATTTGAGGGGTTCGGATCACAATTCCTTTTGGGAAAAAGGATATCCGGCAATCGAAATAACGGATACGGCTGAATATCGGAATCCCTACCAGCACACAAGCATGGACACCGTGGATAGACTCGACAATAATTTTTCTGTCAAGGTAATTTCCGCAGTGGCAGCTTCCGTCCAAACTGCGCTTAATCCATAATCTATCTATCGCCAGCTCAATGCCTTCTGTGAGACAAAAATCAAATTTACCGAGATAAGTTCAGGCCGGTATTATCGCAAGGCTGGCCTTCTGATCTTGTTAAAAAAAATTGAAAAAAAACCACTCCACGAAAAACGGGAAATCGATGTAAAATATCGCAATTATCCGTATTCCATCAAGGAGAATTCCATGATCCTCTTCAAGAAGCACGCGCAACCTGGCCCCGGTGTGTCATCGCAGACTAGCGGAGCCTCGGTCGGACTACCTCGCCAGGGGGAGGCGCTGCCAGCCAGCCTGAAGGCCCATTCGCAATTCATCAAGCGGGTCAGCTGCAGCCAATGCGGCGCGCCCAAGTCGCTGCCGTCCACAACCGCCTACATTTATTGCGACTATTGCGGCGCGTTGATCGACTACGATTTCCGCATCGCCAATGCTGATACCAACGCTGGGCTGACCAACACGGTATTCCACCGCCTGATTGCTCCGGTGCAGGCCGCGCTGGAGCAGGCAAAGAGGCGTGGAGACGCGGATACTTACCGGAAGCTGCAGAAGCAGGTATTTTCCGAGTGGCTGCAGGAATGTCCCATGGCGGTTTCGCCACGGGCCAAGGCCGACCTGGCTTTTCGCGAGCAGATGGTGGCTTACCTGACCGAATGCGCTGTAACGAAGGACCTGGACCCGCGACAGGCACCGCTGGATGTCAGGATGGCTCAACTGGTGGCTTCGCTCCAGCGCATCCCAACACCGGGCGGGGCCTGGAGGGTGGCGGGCGGCTTCTGGCCATATGCCGAATTATTCAAACAGCAAATGATCATGGCTTATGACATGATACACCAGAAAGGCGTGGATGCCATGGATCCGGATCATGCGCCTTCCGGGGTGGCCCTGCGGATGGAATATTCAACATTCTGCCAGGGTTGGCTGCCGCACCTTTCCGCCGAGGAGGGGGAACGGCTGCTGAATTTTTACGGGCTGACCGCTGAATACGACGAATACCAGCCCAAGCAGACCGACCTGTTCCACTGCGGGGCATGCGGCGCGGAAGTGCACACCCTGAGCGGAGCCCGGAATGTGGTGTGCGAGAGCTGCGGCCACATCATCGATATCGAAGGCGGCGCGGTGCCTTGCATCAATTGCGGCGCCCAACTGGCGTTTCCGGTCTCGATCAACCACCTGCTGTGTCCCTATTGCAATACTGACACCAAGCGGGTATGAGGTTTTCAGGAAAAATTAAGAAAATCCTGGCGTGTTTGTGATATACCTGAATGGGCGGTGCTTGCATTGGTGCAGAAAAGCAACCCACTGAAAAGCGAAATCTAGTCGGGAGGCAGTAGGAATGGCGGATGAAATCGTTCTCACGGTCAATGGAAAGCCATATACCGTCAAAGCGGCGCTGGACACACCTCTTCTGTATGTATTACGAAACGAACTGGGATTCAACGGTCCGCATTTCGGCTGCGGCGGAGAAAAATGCGGCGCGTGCATGGTGCTGGTGGGCGCAAAACCCGAACTGTCGTGCCACCTGCCCATTTCCCAAATCGGGCGTTCGCGCATTACCACTCTGGAAGGGTTAATTGAAGAGGGGGAGCTGCACCCGGTGCAGCGTGCTTTCATCGAGGAACAGGCCACCCAATGCGGCTACTGCATTAATGGGATGATCATAAGCACTGCGGCGCTGTTGTGGAAAAATCCGCACCCGACCGACGAACAGATCCGTACCGCATTGGACGGCAACCTGTGCCGGTGCGGATCGCACCTGCGGATCCTGCGCGCGGTCAGGCGCGCCGAGCGGCTCATGCAGGAAGGGCAGGCATAACCATGGCGAATCCAAGCTGGCAGACGAATGCGGCAGGCGGGCGGCAGCCAGGCCGCCGGGGATCAGGTAGGCGGGAGGCTTTCTGGGGAGATCTAACAACCTGGCTGGACGATTGGCTGGCATTCAATCCGGATGGAACGGTGACCGCATTCAGCGGCAAGGTGGAATTAGGCACGGGTGTGCGGACGGCTCTGGCTCAGATCGTGGCCGAGGAGCTGGATCTACCGCTGGAGCGAGTCCAGATGGTCATGGGGGATACCGAGCGAACGCCGGATGAAGGGTACACTGCCGGGAGCATGACGGTCAGCTCAAGCGGCTCGGCCTTGCGAAATGCGGCTGCCCTGGCAAGACGGACCCTGCTGGAAATGGCCGCAGAGCGGCTGGATGCCGGGACGGATGAGTTAATCATTCAAGCTGGTTTGATTTCAGTAAGGCGGCATCCAGAGCGAAAGGTTACATATGCCGAATTGATGGGAGGCAAACCGTTCAACCTGGAGGTCAGCGGGGATGCACCGCTGAAAGATCCGAAGTCCTATACCATTGTCGGAAGCTCCACGCCGCGGGAGGATATCCCCGGCAAGGTAGCCGGCCGGCCCAGCTTTATCCAGGATATGCGTCTGCCCGGGATGCTGCACGGGCGGCTGGTGCGTCCGCCCAGCCCGGCGGCGGAATTCGTTTCGATGGATGAGAGCTCAATCGCAAGCATCCCCGGCGTAATCAAAGTGGTGCAGCGCGGCAATTTTATCGGGGTCGTAGCGGAACGCGAAGAGCAGGCCAAGCTGGCTGCAGAAAGTCTCAAAGTGGAATGGCGTGAGAAGGCCAGCCTGCCGGCCATGCAGGACCTGTTTACAACCCTACGTTCGATGCCGACCGAGGATACCCAGGTGGTCGAACAGGGAGATTACGAGACGGCCATCAAGCAAGCCACCCGGCAGCTGCGCGCCACCTATTACCAGCCGTATCATGCACATGCTTCGATCGGGCCATCGTGCGCGGTTGCGGATGTGAAAGCGGATCAAATCACTATCTGGGCGGCCACACCTGGCCCATACCCATTAAGCGGGGCGCTGGCTAACCTGCTGGGCGTGCCCCCTGAAAAAGTACACCTGATGCACGTGGAAGGGGCCGGCAGTTATGGTCAGAACGGCTCGGATGACGCGGCGGCGGACGCAGTGATCCTGGCTGAAGCAGTGGGCAGACCAGTGCGCGTGCAATGGTCGCGCCAGGACGAATTTGTCTGGGAACCGAAAGCCCCCGCCATGGTGATGGAGGTTCAGGGCGGGCTGGATGCACAAGGTAATGTGGCCGCCTGGGATTACCAGGTTTGGTCACCCTCGCACGTGGCACGGGCGCGTTCTTCCGAACAACTGGTGGCAGGCCAACTGATCAACGGGCAGGGTTCCTCGCATTTCGGCTTTTCTTTTGGAGCGGAACGGAACGCGCCCACCAACTATTCCTTCCCAAACCAGCGCGTGACCGTGCATTACATCGCCGAATCACCCTTGCGGGCCTCTTCTTTCCGGAGCCTGGGCGGCGCGGAAAATACCTTCGCGAATGAATCCTTCATAGATGAACTGGCCGCGGCGGCGGGTGCAGATGCCGTGGATTTTCGACTGCGTTACCTGCCGGATGCACGCGCACGTGAAGTGCTAAAGGTGGCTGCCGAAAAAGCCGGCTGGGATACGCGCCCGTCCTGGCAGGGAGGCAAGCAACAATTGGCAGAGGGTCGCGGGGTCGCCTTTGCGTGGTATGAGAACGACCAGGCGATCGTGACCACGATTGCACGCGTCCAGGTGGATGCCAGCAGCGGGGTAGTGCGCGTGAAAAAGATGGTTGTGGCGCACGACTGCGGTCTGATCATCAATCCGGATGGGTTGAAGAACCAGATAGAAGGCAATACGATCCAATCGCTCAGCCGGGCGCTCAAGGAAGAGGTGCAGTTCGATGAATGGCGGATCAAAAGCATTGACTGGGACTCGTACCCGATCCTGACGTTTTCGGAAGTGCCGGAGGTGGAGATCGTGTTGATCAACCGGCCCGACCTACCGGCTGTGGGAGCCGGAGAACCTTCCTCTACTACGACCGCCGCAGCGGTCGCGAACGCCATCTTCGACGCCACGGGCGTACGCCTGCGGCAAATTCCTTTCACACCGGAACGGGTGATGGCAGCATTAAAAGACATGAGGGGTTAATGCTAATCGGTATGGGATTGGCTGCCAAAGAATATTCAGGAACCTGGAGGATAGTTCTAGGTTTCAGCCACAGATGAACGCGGATAAACATTGCTTGCAGGATAAACATCCCTGAACAAGAATCTTAAATGCTTTTTATCCATGTTCATCCGTGGGGAATTTCAATAGAAATATAGTCTCTGTTTTAAATACAAACCTTCCAACTATTTTCGGTTAGCATACCTGCTGGCGAGGAGAAAACCATCAGGTGGGGTTACATCAATCAATAATGAGAGGTAGCATGCCAAGTAAAGGTAACCATCAATACGACAAATTTCGCCAGTCATACGGACCGTGGGCGCTGGTGGCAGGCGCTTCGGAAGGGCTGGGGGCGGCCTATGCCGAGGTCTTGGCGAAACGCGGCCTGGACCTGATCCTGGTGGCGCGCCGGCTTGCATTGCTGCAGGCGTTGGCGACCCGGTTGACAGGGCAGTACGGCATCAGCGTACGAACCCTGGCATTCGACCTATCCCAGCCTTTTGCGGCCGCCCAGATCGCCCAGGAATCGGTATCCGTGGAGGTCGGTTTGTTGGTCTATAACGCAGCTTTCTCGGCGGTGGGACCATTCTTCGAACATTCCCT
>JBEKCT010000209.1:0-5350 GCA_050014715.1 Anaerolineales bacterium | reverse complement strand
CCTCGAACAGGCTGCCTTGCTCAGAATGTTTACCAAGCATGTCTCACTCCTGATTTGGTCTATCGCGGAGTGTAATCCCAAACCCCGAAAAACGCGAGCTTTTCGGCCGGGCTTCTAGGCAAAATAAGAATCCTCAAATTATTCTTTTTTGTCGCAAAAGAAAAAGTATCAAAGCTGAGCCGGCAGGATGGGCACCCCCCCAAGGGCAGTTGAAGATCCTACCCGCAGGGTGTATCATCCTCTTTTGGGGGCCTGAGACCAACATTATTATGTTAGGTGGGCCCGGCAGGAGTCGGACCTGCGACCAAACGATTATGAGTCGTCTGCGCTAACCTCTGCGCCACGGGCCCCGGATTTGAAATTATAGCATGACTGTCTTGCCGGTGTCACGTTAAATATATTCCATCCACCAAATCCATCCGGAAACCACAAAATTCCTTGTTTTTCTTTGTGTGCCTTTGTTTACTTTGTGTTTAAAAATTCTTCCCTTCTTAAGACCTCTTCTCCGTGTTCCAAGATCCGATTATCTCCCCCGCGCCACGTATAAATACAATATGATCAGGTTGATCACGAACTGGCTCGCAATAAACGCCACCGTCACCCATTGCACGATCTTTTGTGTCATTGGCTTTTCCAGGAAAGCCAACCCCGGCAGAATTGCGCTTCCTTCCGTGATGGATGGGAACAGGAACGCACCGCCGTACAGCGGCAGCACCACCGGCAGCATGTATTGGAAGTTCTTCATGGCGACGCTATACGCCAGGAAAACCACCGTGACCGCGCTCCAGGCCAGCAAGATCCGGTTGAGATATTTCCTGCTTCCAAGTAGAGAACCCGTCACCAGTGCAAACACCGCGAAGAAGAAGAAATAGCTCTTCATATAGTGGAAGCCGAAGTATTTCAGCCAGTTCATCAGCCCGGTGTCGTAAATTCCGCCGGAATTCACCCCCGGGCCGTTCAACAGGTTGGCTTGGCGCGGCAGCCAGTCCCGGAACGCCACTTTGGCAATGTAGGGTGCCATCAGCGACGGGCTGGTAAAAACCACCGTCCCGAACATTGCCAGCAGGAACAGCACCCCTGCCAAAATGAATTTTCGGAAGTTGATCTTTTTCCGGATCAGCCCTGCCAGCAGATAGCCTGCGATCGCCACCACGAAGAACAGCCCCCATAATTTGATCGCGGTCGCCAGGCCGCAGAAAACCGCTGCCAGGTAGAAATTCCGCTCGAAGCGCAGGTCGTCCCTTTCCAGGAAGAAAATAGCCAGGATGGTGCACAGTACGATCAAGGCATCCGGGTGCCAGTAGTGATGGTTGAATTTAACGATTCCCGGCACCAGCAGCAGGAAGCCGAACAACCCGGCCGACTTCCAAACCGATTTGAAGCGCGTCACCAGGTAAACCGCCATCAGCAGCGCCAGTTCCATCGGCAGGACGCTTACAAACTGCCGCAGCAGGAAGAGATTGAACTGCATCTGGCTGGCGAACTGGTCCCCGAAGATCAGCCGCGGCGCCACCAACACCGCCGCCGAAATCGTCATGTAGGGATAGCCGTATTGCCAGCTCCAGCCTCCCACCACGTTCTGCACCGTCGCGGCAAATGTCGGCTGCGCAAGCAGCGGTTTGACCACATCCGGATACAGCACCACCTCGTCCGGGTTTACATCGAACTTCCCGTTTTTATCAGGCAGCAGGTTGAGCGGGATGAAAGCCAGAAAATAGATCAGGCCAATCGCGGCAAGAATCCCAAATGCTTTCTGCTGTTCCGGCAGCCATGCCTTCCACCCCGCCCGGATTTGCGCCGGGAGCGTTGGGCGGATCCGGTAGGTCCCGGCGTAACTGATCCGCAGTGCCAGCCAGGCTTCGAAACTGGTTAAGCCCGCCCAAAAAAAAAGCGGACGTGTTGGGATTGGGAAGGCCAGGTATGTTAATAGGAAACATTCGAACAGAAACACACCCGCAACAAGAAAAACTCCCTGTACTAAAAAAAGGCGCTTGGGCGGTCCCACCAGCTGCATGCCCAGGGAAGATAAGAATCGCTCGCTCCACTTGGCATGCCGCAGGCAACCGATTGCTGCTGTCAGCAGTCCTGCTAGAACGAAAAAAACAATCCCTGCCACTACCCAGCGCAGGGTGGAATAGTTCATTAGGTGCCCCCTGCCCGACTCAAAGTGCATAGTCAGTAGGACAGCCTGGGTTATGCAGCCTTCAATCAGACTGGCCAATAAGAACCCTGTTAGTTGCCTGGAATTCATTGTTTATGCCTCAAGGAAAAAGGACATTTTAGAAATCAAATTCCTGGATTGCCCTGACTACTTTCGATAGATCCTGGTTGGTAATGGCATTATGGAATGGCAATCGGACCAGCTGATCGCTGACACGCTCGGTCACCGGGCAATCACCCGGCTGACCGCCGAATCGCCGGCCCATATCCGAGAGATGCAGCGGCAGGTAGTGGAACACGCTGTTGATGCCGCGCTGCCTCAGGTGTGTGATCAATCCCTGCCGCAAAGCTAGTGTCGGCAGAAGCAAGTGGTACATGTGGTAGGACTGCTCGCAGTAAGGGGGGATTTGCGGCAGTTGAACCGAGTGTGCGCGTGCCCAATCTTCTATGTGTGTCTGGTAGAACTCCCAGACCCTTCGGCGGTGGTTCTGGACCTTTTCGCGTTGCTCCAGTTGTGCCAACAGGAATGCAGCCAGGATATCCGACGGCAGGTAGCTGGAACCGACATCCACCCAGCTGTACTTGTCCACCTGGCCGCGGAAGAAACGGCTGCGGTTGGTGCCTTTTTCACGGATGATCTCGGCGCGTTCCACCAGTGCCGGGTCATTGATCAACAACGCGCCGCCTTCGCCGCAAGTGAAATTCTTGGTTTCGTGGAAGCTTTGCGCCGCCAGGACGCCGAGTGTGCCAAGGAAGTGGCCCTTGTATTTACCGAACAACCCGTGGGCATTGTCCTCCACCACGGCGATATTCTTCCGCCCGGCGATCTCCAGGATGGCGTCCATTTCGCAGCCCACCCCGGCATAATGGACCGGTACGATGGCTTTAGTGTGCAGGGTCACCAAGCTTTCCAGCCGGGCTTCGTCCAGGTTAAGGGTGTCCGGCCGGATGTCCGCAAAAACCGGCCGTGCCCCGCGCAGCACAAAGGCATTCACGGTTGAAACAAAAGTAAACGAAGGGATGATCACTTCGTCCCCCGGCTGTATATCCAGCAGGAATGCGAACATTTCCAGCGCATGCGTACAGGATGTTGTCAGAAAAACTTTCTGTACGCCCAGTTGTTGTTCGAGCAGTTCGCTGACTTTGCGCGTGAACGGCCCGTCTCCCGAAAACTTGCCACTGGCGATGGCCTGGGCCACGTATTCGGCTTCCTTGCCCACCGCGACGGGCTGGTTATAGGCTACTTGCAGGGGTGGATATTCTGGCATGCTTTACCGTCCTTTATGTTATTTATTATTGTAATCCATTATTCCCGCCTAATTTTCCATCGGAGTCCGAAGTCTCCCCATCCTCCCTGCCAGGGAAAATTTCGGATATTCCCCACATTTATTCGTGATAATCTATATGCCATGGAATTGCAGATAAAAAAAGAATTGGCTGCCGCCTCCGCAAAAACCTGCCGGACGCACACAGCCAATCCTTGATTAAGAGCGGGTGATCGGATTCGAACCGACGATATCTTGCTTGGAGGGCAAGCGTTCTACCACTGAACTACACCCGCGCGGCCCTTATTCTACCGTGAGCACTGCGGATGGTCAACCTTGCGCCGCATCCATTCTCCCCACCTCCCTTCTTCCTGATTGCCTTTTTCCCCTCACCCCTGCTTTCTTCCCCTTTCTCCCCTTCTATCCCTCTGGTTTATAATACATTCCAGAGAAAGGGTTCCTAATGAAAATTACTCGTATTTTATTGGTTCTGATTTTCCTGGCCCTGTTCCTTCTGCAGCCCCTCCACGCGGCCGCCTCCGGACCGGTTGCGCTGGTCCTGACCATCGACGGCGCCATCACCCAGGCCACCCAGGAATACCTGTTGCGCGGCATCCAGACCGCCGAGCAGGAGCACGTGGAAGTGGTCATCTTGCAGCTCAACACTCCCGGCGGTGACATCCTTTCGATGTCTGCCATGACCGAGGCCATGCGCGCCAGCACCGTCCCGGTGGTGGTCTACGTCACACCGCGCGGTGCCATGGCCGCCTCCGCCGGCACGGTCATCACCCTCGCCGCGCATGCTTCCGCCATGGCGCCCGAGACCATCATCGGCGCGGCCAGCCCGGTTGGCTCGAGTGGCCAGGACCTCGGGCAGACCGAAATGGCCAAGCAGGAAAATGCCATGGTCGCCAAGGTGGACGCCTTCACCGCATGGCGCGGCCCGCAGGCCGTCGCCCTGGCAGAATCGACCATCACCAGCGCCAAGGCGGTTTCTTCCACCCAGGCTCTCCAGGTCCACCTGGTGGATTTCAGTGCCACTGATTTGAATGACCTGCTCCGCCAGTTGGACGGTTTCACGGTCCAGATGCCCGGCGGACCGCTCACCTTGCATATGGCCGGCATCGTTCAGCAAGCCCTGCCCATGTCGCTGATCGAGCAGTTGCTGCAGTTGCTGATCGACCCCAATATAGTTTTCCTCCTGCTGGCGATCGGTTTGCAGGCCCTCCTGATCGAATTGACCCATCCGGGCGCCTGGGTGCCGGCCTTCTTCGGCGTGGTCTGTCTGGCCCTGGGAGCCTACGGGCTGGGCTTCCTGCCGGTCAACTGGTTTGGCCTGATCTTCATGGTCACGGCCTTTGTGCTCTTCATTCTCGACATCAAGGCTCCCACCCATGGCGCATTGACCCTGGCCGGGATTGCCTCGTTCATTGTCGGGGCGCTCGTCCTGTTCAACTCCCCCGGCACGCCTCACTTTGAACAGGTCTCTGTCCCGCTGGTGATTTTCGTGGGCATCTTCATTGGCCTGATCTTTGCCGTCATCCTGACCTATGCCTTACGAGCCCAGGGCCGCCCGGTTATCACCGGCAGCGCCCGCCTGGTCGGGCAGACCGGCTTCGCCGTCAGCGAGATCGATCCTTCCGGGCAGGCCCAGCTGGCCTCTGAGCTCTGGAGTGTCGACCTGGCTGATGCCTCCGAACCGCTCCACCGCGGCGACCGCCTCGAAGTTGTCCGGGTCGAAGGCTTGCGGCTCAAGGTTCGCAAGAAATTGTAGAGCGGGAGGCAATCCTGCCCCAACAAGGTAAGGGGCTGTCCAAAAAGTGCTGGACAGCCCTTCACTTTTTTAAAGAACCGTGATTCAATAGGGGCATGAAAAGGAAACCTGCCGCTCCTGTATTTAAACCGTACGTGATGAACCAAATCGC
>JBEKCT010000208.1:0-5432 GCA_050014715.1 Anaerolineales bacterium | reverse complement strand
CGCGGGTATATCGCCACCGGTCAGAGCAGCCAGGCTGTCAGTGTCCTGCAGACATATACGATCTATGCACCCAACGATACCAGTGCTTATCTTGTGCTGGGGGAGGCCTACAACGCAGCCGGGCAATATCAAATGGCGGTAGATACGCTCAATAAAGCCGTTGACGCCAATCGGCGCGACCCTGATTCCTATACCCAACGCGGCTATGCATACTTTTATCTGCAACAGGCCAGCCTGGCCGTGGCAGATTTTAGATTGGCGACCGCCTACAATCCGTCTGACTTTGACGCTCAGCTTGGCCTGGCTCGCGCCCTGGATTTACAGAAGAAACCCGGCGATGCATATGTACAAATCGAGCAGAGAGTTTCCTCGCTGGCGAAAACAAATGCAACCAAAGCGCAGGTTTATTATTATGAAGCTGTCTATCTGGAGGAAATCGGCGACAAATTATCCCTTCAGGGCGCCGATAATGACTGGAATAAACTGATTGCCCTTCCGGCGGATGTGATGCCGTTGGATTGGCGAAATCAGGCTTTTCAATATCTCAATATAACTCCCACCTATACCCCCACGGTCATACCTACGATCATCCAAAAGTATACATCCACGCCCACGCCAATGTTCACGGAACCCCTGGCATTGATCGGCACACCAACGGTTACGCCGTAATCATCTTCCAATAACAATTCCGGCGGCAGTCACCTGCCGCCGGAATTGTTATTTTCTACATTGGTCGCATGGACACAATGCCCGCAGATAGTGCCACTGGTAAATCCCGGCATCATGCCCGTCCTCCCAGACAGGCGAGATGGCATAGGAACCTACCGGCAGAATGGCCTTCAGGCGTGTGGCTGGGTCATCGGTTTGCGGTGTTTCAAAAACGGCCGGATCGGGTGTATCGCCCATCCGATCGTGACCGCCGCGGCATACGGCGCACGGGCAGCCCGCCCGCAGCAGGGAAAACGTATACCAGCTGGTATGTCCGTCGTCCCAAAGAACTGTTAATTCTTTTTTTGCCCGGTTGGCGTTAATGGAAGTGGGTTTCATCAGAATTGTGCACCTTTTCGAGAATTCACAAGCAGTTCGCATTTTATGCGTGTGTGGCAGGGTTGCGTCCACGCATAATGCGATTCTTGCATGGTTTTTGGAGGAATATTTATGGAGATGGAATGGCGTTAAGATAATCCTGCACGGCCCAGCCATCTCGGGTTGCATCATAAGTGGCGGTCAGATGCCACCATGTATAACCGTCGGCCTGTTCCGGTCCATTGTCCACCAGGAAGACTTCCGAATCAAAAGCTGAGAAAAAGGAGGCGCTTAGACTGGGATCGGTATGGATGCGCAGCCCAACGCCGCCGGTATTGGGTTGCACGTAAACACCGATGGCGATCTGGCCCGGTGCCGGAGTGGATGTCGGCCCCTGGGTGGGCGCAATGGCGGTCAGCGTGGGGGGCAGTGGCAGCGGCGTGGAAGTTGGGGCAGAGATGATGGTCAGCGCAGGGGTGGCTGCAGCCAGTTCAGGGTTTGAATCGGCTGCCGGTCGCATTACCAGTATATATGCCAGGCTGCCGCACAGCAGCAGCACGGCAATTACAACCATTGCGATCAACACTTTACCCGACAGAATATTCTTCACCTTACACCGGTTCGTTTTGCAACAAATGCCTCGCCTGCGGAGGCATCAAGATAAGGATTTTTTGTTGGAGTACCTCTAGCGTGATCTGTTGCGAACCCAGCATCGTCTCACCGTCTATTTGGATCGGGAAAGGCGTTTCCGACACAATCTGTACCGTGCGGAATGAGATGCAGCGCGCCATTTCTGAGGTCGTGTGGCTGCCCGCGCGGATTTCAAAAAACTGGCGAAAGGTATCGGCCAGGTTTGAGCCGGAGAATAACCACAGGTCCATCCTGCCATCGTCCAGGTAAGCCGAGGGAGAAATCTGTGCCAGTCCGCCCATATAATGACGGATATTACTGGCAACCCCCAGCAGGTAATGCCCTTCCACCAGCTTATTATCCGCGGTAACGCGCAGGTTCATTCCGTGCCAGATACTAGCATTCCAAACGGTGGCTGCAAAGTATTCAGACAGGTTAAGATATTTCTCGAATCGTTTGCGAGGGTCCAGTTTTTTAACCGTCATGGCATCCAACCCGATGCCGGCCCACATCAGGAAAGGTTGCCCGTTACATAGACCCACGTCCACCGCACAGGGCGGAGTTTCTACCAGAAGCCGGGCATTCTGGCGCAGCGCCCGGATATGCGGCCAGACAAAGGCATGGATACCCATTTCGCGCGCCCACACATTGGTTGTCCCGGCCGGAAGCACACCCAGGGCAGTTTGCGAGCCGATCAGTCCGCTGGCTGCCTGCCCGGCGGTGCCATCCCCCCCGATGGCAAAGACTGCCCGAAAGGATTCCTGGGCAGCCATACGCGCCAGTTGGGTGGTGTGACGGCCGTTGACCGATTCGGCCACCTCCACCCGCCAGCCATGGTCATTAAGCGCACGGATGACGCCGCCGATGAACGGCCGAACAGATATTCGCCCGGCCGCCGGGTTATAGATGAGCAGTGCATCGGCCATGACTTTATTATACTTGTGCAGCGGACCTTTGGGGATTGCCTTGGCTGATGAAAGAAGCTGGGGTGTTGACGGAAAGGACCTCAAAAGTGCCGTGTTATAATCTCCGCAGGCAATCCATGAAAGAATCCCGCCTGCTCAATAAACGCTATCTTCTCCTTGAACAACGGGGAAAAGGTGGCATGGCCTTTGTTTATCGCGCCCGTGATACCATGCTGGAGCGTGAGGTCGCCGTTAAAGTCCTCCGTGAGAACTACTCGCGTGACCCGGCTTTCCTGGATCGCTTCCGCCAGGAAGCCAAATCAGCCGCCAACCTGTCGCACCCAAACATTGTCACCGTCCATGACTTCGGGCTGGATGGTGGACAGATTTTCATTGTCATGGAATACGTCCCGGGCACAGACCTGAAATCGCTCATAAAACAACGCGGCCGGTTTTCTTCCGAGGAAGCCATACCATTGCTCATCCAGGCCTGTGCCGGTCTTGGTTATGCACACCGGGCTGGCTTGGTGCACTGCGATGTAAAACCGCAGAACATGCTGGTTACCCCGGATATGCGCCTCAAGGTGACCGATTTTGGGATTGCGCGGGCTCTCTCCTCCATTCACGCCGAGGAGCAGAACGATGAAGTCTGGGGTTCACCGCAATATTTCTCTCCCGAACAGGCCTCCGGCGCAGCTCCTTCGCCTGCCTCGGATGTGTATTCGTTGGGCGTCACCATGTATGAAATGTTGACTGGATCGCTGCCCTTTCATGCCAATACCACCGCGGAACTGGCCCATTTGCACATCGAAGCCGAACCGGTGCCAATCGCCGAGATGCTCCCGGATATTTCCCCCGTCCTGGAACAGATCCTCACGAAAGTCCTTTCGAAAGAGCCTTCCCAGCGCTACCGTACGGCAGATCAACTCGGACGTGTCTTGCTGAACTTTGGAAACGCCAAATCTTCTCCGGCGCTGGCTCTCACACCTGAAGCGATGACCTTACCCACCAGCTTCCCGGGCGCCACCACGGTAACCGCTTCTGCTGCGGGCCAGGAGATTGACTGGGTTTCGATTGGTCTGGGTCTGCTTGCGCTGGTGGCGGTGCTTGGACTTGTTCCGTTCTGGGTATGGGTATATTTCGTGTATAATCCGCCCATTCGCTGAACCAGTTTGGCACACAGCATTTTGCGTGTTTGGTAACAATGTCTAAACGTTTCTTGATCGCCCCATCTATTCTTTCGGCGGATTTTACCCGGCTCGGTGAGCAAATTGCCGAAGCCGAGGCATCTGGAGCGGGCTGGATCCATGTGGATGTCATGGATGGGCATTTCGTGCCTAACTTGACCATGGGACCATTCATTGTGGAAGCCTGCCGCCGGGCCACCGGATTGCCCATCAATGTCCACTTGATGGTGGAGCAGCCGGAGAAATTACTGGAAGCATTTGCAAAAGCAGGCGCCAACCACCTGATTGTGCACGTGGAAACCTGCCCGGAAATTGCCAGGACCCTGGACCAGATCAAAAGCCTTGGCTGCATGGCTGGAGTAACCCTCAACCCGTCAACTTCAGCCCTCAGCCTGGAAGCCGCTTTACCGCTGGCAGATATTGTCCTGGTCCTGACCGTCCATCCCGGTTATTCCGGTCAGGAATTCATGGGTGAGGAAGTGCCGAAGGTCGCCGAAATTCGGCGCATGCTGGACCGGATCGGTTCGCCCGCCTGGCTGGAGGTGGATGGCGGCATCTCGGTTCAAACCATTTCCAGGGTCCGGGAAGCCGGCGCAGATGCTTTCGTTGCTGCAAGTGCAGTCTTTAAACATCCGGATGGGATTGCGGCCGGTATCCAGGTCTTAAAGGATACCATTACGGAGCACGAGCAATAAATAACAAAAATCACGGCTTGCGCCGTGACCTTGTCTAAGTTGATTAGAAAACTGATTATGCCGTTTTTGCCAACGTGCGGATGCACTTGGTGCACAAAATCTTATGCACCTTCTGACCGTTCTCGATGATAGTCACCTTTTGCAGGTTGGGATGAAAGGGACGGTTGGTTGTTCGCTTGGAGAACGAAACAGCGTGACCAAAAGTAGTGGACTTACCACAATGAGCGCATTTTGCCATTTCTTGGATTTCCTTTCTAGCCAGATAATACCAGCCTGTCTTGGACAGGCGGCGTATTCTACCACGAATTGCATTCAAGTACAAGTCGGGTGTTTATCAAATATATGCGTATTTGCTCAATAAAGAAGAAAGGAATGGGGCATTTTCCCTCTTTCCGGATTAATGAGATGCTTAATAAAAAGAGGATAAAACTATGGGCGAAGAAACGACTACTTTGGGCACCATTTCCATTTCGCCAAGTGCCCTGGCAACCATTGCATACCATGCCACGTTGACCTCCTACGGCGTGGTCGGCTTGGCTCCAAAGAACCTGGCTGAAGGCCTAGCAATGTCCATCACCCACGAACCTGCTCGCGGCGTTTCCGTGAACTATAATGGCGAAGAGATAGATATCGACGTTCATATCATCATTGAATATGGCACCCGGATTACCTCAGTGGCTGACAGTGTCGCCAATGCGGTGCGCTATCAAGTAGAGAAGGCCTTGGGCATGCCGATCCACCATGTTAATGTACACATTCAGGGCCTGCGCATCAGCAATCCCGACTAGCATGAGGAGAATTTATTAGTATGAATCCGGATGTTCAAGCGCGGCTGGAGCGTTTTAAATCCACGCCGATTGACGGGCCAATGCTCAAGAAACTGGTCGAAGCGGGGCTGACCTGGTTGCGGGCAAATCAGCAAACGGTAAACCTGCTCAACGTTTTTCCCGTCCCTGATGGGGATACCGGCACGAACATGGTCCTGACCA
>JBEKCT010000207.1:0-5437 GCA_050014715.1 Anaerolineales bacterium | reverse complement strand
TCTTTTTCCATGTCAGACTCCTGGACCGGATTGACTTCATTTTGATCGATATCTTCTATCTCAGTCATTATATTAATGTCTGATGGATTGGTCAATTAAGAACTTGTTTTTCAACACTCTCTAATGTTTACTGGCTTGACTTTTCAACAAAGTTATGCCACAATAGAATTGCCCTTGATTGGCTGCCCCCCTCAGCCAGTCAGGGGTATTTTTATTATTAGATATGTAATTCTTCTGGACTTTAAGGTCGTTCTGCTCGAAGGAATCAACGCAGACCGGGCGTGGTTCATCCTCCTCGTGTCCGTAATTATCTACTCAACCCTACCCAAGAAAAATTCGAAATTACGAATTTCCAGCAGATTTCCGCCTTTTGTATGTGGATAGCAATAGAACAAGGAAGTCGATATCGACGGGTTTGGTCAGAACGGTTTTGATGCCTTCTGCCATGCCCTGCTGGATGAGTTCATCGGCCGCGTAGGCAGTCATCAGGACGGTTATTAATTGCGGATAAGCCTCGCGAGTCTGGCGGTAGAGCGCCACACCATCCATTTCTGCCATGATGACATCCGTGAGCATCACATCGATCGGATGTACATGCAGGATCTGCAATGCCTCCGCTCCGGAGGATGCCACAAAGGTTTCAAAGCCCTTCAGCACTAGGATGTCAACCAGGGCGTCTGCTATGGGGCGGTTATCGTCAACGATCAGGATCGAGAACATTGGTCAGGCAGTCAAATGTTCGCATATCCTAATAGTCACTACCTGTCCCATCACGAATCTTTGACAGGCAGGTAGAGGCTGAAGGTGGAACCTTTGCCGGGTTCACTCTGGACAGCGATTGTGCCACCATTAGCTTCAGCCAATTTTTTGCTGACGGCCAGACCGAGACCGATCCCACGCAGCTTGGTGGTGAAAAGCGGTTCGAAAAGTTTTTTCATATTTTCGGGGCTGATGCCTGTGCCGGTATCCTTGATGGCAATCATAAGGTAAGAACCGGGCGGCAGGGCGATGGAAGCAGGTGGGCGGGAGCTGCGGACGGAGATGGTAAGGGTGCCGCCGTCTTTCATGGCCTGTCCGGCATTGGTGGTAAGGTTGCCTAGCACCTGCTCCACATGAAGTGGGTCGGCAAAGACCTTTGGAAGTTTGGCGGGGATTTTGAGCTGCAACTGAACAGAAGCTGGCAAAGGAAAGCGCGTGAGCACGCGCTGCAACAGTTCGGGAACGGAAACCGGCTGGCGATCCGGAGAAACGATCCGGCCGAAATCCAGCAGGTCGTTGATGATCCGGCTGGCGGTATTTACCTCCTGCTCGATTATGAGGTGATATTTCTTGATCTTCTCGTCCGCATCCGGCTGGACGAGTTTTAAGTAATAAACTGCGCTGTTGATCACCCCCAGCGGATTGCGCAGTTCGTGGCCAACTCCCCCGGCCAGTTGCCCGAGTGTGGCCAGTTTCTCCTGGCGGACGAGCAGCTCCTGGGCATCCCGCAGTTCACGCGTACGCTCTTCTACGCGCTGCTCCAGGCTGGAATTAAGCTGGCGCAGGGCGTCTTCGGCCTGCTTGCGGGAGGTGATGTCTGTCAAGGTACCTTCATAATATAAAACTTTCCTATGGCTGTCGCGGACGAGTCGGGCATTTTCCGAAATCCACAGGGAGCTGCCGTCCTTGCGATAGACTTCTGACTCAAAGCAGGTAATTTCTCCATCCTGCTCCAGGACATGCCGGAATTCCTTCCTCCGCCCGGGCTGCACATAGAATTTATGGGCAAGGTTTTTTGCTGTAGCATTCATTTCTTCGAGAGAGTCAAATCCCAGCATTTTTAACAGAGCCGGGTTGGCAGTCATGAATTGTCCCGAAGGAGTGGTCTGGAAAATGCCTTCTATCGAATTTTCAAAGAGCAGGCGGTATCTTGCCTCGGCTTGCTCAAGTTCAACCTGAGCCTGTTTTCGCTCGGTGATGTCGCGAATCAGACCAAGCGTGCCGATAACTGCTCCTTTTTGGTACCGTGTGCCGTTCAATTCTCCAATAAATAATGACCCATCTTTGCGGCGCATTGTCAATTCAAGATTCTTGCTGGGCAGCCCGGCGGATACGGAAAGTTTGAATGCCTCAAATGCCTTGGCAGTGTCGGCTGGAACTAGAAAATCGCTTAAAATATGCTCCTGCATCTCGCCGGGCTTGTATCCAAAAATGGATACAGCTGCCGGCGAAACGAAGCTGATGATTCCTCGGTCATCCGTAAGGTAGATCAGATCGGTCATCTGTTCGGAAATCGAACGAAATTTCTCTTCGCTTTCCTGCAGGGCAATTTCGGCCTTCTTGCGCTCGGTGATATTGATTATCGAAACCAGTACTTTTTCCAGTGAATCTTCATAGCCGGGGGCAGTCGACCAGTACAAGCTGATGGATAGTTTTTCTCCATCCAAGGTATAGTTAGTTCCCTCCCAGGAAAATTCCATCCGCCCGGCAGCGATGTTAACCAATTCATCTACAAAATCCTGGCCACCCTCGAAACGAATAACCTGTTTAAGGTTACCGAGCAACTTTTCTTTATGGGAAGCCCGCATCATGACCAGGGCCGCCTGGTTTACATCCAGCACCTTTATCTCACTGACAAATACAACCAGCTCCTTTGGATGACCTTCTAGGAATGTACGTAAATCTGTCACCCCGGATTGCTTCAGGTTTTCGATATGACGTTTGACAGCCGAAAAATCCTGCTCCCAGAGTGCAACCGGTGAATTCTCGAATAAGCCGCGATACCGAATTTCACTTTCGCGCAGGGCTTCTTCGGATTGCTTACGGTGAATCGCAATCGCCACCTGGGTCGAGACAAATTCCAGCATGTGCTGCTCGCGCTCGCCGTATGCATTCGGATCGGTATAGTGCTGTACCACCATTGCACCGATCGTTTTGCCTTCGACGATCAGTGGCACTCCCAGCCAGATGGCGGAGGGCGCTCCCTGCAAAGTTAATTCTCCTTGGCGTTCCAGTTCGGCCTGAGTTTCCTCTGTACAAAGCAAGGACTTGCCAGTTCTTAGGACATAGGCGGTCGTTCCCCTCCCGGGTTCGATGCCCCCCAAATATATTTCATCTTCGACATCTTTAAAATAGGGAAATTTCAGCAGGTTTTGGGTTTCATCATAAAGCGCAATAAAGAAATTTTCAGCCGGCATCACCGATGAGATGCTCTGGTGGATCTTGGGATATAGTTCGTCCAGGGAGCTCGTGGTTTCGGCAGCCGCTGCAATTTGGTAGACCGCCTCCTGGAGCGCCTGCGCCTGCTTGCGCTCGCTGATATCCTGTTGAATTTTCCTGAAGGCCTGCGCATTCTCCAGAGCGAGAGCAATGATATCTGCTACCGATTGAATCATCCTTTCATCGGCCTGATCAAATGCGTCCGTGCGATCACTTTCAATGTTAAGTGCTCCCAGCACAATCTCACCGCGCCTCAGTGGAGCAACAATTTCGCTCCTCAATCCAGAAGTGTTGGATATCCTTACGTCGTGCACATAGTTCGGATCATCCAGCACGTCGCGCACCCACTGGGTCTGCCCGGTCTTAAACATCCTCCCAATAACGCCTTGATCGATTGGGTGGGTGGCGCCCAATTCTGCCGCCAGGCTGCCGGCCGCACCTCCTACAACCCAGTGCTCCCTGTTCTCATCCGGCAATGCAATGCAAACATGCGGGTAACCAGAACTTTCCGACATGGTTTTTACAGCCGATTGCACCACCAAATTGGGGTCATGTTGCATGCTTACCGCACGCAGAACCTGATATAAAATCTCCTGCTGCTGTGTGACTTCTCTCTGCTCGCTGATATCCTGGACAATTCCTGTTAGAATCGCAGGGCGGCCGGCTTCGTCCATGATGATTTGTCCTGCTTCAGCCCGCACTGTGCGGATGTTGCCATCCGGCCAGACCACGCGGTATTCCAGCGGGACCGGTCGATGACCCTGGATTACTGCCTGGTTCGACGCTTCCACTTTCTGGCGGTCATCCGGGTGGATAGCACGCACAACCACTTCGTTCAGGTCTCCGCTGAAATTCTTCCTCTGTATGCCAAATATGTGGTACATCTCGTCCGACCATTCCAGGCGGTTGGTCTGTATGTGCCAGACCCAGGAACCTACGTGAGCCACGCGTTGGGCCTGGTTGAGGGCGGCTTCGTCGATGCCCACGACTGCTCCGGCAGGTGGGGTAATTTTCTTATTGGGCAATTTCTTTTTTTGCTGGGGTGTTTTTGACGGTGGTATGGGTTTCTTGATCGAGGGCAAGGTAAATCTCCTGAGGGAGAATGGAGTAGCTAAAATCTATTTATAGATGAAGGACATTGAAGGTATTGTACACCTGTTATAGTTTTGAAAATCTTACAAGTCTGACAGGTCCTTTGGAATGATATACAGGGGAGAGAGTCCTTATTTAATTTGGAATTCTCCACTGGAAAATATAATTTTGCTTTTTACTAATTTGAGTACCTTCTACGATTAATAGTAGATCTCCGAGTACTTAAAGATCTCGGAGATCTGGGATGCATTAGGCCTGGCTGTGTCAATTGGGAAACGACCCGGCTGGTTATATGGATTGTGCGGTTGTGTCAACCGGCGTAGATGGAGAATTTGATGGCATTCTTGCCGGTATGTTTTACGGTATACATCAAATCATCCACCATGCCGATGACTTCCTGCGCGCCAAGAGGTGCACTGACGCAGGTCAACACACCAATGCTGATCGTCACCGGCCAATTTTCCGACTTCGTTCCGGTTAAAATTTCGGATTGGATTTTTGTTAGGATGATAAGGGCCGATTCCTGGCCAGTTTCAGGTAATAGCAAAGCAAATTCATCGCCGCCCAGACGCGCCACCAGGTCTGTCTTGCGAATGTGCCGCCTTGCCCACGCAGTTACCAGACAAAGTACCCTATCCCCGGTGACATGTCCGAATCGGTCGTTGACTTCCTTGAAGTTGTCGATGTCAATATAGGCGATGGTGAACGGGTGGCCATAACGCTGCAAACGGTCTATTTCCATCTGCAATAATTCGAAAAAGAAACGTCGATTCATCGCGCCGGTCAAAGAGTCAGTCTGGGCCAATTCCCTTTCGTGATCAAGCGCTTTTTTCAAGGCCGATAACAATAATACGACAATTACAAAGAAACCTAGGACGATAAAGGTATTCCAGACGTAGACGGAAGCAGGTAGGTAAGATTCCTCTGAGGCTATATCTGTACCGACCCATACCACCGCGCTTGCTACGGCTGCCCCCATTCCGGCCGGTTGGCCTATTAGCCAGGTAAGCAGGGCTATTGGGATTAAGTAAATGATCCCCGCAGCAAGCTGCGGGGCTTTCAAGAGCCTTTATCCCACAGCTCGAGCTGAATATCCTTCGGCGCCTTCTGATACTTTATGTACCGCCGGATTACATCCGCGGTCACC
>JBEKCT010000206.1:0-5440 GCA_050014715.1 Anaerolineales bacterium | reverse complement strand
CTTCGTTTGTCCATCCGCTCGATAATCACGCCCGCCGGAAGAGCCAGGATCAATGTTGGCAGGGTGGCTGAAAAAGCGATCAGACCCAGGTCGAAAGAGCTGCCCGTGATCCGGTACGCCAGGTAGGGCTGGACCGTGGATTGCATCCAGGTACCGACAAGCGAGAGGAACTGCCCGACCAGGAAGATAAAAAAGTCACGCGAAGCAAGCGCAGGAAAACGGTCTTTAAATGCCATGATGAAAAATCAATCAGGCAGGCAGCAACACTTCCGGCCTATCGTTGGCGGGACTGTTCACGAGTGACGAGACCGGGTAGGCAATCATTTCGCCGGCGGGGTAGGAGATGAGCAAGTTTTTGAGGCCTAGCGAGGAAAGCGGCTTGGGGTCAAGCCAACGTGAGTAGGCTTCGGGCGGTAAAATGACCGGCATGCGGTCATGGATCGGGGTCATTAATTCATTTGGTGAGGTGGTTATGATAGAAGCCGATTTGATTTCCGACCCATCCGGCGATTGCCAATGTTCCCACAGGCCGGCAAAGGCGAAAGGCTTGCCCGACTTGAGGCGGATCAGGTGCGGAAGCTTGCTTTTGCCGGCTATTTGTTCCAACGGCTTTGGGCCATCTGCAGGGCTTCCGAGTGGAAAAAATCCGCCCGGCTTGACCTGCCATTCGAAGAAACCATCCGCGAAGATAAGACAGCGACGGTACTTGTAGGCAGAGCGGAAAGACGGCTTTTCGGCCAGCGTCTCGGCGCGGGCATTAATAAGCCGGCTGCCTACCGCCGGATCCTTGGTCCAGGATGGGATCAATCCCCAGACAAAGAAATCGGCCCTGTTCGCACCGTCATTGGGCAGGACGAGCACCGGTTGGGTGGGAGCAATGTTATAGCGCGGACCAACCTGCGCCGGGAAGATGAAATCAGGGAAAGCCTCCTGCAAGTCGGCAGGGTCAACAGTTAATGTGAAGCGTCCGCACATGAAGTTCCTCTTTGGTTAGAAAGGCTTATGGGCAAGATATAAGACCGTAATATATTCCCGTTTAATCGATCCGCCGTTCGCATCGATAACTGTGGAGATTGCTTCAAGGAGGCGCTGACGGGAACGGGCAGGCAACCGGATGTGGTCCGAATGGGTATTTAGCAAGCCAATGTATTCACTGGTTCGGTACGTGCACGACCAAGGGAAGCGCTGGATTGTAACCGGACCGAAGCAACCGCTTTGGATTATCTCCTCAGTGCGTTCCTGGATGGTTTCTTCGATTGAATCGTCTTCGCTGGCCAATTCGGGGGCAATTTTTCGGTAGATCGCCTGGATATCCTCGGCAACCTGCTCGTGGAAACCTTGGTGCATATTCCAGAATAAGGCCAGGGCACCCCCCAATTTCAAAGACCGGGCGGCTTTTGGGTAGCCAACCTCTCCACTGATCCAGTGAAATGCCTGGGCAGACATCACCAAGTCAAAGGCAGCCGGCTGTTCCTGCCAGTCTTCGAAGCGGGTAATCTCGAAGGTAACACGAGGATATGATTGCAGGTTGCCGACTGCTACGGCGACCAGTTTCCTGCCCGGCTCGATGCAATGGATGGCATAGCCGCGGCTTGCGAAAAGGCGGGTGGCTTTGCCAGTGCCACTGCCGATCTCGAGAATGCGTCCACCTTCAGGCAGCTGGCTTGACGCTATGACGCTGTCGACCAGTTGCTTAGGATAATCGGGGCGGTATTCATCATAAAGCCCGGCAACTTTATTAAAACTTTGGCTGTCCTTTTTTCTATCGAGGTCAGATTTTTCATCCATTCTATTTTTTCTCTATCCGAAAATCCCCAGCCCGAATTGTCACACCGATGGTGTCCAGATGTTCCAGCAGAGCCTGGGCATAACGGCGGCTGGTTTGGAAAAGGTCGCGTACTTCGGCCAGGGTGATCTGTCCTTTCTGTCGTAAAGTCAGGCGAATTTTATCTTCCATTGTCTGGTAGTCCAGCCGGCGGAAAACCACTTCATCTGAGACCGGAACCAGGTCACCGAAATCCACCAGAGCGGAATATATATCCTCGCCGGTCAGAGACTGACATTCTTTTACCGTGGGTGGTGCATAAGGTGATTGGACAAACTGCGCCATCAATTGGTCCACCTTTACTTGTTGGAAAGGAGAAAACTTGACCACGTGCCCGGGCAGAGCGACCCATTTGGCTGATTCGGCCAGAATATTTTCCACTGCTAGTCTGCGTAAAACCAAATTGAATAGGCGGGGGGGGAGCTTCAGCCTGGATTTAAGTTCTTCACGAGGCATCCCGTGACGGAGAGGGTAAGTGTGATGATAAATATCCAAAGTCTTTAATACCGTTTCTTTAAGGCTGGCCAACTGCGAAGCCGCAATCAGTACATCCTCGAGGCCGATAATCCGGCCATCATCCAATAATTCTTTCAAAGCCAAGTTGGTAACCGGTTCATTCAAACGGGAACGCGCAATCACATCGCTCGTCAGAGCCGGACCGAGGGCGAGGGCAGCCTGTAAGAGCACTTCTGCTGGAGAACCCTGGGCCATGTTTTCCAATGCTTGCAGGACGGAATCGTCGAAGCGTTTGTGCCGCCGTTTTGGTTGAGGGTCAACAACGATTCCACCACCGAGCGTTCCGCCGGGTGATGGGCGACGAAGGATGTAATGATCGCCTTGTACAGCCAGGATGGGTTTACGCAGTTCGAGTTGCAACCAGCCGGTTTCACCAGGGTTGAGGGAGTCGGTTGCAAGTAATCGCAGGTCGGCAATGGTCTCGGTTGTGCCTGTGAATAATTTTACTTCGGTATGATGATGCAGCGGAGCAGAGACATCTGCAAGCAGACGGAATTGCACATCAAGCCGCTGGGTGGGAATGTATTGGCCGGGATGCACAAGCACTTCGCCGCGCTGGATCTGATCCGCGTCCAGGCCGGAAAGGTTAACAGCGACCCGGCTGCCTGGGAATGCGATTTCTTCTTTTTTTTTGTGGGTTTGGAGACCGCGGATTCGGGCGTGCAGACCAGACGGTAGGATTTCCAGCTCATCGCCGACGTCCAAGCGGCCATCCGAGAGCGTGCCGGTAACCACCGTCCCAAAACCGAGGATGGAAAAGACCCGGTCAATTGGCAGGCGCGCCCGGCCGAGATCCGGGCGGGTGGGTAACTTCTCCAGGATTTTGCCCAGTGTCTGCAGGAGTTCCGGAAAACCCGCCCGGGTGAGAGAGGAAACTCGCAGGATGGGTGCATCCTGTAAAGCTGTACCCTGCAGAGTGGCGCGTACATCTGCTTCAACCAGATCAAGCCAGGCAGAGTCGTCCACCAGGTCGATCTTGGTAAGGACGATGATGCCGTGCTTAATTTGCAGGAGGTCAAGAATGGCCAGGTGTTCACGGGTTTGAGGCATCACGCCTTCATCAGCCGCAATGACCAACAGCGCCGCATCGACACCACCGATGCCAGCCAACATATTTTCGATAAAATCCCGGTGACCGGGTACATCCACGATGCCAATTTCTTCGCCACCTGGCAGGGTAAACCAGGCGAAGCCCAAGTCAATGGTCATCTGCCGTTCTTGCTCTTCTTTAAGGCGGTCGGTGTAAATGCCAGTAAGGGCTGAAATGAGGGTAGATTTGCCGTGGTCGACGTGACCGGCAGTGCCGATTACGCGCATGAGGCCTCTCATAACTGCCGAGGTGCGGCAAAAATAATGAGGCCGCGCCCCGACGAATATTTCAGGTACTCATAATCCGCTCATAAGCGGAAAGGAGTTCGTGGATTTGGGCCAGCATACCCTGGAATAACTGTTCGTTGGCTTCCTTGGTTTGTTGGAGCACATCTTGCTGGGTTTGGACAAGATCTTCGAGTGCAGTCAGGCGCTCTTCCAATTTTCCTACACTGGCGCGATCATCTTTATGGGTTTCATCCTGCGAAAGGGTAAAACTGGTCCAGCGTTTTTGGTCATCGGCTTTGAAAGTGACCCATTCCTGGCGAAAACGATCTTCGGCCAGACGCTGCATTTCAGTAATTTCGTTGATGCGGCGTTCGAATTTCTGGACGATCTCTTCATAGGATTCCTGGGCGCGTTTAGCAGCACGCTGGATGGCATCCCATTCCTGTAATTGAACTTCCATCGTGCCAGTCTGTTTGCGTATGTTGCCTAAATATTCTTCCATTTCTTTCAGGGCGCGATCACGGTCAATCTGGAGACTGGCCTGCGCTTCGATGAAAGTGGCCTGAGATTGGCGGCGTTCCGCTTCGCTGGAAAGAATTTCGTTTAAACGCGTCTCGAGGCGACGTATGTTATCGTTAAAAAGGTCATTCTTTTCGCGAACTTCATCCATCCTCTTGCGGGCGGCGGTAATGGCGCCCTGCAGATCAGCCAATCGTTTGGCATCCTGACGGCGAGGTCCTTCTGCAGCTTTTTGGATAAGTCTTACTGCTTCAACGGTTTCGATAACATCCTGAAGACGTTTTTCCCAGCCGGAAATCAATTGGTTGTTGCGAACTTCTTCACCGGCATTGATCTTTACCGCGCGCTTGATCTCGCTAATTGGTTCTTTAAATTTGCGAACTTCGCTGATGGATTTGTTGAGGCTATCTATTTGGAGCTGGAAACGTTTTTCTGCTTCAGGGAGCTTATCAACGTTTTTATTGTCTCCTTCGTCCACATATTTAAGAATTTCCACCCGCTGCTGGGCAAGCGAACCGTTAAACTGGTCAATACGGGCTATAACGGTGGAATACTGGGATATTTCCGTAGTGAGTTCCTTGATCTTTTTATTGGCAAACTTGAGTTCCCCTTTTATTTCAGCCAATTGGTCTGTCAAAGCGTCCAAAGCGGCTTTATCTTTACGGTGTTCCTCGTCGAGCCAGTCGAGTCTCTTGATAATTTGATCGAATTCCATCTGTTCCATCTCCGGTAGTACGGGATAATGTTGTTTTTAGGGGAGTTACATTTTATTATACTGCTTCTTATTCAAATCAAAAAAAAGTGAATTTTGGGAATTTCCATGAATGGAAATGAAGAACAAGGTGTGATTAGCGGCTTAATCCTTTAAGAACCCTCGTCATCCTCCCATCCTCGGGTGGATAAATAGAAAATCAAAGGCAATTTGTGATGTCATTGCCCCAAATGTTGAAAGAGGGCTGGCAATTTAGTCCAAAGAGGCAAAGCCCATTCCGGAAATAATCCGAGAATAAATAAACCCAACATGCCAAAGGCCAGGATAATTCGTTGAAACCAGTTCTCACGAGACCCCCAGGGCGTACCATCCGGTGCAGCGGTCAAAGCAGCCAGCACACGCAACGCGCTGGCAAAAAGACCCAAGCTACCAATCAATACCCAGAAGGCCACAGGTAATGAATTACGAGCCAATCCTTCCCAGACGGCTTGATGAGCTGGAAAGCCTGCCAAAAGGGGCATGCCCGCCAATGCCAAGTTGGCCAGGACCAG
>JBEKCT010000205.1:0-5650 GCA_050014715.1 Anaerolineales bacterium | reverse complement strand
GACTCTCGAGGTTCGCATTTGGTATGAACAGAGAATGGTCCATTCCTTGACCCTACCACTCGCCAATTCTACGGTTCACCTTTGATGTTTGACTGAGTTCACTTTTCAAGTTTTGCTAACACCTAATCTGGATACCAAACTATGTCGAGATATATTCCCTTAAATTGTGCTCCACCGCGTAAGCCGCAGCCTCGGCGCGGTTGCTCACGCCCAGTTTGGAAAGGATGCTAGAGACGTAGTTTCGTACGGTTCCTTCTCCCAGGAAAAGTGCTTTCGCGATCTCCCGGTTTGTCCGGCCTTCCGAGACCAGCAAGAGAACGTGCTTTTCCTGCTGGCTGAGGTGAACAAAGGCAGAGGCTTCTTCCTCCTTGACCGCCCGGCGTACTTCTTGAAAAACCCGCTGGGTTACCGCGGAATCCAGCAAAGCTTCACCGCGTGCCACTGCTTCGAGTGCCCGCACCAATTCCTCTCCGCCAATTTGCTTCAGGATGTAGCCGGATGCACCAGCCCGGATCGCAGAGAAGAGCATTTCATCCTCGGCATAGGAGGTTAGCATGAGTACGCGGGTTTCAGGGAACCGGCTGGTGATTTCTTCGCAGGCTTCAATGCCGGAAGTCCCCGGCAGGCGGATATCCATCACCACCACATCTGGGTGATTGTTTTCCACCTGTTCAAGGGCTTCCCGTGCCGAAGCAGCCTCCCCGACTATCTCAAATTGCGGGTGGCGTTCCAATAATGATTTCAAGCCAAGTCTGACCACTTCATGGTCATCGACCAGCAGAATGCGCTGTTTTACCATATCATTCTCTCCATCATGCGAATACCGAACGAGCCATTAAGTATATGCGAGAGCAGGTTGTCTGACAAGGATAAAATCACTTGATAAAGAACCATATGATAAAAAAATATCCCAAGGCTGCCCCCCACATCCAAGAATCGATCCTGTCCAGGACACCGCCGTGACCGGGAAAGAAATTACTGGCGTCTTTCACACCCGCCTCCCGTTTGAACATCGACTCACCCAGGTCACCCAAGATGGAGAGGGCCGAAAGCGACGCCCCAAGCAAGGCTCCTTGCCACCATGCAATTGCCGGGCCTCCTAAACCGAAGCTGTGCCACAAAATTGTCAGTGCCGCCGCGGTTAGAGTGCCGGCAATAACACCACCCCAATAGCCCTCCCAGGTTTTATTCGGGCTGATCCGCCGGCTGAGCGCGTGTTTCCCCAGGCGGCTGCCCACGAAATATGCCCCCATATCAGTCAGCCAGATGGCGGGAAGGACAATCACCAACCACCACAACCCACCTGGCATATTTCGCAGGTCAATCAGATAAGACCCTATCCAGCCCATGTAAACAATGCCGGTGGTGGTGACGGCAAAGTCACTGGCGGCCCGGTCACGTCCCTTTTCGTAATCCAACAGATGCCAGGTCATGGCAGCAAAAACAGAAAAAGTCAGCGCAGCCCCCGCCAATTCGGGCGGGAATTTCACCCCCAGCCCAGTTGCAGCCGGGTCCATCAGCAGCTCCCGCACCACGGCAATAAGAACTACACCTCCGATTAAAATCCATCCGGGAATTTTGTAGCCAGCTTTGGCAAACATACGCCCATATTCCCATGCAGCCACCGCCAGGAAGAATGTGATTAAGGCAGAATAATATGGGCCGCCCAGAATGATCACTGGGATGCCAACCACTGCCAGTATTACCGCGGTAATGGTACGTTTAATCAGCGTGGGCATCGTTATCCCCATCCACTTGAGTTAGGCCGCCGTATCTGCGATCACGCTGGGCAAAGGTATCCAACGCCTTACGGAATTCTTCCTTGTCGAAGTCGGGCCAGTAGACGGAGGTAACATACCATTCAGAATATGCCCCCTGCCAGATCAGAAAGTTCGAGACGCGCAGTTCACCGGATGTTCGAATGATCAAATCCGGATCCGGGACACCTGCTGTAAATAGATAGCGACTCACCAGGTCAGAGGTGACCTCTTCGGGTTTGACTCCATCATTTATCATTTTTTGAATGGCATATACGATTTCGTCGCGCCCTCCATAATTGAAAGCAACATTCAAGATCAGGCGCTCATTTTGCTTGGTCAGATCTATGGCATAAAGGACTTTTTCCTGCAGTTTGGGGTCCAGTCGCTCCAGGCGCCCGATATGACGCAGTTGTACCCCCTCCTTGTTCAATTCCGCCAGTTCACGGTCGATCACATCCTCGAGAATATTCATCAGCCCTTCGACTTCTTCGCGAGGACGGCCCCAATTCTCGGTGGAAAAAGCATAAATGGTCAGGTATTTAACCCCGAACTCAACGCAGGCCGTGATGATGCGGCGTAGATTCTCTGTTCCGGCGCGGTGGCCGACCAGACGCGGCAGACCGCGTGCAAGTGCCCAGCGTCCATTTCCATCCATGATGATGGCAACGTGGGTGGGAACATGCCGCAATACGGCCGTGGACTTTTTTGCCATAATTGGTAGTGACGTTCAAACTGTCACTACACCTCCATGATCTCCTGCTCTTTATGCAACCCGTGTTTATTGATCTCTTCGATATTATGGTCGGTGACTTTTTGGAGGTCATCTTCGCCGCGCTTTAAGTCGTCTTCGGAAACAAGCTTTTCCTTTTCCAACTCGCGCATATCGTTATGCAGGTCGCGGCGAATATTGCGGACAGCAATGCGGCACTCCTCCAGCCGGTAATGGACAACTTTCACTAGCTCATGGCGGCGCTCCTCGGTTAGGGAGGGCAGGTTTAGGCGGATTTGTTTCCCATCATTATTCGGCGTAATACCCAGGTCCGAAACCAGGATTGCCCGCTCGATGTTTTTCATCGCAGCCGGATCGAAAGGCTTGATGAGCAGGCTGCGTGGCTCTGGTACGGAAATGGATGCCAATTGCACCAATGGGGTTGGGGCACCATAATAATCCACTGGCATTCTTTCCACCAACGCGGGTGTGGCCCGGCCTGTTCGGATTCCAGCCAGGTCATCGTCCAGGCTTTGGATCGCGGCGTGCATGCGTGTTTCTGCTTCCTTGATCAGGTCTTTTATCACGTCGGCCTCCTGAAAGTATGAAAATTGTCTCCCTTAAGGATACCCTAAAACCAGAAAAAATGCCACTAAAACAAAAAAAATCAGGGCTGTCTCAAGTATTGCCGGGCAACCCTGTCAAATGGTATCAAATGTTATCAGGTATTGGTGGAATTCAGGCCGAAACCAGGGTGCCAACTTTTTCGCCGCGCAAGGCCCGTTCGAGCGCAGACGGGTCCCATAGATTGACAACCAGGATGGGAAGGTTGTTGTCCATGCACAGGGAGATGGCCGTGCTATCCATCACAGAAAGGCGGCGATTCAGGACATCAATATAAGTCAGGGTGTCAAACTTCCTGGCAGCCGGATCCTTTTGTGGGTCGGTATCGTAAACGCCGTCCACCTTGGTGGCTTTGATCAGTACTTTCGCATCGACCTCCATGGCCCGTAGTGCAGCCGCAGTATCGGTGGAGAAAAATGGGTTGCCGGTGCCCGCGCCGAAAATGACCACGCGTCCCTTTTCCAGATGGCGGATGGCACGCCGGCGGATATACGGTTCGGCTACCGTCCTCATCTCAATGGCCGATTGCACGCGTGTGTACATTCCGCATCGTTCCAGGGCATCCATGAGAGCCATGGCATTCATGACGGTCGCCAGCATACCCATGTAATCAGCCGTCGCACGCTCCATCCCGTGTTCGAGACCCTGCTTGCCACGCCACAGGTTGCCTGCCCCAATGACGATTGCCACTTCGACTCCCATCGTGCGGATATCCTTGACACGCGCCGCAACCGCTTCGGCTCGTTCGGGATCAATCCCAAACCCGTTGGTACCCGCCAGGCTTTCGCCGCCCAATTTGAGCAGTACACGCTTGAATTTCAAATCCTCCATTTACTTTCTCCTTTCTGAAGCAGAAAAAAAGCCAACCAGATGGTTGGCTCTTTCCAATTAACTGCTTACCTCACCCAATTCCCAGCGGACCATCCGCCGGACAACAATATTCTCTCCGATTGCTGCAATCTGTTCCAGCAGGAGTTTTCCAATCGTGATTTTATCATCCCGGATGTACGGCTGGCGCAGCAGGACAACTTCATCCTTGAACTTCTCCAGGCGGCCCTGGGCGATCTTTTCCAGCATGGCTTCCGGTTTTCCTTCTTCACGGGCGCGTCCTTTGGCAATCTCGGTCTCGTGCTCGAGCAAATCCGCCGGAATATCCTCTTCCTTGATATACTTCGGCGCGGCCGCGGCCACCTGCAAAGCCACCTCGTGGGCAAACTTGGTAAACTGCTCGGACCGCGCAACGAAATCGGTCTCGCAGTTGACTTCAACCATCACGCCGACGCGGCCATTACCATGCGAATACAACTCAACTATGCCATTGGAAGCCTGGCGGTCGGCCCGCTTGGCGGCAGTTGCCAGCCCTTTTTCACGTAAAAAATCCACTGCTTTCTGATAATCCCCATCGGAAGCCTCCAAAGCTTTTCGGCAATCCAATACACCGGCTTTGGTGGCTTCACGAAGATCTTTGATCATTTGTGTCGTAATTTCCATCCATACACCTCATCTTACTTTTCTGGTTCGTCGTCTTCTTCAGTTACGTCAACAACGGCTATTTCTTCCACTTTCGGAGCCGGAGCAAGCTTGGCCAGAGTGGATTCTCCGAGCAACTTGTCATCTTCGAGCTCATCTTCCATGCCAGCGGTGCGGGCCTGCTCGGCTGCTTCGCCTGCATGCATTTCGGTGGGCTTCATGGCAGCTTCTGCCTCGATTTCCTCATCCTTGCGTGCCGCTTTGCCTTCTTCCACGGCATCCGCCATCTTTGACACCATCAGTTTGATGGCACGGATGGCATCGTCGTTGGAAGGAATGACATAGTCCACGAAGGATGGGTCGCAGTTCGTATCGACCAGGGCAATCACCGGGATTTTCAACAGGTTGGCTTCATGGACCGCCGCATACTCGCGCTCCACGTCGATGACAAAGATCAGGTCCGGCACACGTGCCATGGTGCGTACTCCCGAGAGCCGCAGGTTGAGACGGTTGATTTCACGTTGGATTAGCAGGGCCTCTTTTTTGGTCAGCTTTTCGATATCGCCTGTGGCAAAAAGCTTTTCCATCCGGTCCAGTTCCAGGATGCGCTGGTGCATGGTGGACCAGTTGGTCAACATGCCGCCCAGCCAGCGTTCGGTGACGAATGGCATGCCGCAGCGCATGGCCTCGTCCCGCACAGTTTCCTGTGCCTGGCGCTTGGTGCCTACGAACATGACAATTCCGCCATTGGAAACACAATCACGGATGATGTTATACGCGACGTTAATCGCCTTCACCGTCTGTTGCAGATCAATGATATGAATACCATTGCGTTCGGTGAAGATATATGGCCGCATGCCAGGGTTCCACTTGTTGGTCCGGTGGCCGAAATGCACGCCGCTCTCGAGCAGCGCTTTCATGGAAACAACTGCCATTCTTACTCCTTCTATTCCCATCCTGCATCGCCAATCTTTCCAGGTGTGTGATGGGGTGAGTTTAGCGGGGTATAAATGTCCCGCTCAGGGACGCTTGATGCCCGTCCCGGGCAAGATGTGCCTCCTCGCGGAAGCGGCGGGATTATACCATA
>JBEKCT010000204.1:0-5720 GCA_050014715.1 Anaerolineales bacterium | reverse complement strand
CACCTGCGCTGGTGGCAGTATACGTGAACGAGAAATAATTAAAATCTCCAATGTGGGTAATCGTACTTGGTGAAACTTTCCCATGCATGGCAGTAATTTGTACAGCGTTTTCTACCAGGGGAACCAAAGGCGCAAGACCTGGCCCACTGGGCTCGTAATCCACCCCTGCCGCACCTTCCAATGTCAAACTATCCCCAACACAAATTAATTCCGGCAGAGTTGTAAAAACATTCACTCCGCCGGACGGTGCCAAGGCATACACCGTGCGTTGCGGCATGGCTAAAGATAAAAATAGAAGGATGAACAGGACTTTGAAATAGGCGTGTTTCATGTCAACTCCTTTCAGAAAACCAGCGAAGTCGCATCCCTGTAGATTCACGCAATTACCAGGCTATCCCTTCTTTTCCCACTAAAATACCGCAGCCCTTCCTGAAGAACCATTAGCCTTGAAATTACGTTAAAAGAAAACAATTCATCCTTTGAAGGAAATTTGAGTGATCCAAACTCTTCAATTTTCTCATTTTTACCTGCGATTAGATTATATTCCAAAAGAGAAGAATTCTCATTAATAAATGCTGCCAGGCTGGCCGGGAATCGAAGGAGCCGGAAAATAATGACGAAGCAGCGTTAGGCATTATAATAATACCCATTCCGCTGCAATTATCCTGGTTTCATGGCTTCAACATTATCTGAAGACTTCCTCGAGATCCGCAAACGCAATTTCCGCAACGTACAGGTCGACGCCGTCGGCGTGGGGCTGGCGTCGGCGGCTGCACCGTTCCTGCCGGTTTTCCTGACGCGCCTGGGAGCGTCCAACTTCCAGGTTGGCCTGCTGACCTCTATGCCGGGGGTGGCCGGGTTGGTGCTGGCATTCTTCGTCGGGCGCTTCCTGCAAACCCGCCGCAAGATCGTGCCCTGGTTCAGTATCTCGCGCCTGATGGTGCTGTCGAGTTATGCCTTGACCGGATTGGTGACGCTGCTGATCCCACGCTCGGGCGCGGTGGTTTCCACCCTGGCGATCTGGGCATTCGCCACCCTGCCTCAAACCGCCCTTTCTGTCTGCTTCACCGTGGTAATGAACGCCGTGGCAGGAAGGGAAGGCCGGTATGCGCTGCTCAGCCGCCGTTGGGCCATCCTCGGCCTGACCAATTTCACCGCCACATTCGTCGTCACCGAATTCATCGACCGGTTTGCCTTTCCGCTCAACTATGCCATCATGTTCCTGGGACTGTCCCTGGGAGGACTGGTCAGCTTCTATTTTTCCAGCCGCATCAGCCTGCCGGACCAGACTCCCCCTCCGCTGGCGACCGGCAAAACCGCCGGCGAAACCCTCCGGAACACCCTGACCCTGCTGCGCCAACACCCGGACTTTGTATCCATCTCGATCAAGCGCTTTGTTTATCTCTCGGCCGTGGCCCTGGCCGCACCGATCCTACCGCTGTACTTCGTGCATATCGTGAAGGCGACGGATGCCGATATCGGCGTCATCAACATGACCTTCACCTTCTTCACGTTGGGCGGGTACCTGCTATGGCCCTGGGTATCGCGGCGGCGCGGCGGCCGGTTTGTCCTGCTGGCGACGACCCTGGGCATGGTTCTCTATCCGCTCCTGACCGCCACCACCCGCCATGTCACACCGGTCATCATCTATACCGCCATTGCCGGTTTTTTCCAGGGCGGATTGGACCTGGTTTTCTTTGACGAATATATGAAAACCATTCCGGATGAATACAGTGCCATCCTGGTATCGTTGGAGCAGAGCATTCAATATCTCTCGGTGATCGCCGCCCCGTTGATCGGAACCAGCCTGGCCAATTACATCGGGCTGGGCGGTGCGTTATGGGTGAGCGCCGGGCTGCGCTTTACCGGCTTCCTGCTGTTTCTGGTTTTGAGGAAGAAAAGAACGCTAGAACCAGCCAGTCCGGAATAATCTAAAAGTCACCAGGGGGTATTTACGATCTTGCAATAGAAGCGCAGTGAAGATGTGTGCGATGAGAACCGTTCTAAAAAAGCTGTTCGTCCTCCTTACTGCGTGGTTAATAGCCTTCCCCATCCGAAGAGACTGTCAAATTCTGTTTACCACTTGTCCCAATGCACCATTTCCTCCAGGGGTTTGCGCCCGCCCTTTTTAGGCGCTGCGGTAAGCTGGCTCTCATCCAGGGGGTAGCCGAAGGAAATACAAATGCGCACCTGCCAGCCGGGCGGAAAACCCAGGATCGCCCGCGCTTTTTCCGGTTCATAGATCGACGCCAGGCAGGAGCCTACGCCCAGTTCCCAGGCAGCCAGCTGCATATAAGCAGCTGCCTGTCCGGCATCGAACAAGGTCTGGAAGTGATCGTCAGGGTTGGGAACCAGGATCGCCACCGCCAGCGCGGCGCCCGCCAGGTGACCGGTATATGTGCCGGTTTCCGAGAGGGCTTTTAGGATGTCCTTTTCGCGAATGGCAATGAATTGCCAGGGCTGGTTGTTCTTGGAAGATTGCGAGCGCCGCCCGGCGTTGAGGATTATTTGCACCACCTCTTCGGGCAATGGTTTTGGCTGGAATTGCCGCACGGCCCGTTTGGTGCGGATGGCATCTGACACATTCATACTACCTCCTTAAAAAAATGTGATTACCCTAGGAAACACTGAAAGCGGAACCTAACAAGGGCTGACGGCGTCTATGACCATGACAAATAAAGGAGCAGTCCGATGAAAACTTCGCTAATCTTACTACTGATCATCCTTACGATGGCGGCATGTTCCCCCCAGCCAGAGCTGACTCCCATAAACATTCCCAGCCTGATTCCGGTCATAACCGCTACACCGGTGGCTATCGTAGTTCCGATCACAGGTACTACGCCAGCGGCAACCAGCGTTCCAGTTTCCCCATCCATCCAGGTATGTACCTGCCCGACCAGCATGGTCACCCCGACGCGACCTCCAGCGGGATACGTCAGTCCGGATTACGTGATCTGCAATTGCCCAGACATTCCGGTTCCCGCGCTTGTTCCGACCATGGGAATTGGATCAAACCCGCAAGCCATCCCGGCGAATGGCATAACTTTGGGTGAAAATGGAAAAACTTTCAGCCTTCATCCGGGTGAGAGTTTCCTGCTCAATCTTGGCATGGACTCTTACAATTGGACAATCACGATCGATAATCAAAATGTCCTGAGCCGGGTAAGGAATATCATGGTGATGCGCGGCGCCCAGGGTGTATATCAAGCAAACAGCCCAGGAAAGGCCGTGCTAAGCGCAGAAGGTGATCCGCTTTGCCGCAATTCGACCCCCGCCTGCATGGCGCCTTCGATAATGTTCACGGTCACGATAATCGTCCAGTAGAAGAACCCCCCGCTGCGGTTCTACTCGCAATGACACCATAAGCACCCGTTTCCTGCCCCCCCTACGGGAATGCTACGCCAAGGAAACGGGTTCTTGATTACGGTAGGAAAGTCTGAAAATGGTTTCAGGCCGGTGACTGCATGGCTTCTTGCAGCGAGATACCCGCCATCATCAGGCCTATCTGTTCCACGGAAGCCTGGCCACGCTCGACGATCCCGATCAGCTGGCCCTCGTACATGACCGCGATCCGGTCAGACAGGGCGCGCGTCTCATCCAGGTCCTCCGATATCAACAGGATGGCAGTCCCGGCTTCGCGCTGGGCCAACAGGCGCTGATGGATATACTCGGTGGCGCCAATGTCGACGCCGCGGGTGGGCTGCGAGGCGATCAGCATATCCGGATGCCGGGACAGCTCGCGTGCCATGATCAACTTCTGAATGTTGCCACCCGAGAGGTTCTTCAACGGTGTATCCAGGCCGGGTGTCTTAACCGTAAATTCCCTGACCAGGTCGCTGGCGTGGGCAGCCATGGTTTTAAAATCCAGAAAAATTCCGTGCGTATAAGGGGGGAAGGAATGGTCGTGCAGGTAGATATTCTCCTCCACCGAGAACTCACGGATGGCACCATCGCGCATGCGCTCTTCGGGAATGAAAGCCAGTCCCGCCGCCACGCGTTGATTGACTGTGGCAGAGGTGATCTCCTTGGTGCCGAGAATGATCTTGCCGCTGCTGACCTTGCGAATGCCGGCCAGGCATTCGGCCAGTTCGCGCTGGCCATTGCCCGAGACCCCTGCCAGGCCGACGATTTCACCGGCATGGATTTCGAGATCCACCCCGCGCAGCGCTTCGCTGCCCCGGTCACCCATGGCATGCAGCTTGGTAATGGCCAGACGGACCGGACCGGGTTTGAGCGGGCGTGGTTCAAGCTCCGTGAGCTCACGCCCGACCATCATTTTAACCAGTTCCGTTTGAGTGACTTCGGCGGTCTTGCGCGTGCCGATCACCTTTCCATCCCGCAGAACGGTCACGCGGTTGCTGATGGCCATCACCTCGTGCAGTTTATGGGAAATAAAGACCAGAGCATGACCTTCTGCAACCATCCGGCGCAGGGTGACGAACAGATCGTTGACTTCCTGGGGAATGAGTACAGCCGTCGGTTCGTCCAGGATGATCACACTGGCGCCCCGGTAGAGCGCCTTCATGATCTCCACGCGCTGCTGCTCACCGACCGAGAGTTGCCAGACATAGGCCTGTGGATCGACATTTATCCCGTACGCCTGCGAAAGTGACTCGATGCGGGCGGTGACTTTCTGCAGGTCGAGCAGAGGTTCGCGCGACGAACGCAAACCCAGGGCCACGTTCTGCGCCACAGTCAGAGTCGGTACCAGCATGAAATGCTGGTGGATCATGCCTATACCGGCATGGATGGCATCGGCAGGGGAACGGAAGGTCTGCAGCTTGCCATCGATCGTGATGCTGCCTTCATCCGGCTGGTAAAGGCCATATAGTTGGCGCATCAAGGTGCTCTTCCCGGCTCCATTTTCGCCGAGCAGTGCATGCACTTCTCCGGCCCGGACGTCGAAGCAAACCTTGGAATTGGCCAGCACGCCGGGGAAGCGTTTGATGATATCGCACATTTCAACATGCTGGATACGTCTGGTCTGCGCTGTCTGTGGTGAAGATTGCATAAGTCACCTAATCAATACATAATAACAAGTTCCGTTTTTTTGCTCTTCCGATTGAGTTCGAAGAGATACCACCGAGGCACAAGGTCGCAAAATCCATTGATTTTCTTCAAATAATCTGTGTCTTCGTGTCCTGCTGGAAAAAGTCTATGGGAAGCCCCCTCCCCGGAAGAAAATTCCAGGGAGGGGTTATTTTATTTACCTCTACAAATTACGGCTGAACGCCAATCGAAGCATTCTTAATACCGGCGATGGCGGCATCTCCAGCAGTTTTGACATCTGCAGCCAAAGTATAGCCAGAGTTGTAAACCATGGTCAGCCCGCCATTCGACAGGGTCAGGGTGTAGGTCTCTCCACCCAAAGAGCCGGCCTTGTGCTTGGCGATCATGTCTTTGAGCATCCCGGTCCAGTCGTAGACCTGGCTGCATACCACCAGGGAGGGAGCCAGGGAGGACTGGTCAGCCTGTGTGCCGAACCAGAGTACGTTGCCGGCATCCTTGGCTGCGCCAATCGATCCGACCACGCTCTGGGATGATCCGGTCAGGATGTCTGCGCCGTTGGCGATTTGAGTCTTGGCAGCCTGGGTCATCAGTGATACATCCGAGAAGGAGCCGGTCCAGGTGGTATTGACCTTGATATTCGCGTCAACCGAGGCAACGCCCTGAACAAAACCATCGATATAAGTCTTGGCATCTCCGACATCGACCGGGCC
>JBEKCT010000203.1:0-5742 GCA_050014715.1 Anaerolineales bacterium | reverse complement strand
TACCAATCTCCTTAAGGATAGTGCCAAATGGTAGCATATCCTGATTAAAACACCATGAATTTTAGCTGTCTGATGTTAGAAGAGTGTTAGACCCGCCCATCCAACAGGCCCGGCAAACCGGTGAGATTCCGCAGGGCTGCATCGGCATCATCTCCGGGGGTATCCTTGCCTACCAGGACAGTATACATGCCCATGTTTCGTGCGGCTCGCGTGATTCGCGTCTGGTCATCAAGCAGGACGCAGGTTGACCGTGCCGGGTTACCAGCTTCTTTCAATGCAAGTTCAAATGCCTCGGGCATCGGTTTGCAGAAAGGTGCCATGCTGTGTACATCAATGATCCCATTGAAAAGGTCTTGCAAACCTACTGCATCCAATACGCGCCTGGCATGGTTCGAATCGGCATTGGTCAGGATGAACTTCCTGGCAGGAATGCCGGCAATCGCGGCATGCACGGCCGGATCTGGACGGAGGTAATGACCAAGAGGAACATCGTGGACGAATGCCAGATAATCATCCATATCCACGGAATGTCTGGCTTGTAGCCCGCGTAGCGTGGTCCCAAATTCCTGGAAATATTTTTCCCGGATGGTTACCACCTGTTCAGGTGGAAACCCCATCCTTTCAGTCATATAAAGGGAGATGCGTCTCCCAATTGCTTTCCATAAGCCGCTGCTGGAGGGATAAAGGGTGTCATCGAGGTCGAAGAATAATGTTGTAAACGGCATGGGCCTATTATAAGCGGTATATAATACAGGCATGCCCATTCGAATTCTATCCCCAGAAGTTGCCTCGCAGATTGCCGCCGGGGAGGTAGTGGAACGACCTGCATCAGTGGTGAAGGAACTCGTGGAAAATGCCCTGGATGCCGGGGCAAAGTCTGTGACTGTAGAAATAGCTGCGGCTGGCCGAACCCTGGTTCAAGTGGCGGATGACGGGGCTGGAATCCCGTCGGACGAATTAGCCCTGGCGATGGAACGGCATGCCACTTCAAAGCTAACCTCTGCAGAGGAGCTATTTAGAATTGTAACCTTGGGCTTCAGAGGCGAGGCACTTGCCTCGATTGGCTCCGTCTCCCGGCTAACAATCAGCTCGTGCACGCCTTCTTCATTTATAGGGGCACGTCTGCACGTTGAAGGCGGCCACATTGGCAGGCTGGAGAAAACCGGTTCACCGGTTGGGACGGTCGTAAGCGTGGAAGACTTGTTTTATAACGTCCCGGCCCGCCTCAAATTTCTGAAACAGGATGCGACAGAGCGCCGGGCGATCGATGCGCTTGTGACTCGCTATGCCCTGGCTTATCCCACGGTACTTTTCAAACTAATTGAGGACGGCACTGTGTCGTTGCATACCGCCGGTGATGGGGACCGGCGTGCCATCCTGGCAGTGCTATATGGCGTGGATGTTTCCCGCCAGATGTTGGAAATAATTTCAGAAGAAGATGATTTTAAGGTAACCGGTTTTATCAGTCCTACCGCGCTGACGCGTTCGAATCGGAAGGAAATCACCTTCTTTGTTAATGGGCGCTGGGTCCAGGATACTCCGCTCACCTCGGCGCTGCTCCAGGCGTATCACACCCTGCTGATGGTCGGACGGTACCCAATGGCTGTCCTTTTCATTGAAGTACCTCCCGAAGAGGTGGATGTGAACGTCCATCCGGCCAAAGCCGAGGTTCGTTTTCGTAGCCCGGATAAAGCCTTCAGCGTTGTTCAACGCTCCACCCGCCGGGCATTGCTGGCATATACACCAATACCACAGCTGGCGACGCAGAATTTATGGGGCACGGCACCGTTGTCCGCACAGATCGACCCAACCTGGAGTCTCGCCCATGATTTTGGAGGCGGAAAACAAAATCAAGAAAACGGGAGACAGCCGGGAGGAGTCGATCTTCTACCACCAATCACCAACCAGCAATCAACCATAGCGCATATTCCGCTGTTGCGTTTAATAGGGCAAATTGGAGCTACATATTTGGTTGCCGAAGGCCCGGATGGACTATATCTGATTGACCAGCACGCTGCCCACGAACGTGTCCTCTTTGAGAAGTTAATGACACAGTTTATACGGCAAAATATTCCCTCGCAATCACTCCTCAGTCCGGCAGTCGTGGAATTATCCCGTTCATCCGCCGAATTGCTAAGTACCCAAATCCCAGTTCTTCTTCATCTCGGTTTCCAGATTGAATCCTTCGGGCAGAATAGCTACCAGGTGCGCGCCCTGCCGGCCCTTTTTGCCAACAGCGATCCGGCTGCAGCCCTGCGTGCCCTGGTGGAGGATTTCGAGGAAGATGAAACTCCTCTGCAGAACGAGATCGAAGCTAAAATTGCCGGGCGTGTCTGCAAGCGCCTGGCGGTCAAAGCCGGCCAGGTCCTTTCATCAGAGGAACAGTATGCCCTTCTGGCTGACCTGGAAACCTGCACCTCACCGCGCACCTGCCCGCACGGTCGTCCTACCATGATTCATCTTTCGGTCGACATGCTCGAACGGCAGTTTGGAAGAAAAGGTGCCCGCTAGAGGCTAGGCGCAGCCTAGCCCTGGATGAAAAAGTAATTTATTTTATGCAATTCTTCTGGCAGGTAAATCGATACTTTTCCCTGCGTGATATCCCCAAATCGCTGAAACTCATCCAAACCATAAACTGGGACCACCTCTCAGGCATCTGCGGAAATGATATTCAGGACGTCGCGGAGGTACCATCCAACCTGGCAAACGGGTTGGTGGGAATAATGTCTGTGCCGAAGTTGAATATCTTAAAAGTATTTCTGAAGTCATAATTTCGATGGATTCAGATAATTTGTTTAAGAATCGAACGGTTCAATGCTTTGATTTGGGAATATGAATGGTGAAGGTTGCCCCCTGGCCATACTTCGATTTGACTTCGATGGTCCCGCCGTGTCCAGAGACAATTTCCTTGCAAATGGATAGACCCAGACCAGTTCCAGACACTTTGCCTTCGGAAGCCTGCACCCGGTAAAATTTTTGAAAAAGATGCGGGACCGCTTTCACCGGAATACCTGTACCGGTATCACGAATGGCCAGTGTCCATTCATTAACTCCCAATCCCCCGATCATGGTCACCTTGCCATGGGGACAATTGTACTTGATGGCATTACTCAGCAGGTTGAGCACCACCTGTTTGATCTTGTCCCGGTCAGCTTCCACCTGTGGAAAATCAGCTGGAATTTCAACTTCCATGGTAATGGAACACTCATCCGCCTGGCTTTGCATGATTTCGATGCATTCTTTAACCATTCCTGCCAGGTCGAAGGAGGTGAGATTAAACTGGACACGCCCGGATTCCAAGCGTGCCAAGTCAAGGTAGGCGGAGGCCAGAGTATTTAGGCGCAAGGTCTCATTATAGATGTTATGGATCATCGATTGGCGTTGATCCTGCGACATTTCCGGGCGGAGCAGCAGGTAGGTGGCCGTACCAATGGAAGCCAACGGGGTGCGCAGTTCGTGTACGAATTCGGCCACAAGGTCGGATTGGTGGAACAGGCGCGCATTCTCGATTGCTACTGCCGCCTGGGCTCCCAACACCTGCATCAGGTCTTCGTCGTCATCCGTAAATTCACCGACCTGCTTATTAATCACCTCCAGAACTCCCACAACTTTTTCCTTGGTGATTAGCGGGACACCCAGAAGGGAGCAGGTGGTAATATGTGTTTGTTTTTCAATGGTTGAGAAATGCCGTGGATCAATCTGGGCGTTTGTGATACGCGCAGCCTTGTGGTTGCTTACTATCCACCCGGCAATGCTTCCATCCAACGGTACAACCAGACCCCGCATGGTTGGTTGGTCGAGATTTGTGGCGACCTGGAAATGCAGTTGGCGTGCTGCGTCATCATAGAGCAGGATTGAAGCAGCCTCCGACTCGGTCAGGTCGGATGCGGCGGATACAATTTGGTTGAGTAGGATATCCAGATCGAGGGTGGAGGCCAGGTCGCGAGCAATATCAATCAGCCGCCGGTATCTCTTCAGCCGCGTTTCGTTGTCATTCATTTCTTTTTTTCGAATTCAACCACTGCGGTAGCTAGTTTGGTAAATTGTTGTGCAGTCAGGCTGTCGGGTCGGGAAATGATGGCCAGCGTTTTCATGCGGGTGGCCATATAGATTAGTTCAGGGGCAGGGGTAATGGCTACAACGGGAAGTTGGCCAAGCTGGTTTTCCATCTCTTGCATGGTTAGCTGGGTATCTGAACGGATTCGGTTTACCACAACGACCTGGACATTTGCCTTTGGAACGCCTGCATCGATCAGGTCATTTATAAGCATATTGGAATGGGCTATTGCATTTGCCACTGGTTCGGCTACTACAAAAATGAGGTTGCAGGATGCGAGAAGTTTCTGGGCCATAGCTGTCAGACCGGCGCCCAGATCGAGCACCAGATAAGCAGTAAGATAACTCATCCTGTTTACCAGCGCTTCCATCGACGCTACGGAATTTGCCAGAGCGGTGTCTTTTGGTTGAACGGAGCCAAATAAAAGACGCAGACCGGTGTCATGGACAAAGAGGTCTTCTTTTACTTTCTGGCGCGTCATTTCGGCTATATTGCCTGTCAGGAGTTCAGACAGGGCCTTTGGTTTGTTCTCGCCCAGGTCCGGTCCTAGAGTTCCCATCCCGGGGCGCAGTTCTGCCACGATGACATCCGCATTGGTGGCCTGGCGCAGGGCGCCACCCAGATTGACGGCCACCGTAGTAACACCCTGCCCGCCACGCGGGCTAAGGATGCCTATGGTCATGGCACGTTTTTCCGTCGGCAATGGGCTGGTCATTACTTTTCCTTTTGATGTTCGCGCCAGCAGTGCCTTTACGTGGGCGTTCAGCTCGGTGGGATGCGTAGGTTTGGTCAGATAATCATCCGCACCGGCCTCGAAACCGGTCACTTTATCGTCCAACTGCGTCTTGGCGGTGAACATCAGGATGGGCGTATTGGCTGTCAGCGGATTGGCGCGCAACCGTTTGGCCACCTCATATCCATCCATCCCAGGCATCATCACATCCAACAGAATCAGGTCGGGATTCTCGGTTTCCGCCTGTTCGAGGCCCTGCAAACCATTGTTGGCTGCCACTATCTGATAGGACTGTTTCTGGAGCATTAGTCCGACCAGTTTCAGGGTATCCACATCATCGTCAATAATAAGGATTTTTTCGGCCATATCAGAGCCTCCGGAGAATTATTAAAGTCTAGCATAAACCGGCTGGAGAAGCAAGCCGGCATTTTGCTATTTTGCCATTTATCTCCGCAATTTCTCCCGCCAGTCTTCACACTTACTTCACAATCCCAGCCTATACTCAGGTTAGATTTCAAAAGAAATCGTAAAAAGAAAAGCACAATAAATTTCTTCGAATCTTATTGTGGTCATCCAATGGATATTTCGTAAAGGAGAAAAAAATGAGAATTCTTTGGAGAGTTTTGGTCGTTGTAGTTCTGATCGCTGCCATACTAGGCATCGGTGCATACGCCTACAACCTTGGCATGGCCCAGGGGCTGGCGCAGAAGGTAACTGTTCAGACGGTTCCTCCGGCGCAGATGCCTTATATGCATTATGGGCATCCCTTTGTGGGCTTTGGTTTCGGCCTGCTCGGTTGCCTGATCCCGCTGTTCCTATTATTCGTGGTCTTCGGAAGTTTGCGCTTCTTGTTCTGGCGCGGGCCGATGGGTTGGGGTCATATGCACCACCGGCGCTGGAACTGGCAGGATGAGAATGGCAAGGATGTGCCGCCTTTCTTTGCCGAGTGGCA
>JBEKCT010000202.1:0-5785 GCA_050014715.1 Anaerolineales bacterium | reverse complement strand
GGAGAAGGGCCGACGTAATGTAGTAAGGGATGTTGGCAACCACCAGATAACCAGGCGTTTTCATCAAGTCGGCAGGATCCATCCTGAGAATATCTCCCTGGACCAAGCGGACATTTTGGAAAGGCGCAATAACAGATTCCAAAGCCGGGAAGAGCGCCTTATCCAACTCAACAGAAGTGACGCTATGGGCTGCCAGCGCCAGATGGCGGGTCAGATTGCCCAAGCCGGGACCGATTTCAAGGACATCATCGGATGGAGAAATGTCCGCAGAGGCAACGATAGCCTGTAAGGCCTGTTCGTCTTGCAGAAAATTCTGCCCCAGCCCTTTGCTTGGCCGCAGACCAAATTGCTTTAAAAGGGAAGGAATATCCATTGAGAAAAGCGAGCTTCCGGTCATGGCAATACTGTTACGAGATCGGCTGGAATGGGAGTCAGAAAGTAAACTGTAACATTTCCATAAATGGGCTGGTAGTCTGCATCGGTAAAGCCCAGATCAACCCAGTAATGGCTGCCAGCAGGGCCGGCACCCACATCGCCCACCGTGGCGTAACCGTACCCAGGGATATAAAGCTTATCGAACCCAAAAGCCAGGTACCAGGAGTAAACCATGGCCACCGTGCCGCGCTCTACCGGTAAACCGCTGGATGTACCATAGGAGCACTTGGATGTGCCCGACCGACAAGGAGAATAGGAAGTGGCCAACAAAGTCAGAACCCGGTAATACTGGATGGTTTTGCCATCCTCCACGGTGGAACGGATTACAACTTTGGTGCCGTACCCCATGATACGATCCTGTGGAGGGCGAACTATGCTCTCACTTTCTGTCTTTTGAGACACCTGCACACCATCCTGACTGGTAGTGCGAACACGTGTGACTGCCAGTCCCGGCTGACCGACTTGCACCAAGGCTTGTTGATCCAGTTCAAGGTCCGCGGAAGGTTCGGTGTGAGTCATGAATGGTAAAGACTTCTGGATCAATGCAATTGACTCCACCACGCGTGTCACCCGGATTTCGCCGTCGCCAGGGAGAGGATCGGTCTCGGGCGGGGAACTAAAATCAAGCCCGATGAGAGGGATACCAACTTCAGACAAGGCCTGACCCACACTGGAAGCGGCGGACCGAACTGGTACTTGCGTGCCATCTACTATAACTTCCAATTTTCGGGAGGGTTGGTAGCTAACGGTCAGTGGGCCTTCGATGGGAGTTTCAGCAGGAGGGTCGATCCGGTCAGCTGCATACAGCGTGTAGCCAGCGTCTGCCAAGGCCTGTCCGACTGATTGAGCTGATGTATGAATTGTTTTTTGTCCATCCGGTGTTACCAATGTCAATACCGTAGCACGACGGATTATAAGAGTGTAGGTAGTTGCATCCGGGAGGGCGGAATCGTGAGGAACCTGGGAGCCAAGGTACAATAGTCGATCGTTGACTGCCATAGTTAATTTAGCCTCAGAGAGGATCTTATCAGGTTTGTGCTCTGAGGTAATGACATTATAGGTATGACCATCGGCGAAAACAGTAACGAATGTTCCGGTCTTCTGGCAAGCGGAAAGGATGACTAAGAAAAAGGGAATGAACCAAATAACTCTCTTCATAATAGAGAAATTATAGCCGATTCGAGTAAAATCAAGGCATGCCGGAACTTATATCCAGCCATACCAACCCAATTGTGAAACAAATCCGGGCTTTGCGCCAGCGCAAGGGGCGCGAGGAGACCGGTCTTTTTCTTGTCGAAGGTATCCATCATGTTGGCGAAGCTGTTGAGGCAGGTTGGGGTATCGAGATGCTCGTTTATGCCCCGGACCAACTTACCAGCGAGTTTGCCCGTCGTTTGGTGGGTGAGCAATCTATGCGCGGCGTTCGTTGTATGGCGTTAACTCCGGAGCTATTCCATACTATCTCTGAAAAAGACAACCCTCAGGGTATCCTGGCCGTCATCCATCAACGGCACTCGTCCCTGGGCGAAATTTCACCAAAACAAATGCATTTTGGCACGGCGCTGATTTCCCCTCAGGATCCTGGCAATGTTGGGACGATCCTGCGCAACCTGGATGCAGTCGGAGCAGACGGGTTATTCCTGTTGGACGGAGGCGTGGATCCGTATCACCCTTCGTCTATACGGGCCAGTATGGGGACGATTTTCTGGAAGAACCTGGTGCAGACTTCCTTCGTAGAATTCGTAAATTGGGCGCGGGCGAACGGTTACCAACTGGTTGGCTCTTCAGCACATGTGAAGCTCGATTACCATTCTTTCAAACATGGAGGCCAACCGCTTATCCTGGTGCTTGGAAATGAACAAAAAGGGTTGTCTCAAGATCAGATGGCTGCCTGCGACGTAAACCTTTGCATACCCATGAATGGAAGGGTCAGTTCGCTGAATTTGGCGGTGGCCGCAGGGATATTGATGTATAGTGTCTTTAATGAAAGAGAATAGGGACGCAAGAAGGCGTCCCTATTCGGGAAAAAAAGGTAAATTATCTGGTCAGATTTCGTCTTCGTCTTCTTCCCAGTTGTCATCTTCCTCTTCATCCAGCTCTTCTTCCTCCCATTCTTCCAGTTCTTCTTCCTCCCAATCTTCGCCTTTGGCAGCAGCTTCCTCATTGGGAGCATAGGTGGCACAACCTGTATCGGGGTCGAGTTCGACCGCCGCGGCGCTGCAATAACCGTCATCGACGAAAACACAGTCAGTGTAATGGCAGCGAATGCGTGGCATGAATTCCTCCTAATTTGCAGTTTGTTTGACCAGCCGGATGATGGCCAGGATGAATATGAAAGTGATTGAGATTGCGGATATGACACAAAAGGGGCAAATGGCGTGGATAACGTAAATTTCAAGGTAGGTCAAATAAAAAGAGAAGGCTACACCACACAGGCTAATGCCGAAGATGGCCAGGAGACCATTCTCCTTTGCAATTTTTATACGCGCCTCCAAGGCCAAAATACATAATATGGCAAGATAAGCAAATAAGCCGAATACCGATATCGGGATGCCGCTGATCTCCGAATAAGGGCTGAAATTAACGTTGTGGCAGCCTCCATTTCCTAAACACATATGGGGATTGCCGGTTAATTTATAAATGAGCAAGTAAATGGCATCTGCGGTACCTATGACGGAAAGAACGGCTGTGCACCAGAAGAGGGCCGGAGCGGTATTATCGTTGGTGGTGGTTTTTATTCGATTAGCCATATTTGTACTTCCGAACTTGCAGGCAGCGATTTTACCCCAGAGGGCACAATCAGTAAAGCATTTGCCTGGACCAATGACAGGAGGTTACCCGAAGCCTGGTGTCCGGTGAGATGGGCTGATAGACTGCCATGCTCTTCCGTAACGATAGCACGTAAATATGATTCACGTCCATCCGACATGACCGGTTCCGCCAAACGGGCTTTAAGCGATGGATGCGGGTGCAATGTTTGTCCGGAGAGCTTCTCCAAAGCCGGGCGAACAAAAACTTCGAAGCCGACATAAGCCGAGACAGGATTTCCAGGCAGTCCGAAGAAAGGGATGCCATGATATTTTCCATATGCCAGAGGTTTACCCGGGCGCATGTTGACTTTCCAGAAATCCAATTCACCATCAGCTTCGACGACAGATTTAACATAATCAAACGCACCCATGCTTACACCTGCCGAGGAAATAATAACATCGACTTTTTCGTCTATGGCACGCAACAACCGGGACCGGACGTCCGCTTCCGTATCGGAGGCGACGCCCAACCTGATTAGTTCAACTCCGGAACTTTCTGCAAGGGCAGCTAGAATGAATGAGTTGGCATCATGTATTTTTCCGGGAGTGAGAGGAGCCTCCACCGGCAGGAGTTCATCGCCACTCGAGAGCATTGCGACTTTCGGCAACCTGTAGACAGGTACTTCCGGTATCCCAAGCATAGCCAGCAAGCCAACTTCCTGGGGCCGCAGGCGAGTCCCGGAGGAAAGGACCTTATCACCAGCATGCAAGTCATCGCCACGGCGGCGTACGTTTTCTCCGAGTTGGAGGGGTTTATAGACGGAAACTGATTGTGGAGCGATTGAACCCTTCGAACGTTCATTGAAATCTGTATCTTCGACCATTACGACCGCATTTGCACCAGGAGGCAGGGGCGCGCCGGTCATGATGCGGGCGCATTGGCCGGATTTGATTGGAACGTCCGAATAGGTACCGGCGCGAATATCGGCTGTCACTTGCAGAGTGCGCGAAGAGGCAGGCAAGGCGACGGAAATATCGGATATTTGTAGTGCGAAGCCATCTACGGAAGAATTGTCGAAAAGGGGAAAATCTGTTTTTGCAGTGATATCACAAGCCAGTACACGGCCGGAGATTTTGGAGATGGACAGGTTGACTGGCTCAACCGGTGCGAAGGTCGCAAGGATGCGTGCGCGGGCATCAGAAACATTTAACATAATATCGCCGTCTCCAAAGGAAGGCGGCGACATTATACCATGCGTGAGATAAGGGGCAAGGGAAATCTAGCCGTTCTTTTGCTGGAATTCCTTCATAAACTTTACCAAGGCCTCAGACGCCTCGACAGGCAGTGCATTGTAGAGGGATGTGCGCATACCTCCAACCGAACGGTGACCCTTGAGACCGATCAAATCGTTTTTCTTGGCATCGCTGGCGAACTGATCTTCCAATGCCTCGTTGGGTAGACGGAAGGTGAGGTTCATGCGCGAACGATCCGATTTTGCATGGCCTTGATAGAAACCGCCTGATTCGTCAATAGTTTTGTAGACCAGATCGGCCTTGGTCTTGTTACGCTTCTCTATCGCCGGCAAGCCACCCAAACCCAGTGCCCATTTCATTACCAGACCAACGATATAAACGGACCAGCAGGGAGGGGTGTTGAGCAGGGAATTCTCTTCTGCAAGCGCCTTGTAATCGAGCAGGTTAGGCAGGTTGGCCGGGACCTTACCGAGCAGATCCTCGCGGATTATGCAGAGAACCACACCGGCAGGGCCGGCATTTTTCTGGGCTCCGGCGTAAATCATGGCATATTTGGAAACATCAATAGGGTGGCTGATAAAATCAGAGGAGGCATCGCAAATGAGAGGAATACCCGCTGGTGGAATAGGTTCGGTAAAATACTCCACCCCATGGATGGTCTCGTTGGAAGTGAAGTGGAGATAAGCGGCGTTCGGATCCAATTTCAGTTCGGCCTGAGCAGGCAGGTGAGTAAAATTTTCGGCTTCCAAATTTGCAGCAGCTTTGGCAGTTCCCAGCTTCTGGGATTCTTTAAAGGCTTTCTTGCTCCAGGTGCCGGTGACAACGTAATCCGCACTTGCCCCGGCTGGACGGAAGTTCATGGGAACCATGGCAAATTGGAGGCTGGCACCGCCTTGCAGGAACAGGATCTTATAGTTTGCCGGGATCTTCATCAGGTCACGCAGATCTTTTTGTGCATCAGCAACGATGGCTTCGAATTCCTTGGAGCGATGGCTGATCTCCATTACCGACATGCCGGTTCCTTTATAATCGAGCATTTCGGCCTGGGCCTGCTGGAGGACTTCCAGTGGCAAGGCAGCTGGTCCGGGATTAAAGTTGTAAACACGCTTTGTTGGCATTCAATATCTCCTTATAGAATAGTCAATCGGGAAGATTATATCCGTGAGTCTTTATTATCACAATATGTTTGACTATTTCGTTCAAAGAAATTGACCACTATTCTTAAGAGGGTGTTGAAATAAGTCCATAAGAAAGGCCAAAGTAAATCTACGAAAGTCATTTTGACTAAAGAAATTGATATTGGCAGTACTTTTCCAGGATCAATTGACCAATAATTGGTCTTCTCT
>JBEKCT010000201.1:0-5806 GCA_050014715.1 Anaerolineales bacterium | reverse complement strand
ACCTTACGGATGAATGCCATGCATTCAATTTTAGCCCATCCCCGATAAGACCGTTAGTGTCCTGAAAATTTTATTTTTACTCGAGAAAAAGGCGAAAAATGCTAAAAGTGAGCAAGTCAGGTACCAATAATCGGAATCTTTTGATCCACATCATCGAGATGTGAGAGAACTACCTGCACCATCCTCTTGTCACCGCCACCCTTGGTTACCGCTTCCTTCACAAGCCGGAAGTGTGCGGACATACTTTTAACACTCTCCTTGGCAATGCGTTCCCGGTTTTGCTGAAATTCGTTGACCAGGATACTTCTCCGAGCGGGGAACACAGCGGGGGCGGGAGTGGCAAGGTAATGACAACCTGAGCATTATCACGGTCCGGTAGGACTTGAACAAGGGCCAGGTCAGTCCATCCGCCACTTCACGCCGGCGCCAATCCTGCAGGCCGCTCCAAACGACCAGGGCGGCCAGCAGGGCGTCCAGGATAGGCTCGCTCTCATGCAGGTAGGATATAGAACCACAGGCGCGCCGGCGCGCCCCAGTCCAGACTGAGGGCCCGTCCGCACGCTGCGGCTTCCAGGTCGAAGAACTCGCCTATTTCTCGCCGATCCCCCAGATCCATGACTTTTCACCCGTACCCAATCCCTGTCCGGGAAAGTAGTGTCTAAGCTTCGAAATACAAAGTCTGTCAGGGCGAAAATCTATTTGGGGGCGCATTTGGGATAGACGTCTGTTGAAGTGAGTTTGTCGCCGATGTACGTTATGTCCGGGAGCAATGGATAATTTCCCCCAAAATATTCATCGAAGATCAACCGGAAGGAATTGACCGGTGAGATGGTGGGGTAGAGTTTTACGCTTCCGTTGCCCGGCAAATAGTAAGCCAGCAGATCGGTGCGTCGATTCGTATTTTCCAGGCCATGATCTCCCATCACGATAATAATGGGAGGATTTTTGGATTTGGAGATGATGGTCTGTAGAATAGGGGGAATGCGTGTATCGATGTATTGAATCGCGTCAACATATCCACGATGTTCATAATTGATGTTCGCTGCATCTTCCTGCTGCCCGTTATAAAAATTAGGATCCGTCAGGATCTCGCCGTTCGGACCATACGTATACGGCTTATGGGGTATGAAAAGATGTGCGTAGGTAAATTTCGGCCCGGCGATGGCCGGCACATCCGTCAGGTGGTCGAGTATGAACTCTGTGGCAAGGACGTGGGTGGCGACCATATCTCGATACTCAGGTTTCACGCCGGAGAATTCCAACGAATTCGCGTTTTGGGTTGTAGATTTCGGCGCGAAATAACTGGCAATCTTTCCATCGGGGTCAACGGCGTTCAAGAGGATTGCCGCTGTACTCTGTGTGTACATGGTTTCAAACGGATACAGGAAAGTTGAACTGACCGTCGGGTGTTTCTCCCCGATCAGAACATCTGAATCGTCGAATTCGACCATCGGGTCTTCTTCCTGGAAGGCGACCATTTTATAACCGACACTTTTCAATTGATCGCGCACCTCATCATTCTTCAGAATGCTCCAAAAACCGCTGTCAGAAATTTCAGCCCAGACATCGTTCGCATAAGCCTGTGGAATATAACGCATGTTCAACAAGGAAGAGATGGAGGCGTATGTGAAGGTATAGTCCGGATGGCCGCAGGAGGCCACATAAAACCCCTTTTCGGTCAACTGGTTGATGAAGGCAGAATTGTCATACCCCAGGTCCTGTTTGAGCGCATCCGAGCGCATATAGGTATCCAGAACGATCACGTAGATATCCGGCATGTTTTTCAAGGCGGTTGGCAGTGTCAGGCCTGACTGCACCTTGACCGGCGCGCTCGCCTCATAAGAGCTGCTGATATATGCGTAACCCAACTCCACGACCTGAACGGCAACCAGGAGCAGGCTGATGACATTCAAAATCAGGACAGAACTTCCATACTTCTTTGCCCGCAGGACCCCCCAGATGGCCAGACCAAAAAGGATCGCATAGAGCGGCACCAGAACAATATGGTGGCTCAGGATCTTCAATACAGGCACGGTGCGGGCTTCATAGTAAATATGACCATATGAAAAGAATGCCACAAGCAGCAGGGAACCGATCAAACCTGCCTTGATCAGATCCCGAAAAATAAGGTAGAGGATTCCGTACAAGATCGCCGATCCGACCAGGGTGAATAGGAACGGCCGGATCACCACCGCCGGATCGATCTGGGAAATGTTTACCGCCCACAGGAACAGCAACGGGTAAAAGGTAAAAAGAATATAGAACCAGGGAGAACGTATGAACGATTTTTTCATGTCAGCCTTCACAACAGTTGGTAATTAGCGAGCCACACTGCATGGTCAGGTGCCCGGTTGCTCGTCATCCTCGTCGTTATCCGGTTCGACCGGCTTATTCTTTTTGAACAGGCGTTTGATCCGATTCCAACTGATTGCAATGAAAATTCCCCGGCGGCAATACCGGCTATGAGCAGTTGAATCAAAAAACTTCCTGAGCCGGGATCCAGATAAAGCAGAATCATTCTTCCTCCGTATAGTCCATGTTGGGGTCTGTATTACTAATGTAAAATCTGGGCGGACTTCGTCTGAACTACCCGGAGCTGCCCGGCGCAAGTATAACATTGCCTGGAAATCTCCCCCTAATATTTTTATGTAGACTTAATGTAGGTATTTCCGAGCAACCAGATGCTTTTATTTGATCCTTTTCAGGATTGCCTGGCGAAGTGCAAAGCTTTCAGCATTTTGACTGCAGTATGCCATTGCGCTGGGGTATCGAATTGGAGATATAACTTTGCGAACTTCGGCGTTTGGTCCTGATTCCCGTAGATGTTGAACGAGCAATAACTCTGATAGTTTATCTAAGAAAGAATTTAGAGTGTCTTGGTTTTGGCGATCAGCTTCGTTCCTTTTCTCTGTGTCTTTGTCGGCAGAACTTAATAACCATACCCCCTTTTGCCAAGACTAAGGGTATTATGAGGCCATTTCCGGGCTTCAGGTTCCCAATGTGGTCTTTGACAATGCCGATGATGTCTCCACCCGGCGCGGCGAGGCAGTGGGTATCCGGCTCGAAAAGGCTTTACGGGACTTGTGGAAGCGTTACAAGTAGGGGCGGATTTGTGGTCTATTTTATTATTCGTGTAACACCAATTCAGCATGGTCTATTGAAGAAAATGCAACTCACACTTGATCCAAAATCTCTTTTTTCTTCTGCTCGAATTCCGGTGCGCTGATCAGGTTGGTATCGCGCATACTCTTCAATTCCTCCAGCCTCTTCTGGTGCGAAACCCCCCTGACCATCAGCCTGTATGGTTTCGGGTGGCGCTTTTGCGATGAATTCCACGGACAGGATTTTATCCCAGTTATCCTCTCCTTCCTGGTCGATCTCTGATGCAGCATTACAATAATAGACTGCATAGACATCCCCCTTGGTCATGATATTCAGAATATCCTTAATGGCATGCAATTCTTTATCTTTTCCAACGTGCAGACTATACTGGACGATGCTTCTGCACGCCAATCTAATTTATATGACTCAATTCTGATGGGTCCTTGCACTTTTTTGAAATAATATTTCTTTGGAGCAAACAATCCCTAATCAATCTCTTTTTCTGCGCCTTGGAATATTCGCCTTTCCGGTTTGCTTCCAGATCGGCTTCATCGAAGTTGAAATAATCCATCAATTTTTGGTCTTCCCTTTCAACCTCCCTTCGCCTTGTTTCGCTTTTGACACCAATTCCGCCGACCAGACCCTGCCGCTGAAGGCATCATTGGGTTCCGTGTAATAGGCTGCATACACATCCCCCTGCATCATGATATTCGGGAGATCCGGTAACACATCGAATATAACTTCTCCGATGTGGAGCTCATGCACAAAATGATGCCGGCTGGCGTTGCCGGCTCTCTCTCTCCGCCTGGATGATATTGATCGGGCCTTCCACCTTTTTGAGTTGATAGTTTTCCTTTACGGCGCTGGTCGATTAAAAGATGAAAATGGCAGCCAGCAGGAACACCAATCCTCCTGGCCCTGGACAAAGGATAAGCTCGATATTCTGGAGCAAATATCCCGTGCCTTTGAAGATATATAAACCTGCCAGCCGCACCCAGAGCAGGATCCCCAGGGCAAGAAAAACCACCCCCGCCCTGCGTCAGTGCTGGATGGAACCGCTTACGTTGGAAGATAGTTCCTTTTTCGGTTTCTCCAAAAAATTACCATTGCGATTGGCCTGCAGATCGTCTTCATCGAATTTGAAATGGTCCTGCAATTTCTGGTCTTCCATTTTTGCCTCCCGAGGCTCTTTTTCCGAAATTCCACGTCGAAATAAATTTGCCATCATTTTCGCCAAAAAGGGGTGAGGATTTTGACGGAACTATATTAAGTCTGGAATTGTTTTGCCATTCTGCATATATTTTCGCAATTATTATCGCAATTAATTTCTCAAAACCGAATATTCTGAAACGTTTTCAACGTCCCAATTAAATAGAAAAACTGTCCGGAATATTTTAGGAGAAAAGTTATGCCAGGCATTTTTCATACACATCTTTCTAAGGATATTTTGCCGGGAGTTTCATGACCGCATATCTTGCCGATCCGATAATTTTCCCGGCAAGAAATGATTGATCATTCGGAATTCCTCCTTGCAAAACCTGAACGTGAAGGCAAGGAATGGTCTAATCTTTCATTTGCATCCGCGATGCGCAGTATGGAAGCTGAGCCAGCCCTTTATACCTTTGCTGAAATAAATGTTAAATACACATGAGAAACACAGGGGACATTATTCTCTTTCATTTTCCGCAAGCGGATCGAAACGAGGGCAAGTTGCGCCCTGCGCTTTTACTTGGCAAACTCCCAGGTGATTGTGCTGACTGGCTAATCTGCATGATTTCATCCCAGACTCGGCAATATTTTGCCAGATTTTGATGAGCTTGTGCAAGCAGGCGATCCGGATTTTTCTCAAAGAAGATTGAAACTTGAAAGTGTTATTCACGTTGGACGATTGACAGTCATTGAAGGGGAACATCTGCTAGGAGAGGTTGAACAGATTTCAAGCGAAAGAACAGAACGCGTTAAAAGAAATCTCGCAGACTGGATCTTGAAGAAATAATTGGGGCAAAGAGACTCGCTTTTTTATTCGCGAATCCATTTCGAGGGAAAGATTTTTTCGCGCCTACTTGTCGCGTGCGCTATAATAGTCATATCAAAAGGAGTGTAACATGCCCCCAATTATCCGCGTAGAAGAGATTGGCAAATATGCTGGTCAGGATGTCTCCGTCCAGGGCTGGGTCTACAACCGCACAGATAAAGGTAAACTGGTTTTCCTGCTCGTAAGGGATGGAACCGGGTTCGTACAGTGCGTAGCTTTTAAAGGCGATCTTTCAGAAGAGCTTTTTGACCAGCTCACCCGGCTTCCACAGGAATCCTCGGTTGTCATCTCCGGTCCTGTGCGCGCAGACCAGCGCGCTCCTGGCATCCCGGGTGGATATGAGATTGGTGTCAAAGATATCAAAATCATTCAATTGGCCGGTGAAAATTACCCGATGGCCCTCAAAGAACAGGGCGTGGATTTCGCCCTGGATAATCGCCATCTATGGATCCGTATGCCGAGCCAATGGGCCATCCTGCGCATCCGCGCCACAGTAATCTCTGCGATTCGTGAGTGGTTCGAGCAGAATGGCTTCATCAACATGGATACCCCCATCCTGACCCCGGCCTCCGTTGAAGGAACAACCACCCTTTTCGAAACGGAATATTTCGACGAGGGCAAGGCCTATCTCTCGCAATCCGGCCAACTTTACAACGAAGCGAACATCAT
>JBEKCT010000200.1:0-5851 GCA_050014715.1 Anaerolineales bacterium | reverse complement strand
ATTTCAAATCGTAAACCGCATGGGCACTTGCCTTCATACATCTATTTTATCAGCCCTTCGGGCTGCCCGCTTTCATCCCCGCAGCAAGCAGCGGGGTATTCAGCGGGATTCTTTATAAAACAAGATCGCCGAAGTGGTAGAATCATATCGTATTAGTCATGGAAATTGGAGCCTGATATGCCCGTACCTGTAATTATCGATGCCATCCGAACACCCATCGGCGCGCTGGGCGGTGCATTGTCCGCGGTCAGGCCCGACGACTTGGCCGCGCTGGTAATCAAATCGATCATCCAGCGTAACCGGCTCGACCCGGCGTGGGTGGAGGAAGTGTACCTGGGCTGCGCCAACCAGGCCGGGGAGGATAACAGGAATGTGGCGCGCATGGCGCTGCTGTTGGCGGGACTGCCGGTCAGTGTAGCGGGGGTCACTATAAATCGGCTATGCGCATCAGGATTGAACGCGGTAAACCAGGCAGCCCGCGCAATCCGGGCCGGCGAAGGGCAAGTATTTATTGCTGGCGGCGTTGAATCGATGAGCCGTGCGCCCTACTCGCTGCCCAAGGCTGAGAGTGGCTTCCCCTTCGGCAACCTGACCGCCTACGACACCAGCCTGGGCTGGCGCTACCCCAACCCAACGATGCAGGAACGTTACGGCACAGAGTCAATGGGCGAGACCGCCGAGAATATCGCAACAGAGCGCCCGCACATCACGCGCCAGAGGCAGGATGAATTCGCCCTGCGCAGCCACCGGCTCGCCATTGTGGCAATCGATTCGGGCACGTTTGCCGAGGAGATCGTCCCGGTCTTGATCCCGCAATGCAAGGGAGACCCGAAAATAGTGGATACGGATGAACGACCGCGCCGGGATACCAGCCTGGAAAGCCTGGCAAAGCTGAAACCGGCCTTCCGCAAAGAAGGCGGGACGGTGACGGCTGGCAACTCTTCCGGCCTGAACGACGGTGCGGCGGCCTTGCTGGTGATGAGCGAGCAGAAAGCCAAAGATTTGGGATTTAAACCGTTAGCACGGCTGGTTTCTTCTGCGGCGGCAGGCGTGGAGCCGCGCATCATGGGGATGGGGCCGGTGCCCGCCACTCAGAAAGCACTGCAGCGCGCTGATCTTCAGGTTAAAGACATTGGCTTGGTGGAATTAAATGAAGCCTTCGCGGTGCAATCCCTGGCCGTGATCGAAGAGCTGGGACTCGACCCAGAGATTGTCAACGTCAACGGCGGAGCGATCGCTCTGGGGCACCCGCTGGGTTGCTCGGGTGCGCGCATCCTGACCACACTGTTGTACGAGATGCGGCGCAGGGGCAATATGAAATATGGACTTGCGACGCTTTGTGTGGGAGTGGGCCAGGGAGAAGCCACCATCACCGAATGGCTGGGGTGACATTCATGGCGATCAATTAGGACGCAGCTAATGAATATCCGACGTCGTCAAGCCTTCATCCGGGGCTGATTGTGGAGGCTGGTCCGCTCTTGAACAAGATGCCGAAATTAATGCCAATCAACATTTTGCCAGCCTGGTCAAGAAAAGCAATTTTCTTCGCCATCATGATCCTGGTCATTGTTTCCGGCTGCCAGATAAACCCACTTGCCCTGCCGTTCCAGCCCACTTCCACTGAGACCCCAACCAGCACTTCCACGCCCCGGCCAACTCCCACTGATGTTCCGTCAAGCACCGCCCTGCCCCAACCAACCAAACAGATATTCAAGAATATACCCTACCTGCAGAAAGCGGGCGTGGATCCCAATTTGCTCAGCCTGGACATTTACACGCCTGCTTCCGAAGGCCTGCACCCCGTGATCGTGATGATCCATGGAGGCAGTTGGAGTGGCGGTGATAAAGATACTGTCATGGTGTCCAGCACGAAGTCGCAGTTCTTTACCAATAACGGCATTGTGTTTGTCAGCATTAATTACAGGCTTTCCCCGGCAGTAACCTATCCTGAGCATGCAGAGGATGTGGCGGCGGCTTTGGCGTGGGTCAGCATGCACATCAGAGATTACGGCGGGGATCCTGGGGAGCTATTCGTGATGGGGCATTCTGCCGGTGCCCAGCTGGCTGCACTCGTGGCTACCGATGCGCGTTTTTTGTCAATTTATAATATTAAACCGAGCGACTTAAGAGGCGTCATCCTTCTGGATGCAGCCGGACTGGATATCCCGGGCACAATGTCGCCTACTCTCACACCCATGTATACAAATGCATTCGGTACAAATCCGCTAACATGGGCGGAAGCTTCTCCGGTCACTTACATAGCCCCCGACAAGGGCATTCCGCCTTTCCTGGTCACCTATACTTTCCAAGTAACCCCGTTCACCCAGTCCAGCCAGGAATTTGCGGGAAAACTGGAAACCGCAGGCGTAACAGTTTGGGAATACGGAATATCGCTTGATACCCACGACTCCATCAACGACAATGTAGGAACGCTCTACGATCCTGTCACCAATTTAATCATGATATTCATGGAAGAGACTTTACCAGGAACAAATTTCAAACCGATTATTTGGAAGTAATTGATTTTCAGGACCTGCAGTCTTTTCAAATAATCCAAGAATGCCCGGAAAAATAGAACGCTGGTCACCCGGGCAAGGATACTACGGTTCGATTTTGCAGGTGTTATACTTGCTTCCTACACAATGAAACCTGACCAAATCTTTGCTTTTTTTGTTAAACTGCTTCCTTTCGTCATCGCAATGACGGTGGTGCTGGGGTTATTTTTTTTTACCCGTTGGAACCGTCAAGGCTGCCTCAAACATATTACCACTGCTGCTCCTCTTGTCTGACGATCAAGCCCATATTACCGATGGGATCATTATCTGAGAATACATGATAGTCGCCATCATCTTTATCGGGGTGATAATTGGCAGCCGAGGGATAGGCAAGAAACAGACTAACAGACCACAACGGAAGTAAATTGGCAGTAAGATGATCCAGAAAAGATTTAACCTTAACCAAAATAAACACACCTTTAACCGGCCCTCCATTTTCCAATTCATTTTAATGGGGGTGGGAGGGATCCTGGCCGCACTGCTATGGATCTTGCTGAGCGGATTTGTGGCCTGCTGGCAGGTGACTCCGCTGCCAGGCATGCCTCCGCCGAACTGTTCCACCAGCGCCAGCCAACCCGCTGCGGTTGCCAAGATTCCCGGGGCCACCGCGGTGGTTCAAACAGTCAGCCCCACCGTGAGCGCGCCCCAGATTGCGATGCCGCCGGCATGGGATGGCGCCAGCCGGGTGAACGTGCTGATCCTGGGACTGCGCGGCGGCGACAACAACCAGGGTTGCCCGGATTGCACTGATACGATGATCGTTCTGACGATCGACCCGGTCAGCAAGACCGCCGGGATGCTCTCCATCCCGCGCGATATGTGGGTCAGCATCCCGGGTTTTAATTACAACCGGATCAACGCAGCCTACACCACGGGTGAATTATTCAAACTTCCGGGCGGCGGGCCGGCCCTGACGATCAAGACAGTCGAGGATTTCCTGGGCATTCCGATCCAGTATTATGCCCAGATCGATTTTACGGCTTTTGAGAAGATGATCGATGATATAGGGGGGATTTGCCTGGATGTGCCAGTAAAAGTGGATGCGGGCGTATTGAATGAACACGGCACAACGGTGGTGGAACCAGGTCACCAATGCCTGAGCGGAAAGCTGGCTTTAGGATATGCCCGCGCCCGGGATGTCGGACAGGGCATTGCCGGCGGGGATGTGCAACGCTCCCAGGACCAGCAGCTGGTCATAATGGCCATCCGGGATAAAGTACTTTCCAACCTGCCGGTATTGATCACCCAGGCAGCTCCACTTTACAGTGAAATCTCGTCCGGAGTCCATACGGATCTGTCCCTGGATGATATTCTCCGGCTGGCGATGCTCGCAAAAGACATACCATTAAGTTCGATCCAACAGGGGGTGATCGATTACACAATGATGATAGATCAAACAACCACCATAAACGGGATGCCCGCGGATGTCTTGCGGCCTTTCCCGGATAAGATCCGCGCACTGGTGGATAAAATTTTCGGGGGCGGCAGCTTGAATCCGGCGGCTACCGGCAGCCAGGCCCAGTTGGTCCAGCAGGAAGGAGCGCGCGTGCTGGTGATCAACGCTTCCAACAAAAATGGGATTGCCCAAAAGACGGCGGATTATCTGAAAAGCCAGGGGTTAAATGTGATTGGCACAGGCAATATGGCTGATTATCCCGATAAATATTATTACCCGCCGCTGCCCACCCGTTCGATGCTGATCGTTCATACCGGCAAGCCTTATGCGGTGAAATATTTAATGACACTGATGAAATTCGACAGCGCCAACCAGTTCCAGCTCATTTTTAACCCGGCTACACCGGCAGATATCATGGTCGTGATCGGCGCAGACTGGGCAAAATCCAACCCAATGCCGTAGAAACGCCAGGCAATTTAGTAAAATAGCCATCTCCGTCATGCTTTGGCGATTCCAAAGAATACTGATTTGATAGAATCATGGGGATTGTTAAACACCACCAGGCAGGCAATTGATCTCTGCTGCCTGGTCGCCATTCGCAAACCCAATCGCATTGGCAGGCGCGATGGAAAGAACAATCCTTCCAAAGGATATTCTGCCCGTATAAAGTTAGTTGCATCCACATGAGGCCAGTTCCTCCAGACTTGAAACAGCCAGCTCTCCCGGTGGAATATACCTTTCAAATTGGTTTGGGCGTTCCACGTTTTAATTATATTAAGATAGAGGCGAATGCCTGCCCAGTTGTTGTTTGTGCTGCCAACCATGGGTATTTTGCGTTCCAATATGTGTGGGAATGCCAAGAACTTCGTCCAATCGATAGATGACAGAATTTGAAATAAATCACGTTCAGAATGTCAAATTTTCTGATTAAGGAAAGATCGTTTTCTATGCCTATGGCGGCATGGAGAATGCTCAACTTTCCCCCTTTTTGACTCCGGGAAACAGTGCAATCACAGGTATGAAGAATTCATCCCAGACCTGGACTTGCTTACATTATCATTCGCCTGCCATAGAAAACCCCAATGATAATAATCGCTATGATGATGATCCCCCAAAGCAAGATGCCATCAGTAATATGGGCCTGATCAGGGTATTCAGAAGCCGGAGCAAGGGTTGGCGTGGTAGTTCGTTTAAGATGAATATTCAGTGTGGCCGTAGGTGCAGGCTTGAGTGATCCTACAGTAAAGGTATAGTATTCGCTTGCTACGAAGGCCACTGCAAGAAGGAAAATGAGCAGTATCGGCACAAAAATATGGGAGAACCGGCGATTGTTCATAAATAATGGACGATATCAGGCAAGTATTTTAATCGAGTATATCACGATAGAACGCCTGTCAATATAATCTGAAATCATATTCAATGGACCCGCCTGGATGAGGTTGCCAACACACCAATCCTGGTTCTGATGAAAAACCCGAACCGCTTAAAGCACATGACAAGAAATCCACTATAATTGAACCGGAGATGTGAAATGCCATTCTTTGATTTTCCGCTCGAACAACTCAAAACCTATCTTCCACCCCTCACGGAAGAGGCCGATTTCGACCATTTCTGGCAAGCCAGCCTGGCCGAAGCCCGCCAGACCCCCATGCATGCTCGCTTCGAGCCGGTGCAGACCGGGCTGACCGCACAGGAATTCTTCGATGTAACCTACCCAGGCTTCGGCGGGCAACCGATCAAAGGCTGGCTGGTGCTGCCGCGCCAGCGTTCCGGGAGACTGCCATGCGTGGTGGAGTACATCGGCTACAACGGCGGACGCAGCTTCCCGACCGATTGGTTGCTGTGGGCCAGCGCCGGATATGCCCACTTCATCATGGATACGCGCGGCCAGGGCTCCACC
>JBEKCT010000199.1:0-5900 GCA_050014715.1 Anaerolineales bacterium | reverse complement strand
GTCACGATACACCTCTCCCGGCGTACGGAACGGTACGCCGCGTCTAAGAGAACAGACTCGGATTAGCGCGAGTAGTACTCGACGATTAACTGCTCGTTCAGGTTACCGTCAATCTCGGGACGTTCCGGTAAACGCAGGAAATTACCCGAGAGTGAATTGATATCACGGCTCAACCATGCCGGGATATTGCGAGTCTCGGCTATTGAGGCCAATTCCTTGAAATAGGTCGCATCCAGAGAACCTTGCCGGACGTTAATAACATCTCCAGCGCCCAATGTCATCGAAGGGATGTCAGTCCGGCGACCGTTAACCGTGAAATGACCATGCGTAACCAGCAGACGGGCCTGGGCGCGGCTGGATGCAAAGCCCAGCCGGAAGATGACATTGTCCAGACGGGATTCGAGGATCTGCAAGAGCATGAGGCCGGTAATTCCACGCGCTTTTAGTGCTATGCCATAGTAGCGCCGGAATTGAGCTTCATAAATGCCATAAATGCGGCGAGCTTTCTGCTTGGCACGCAACTGCTTGGCATAATCCGACTCACGGCCCTGGCCACCCCGTCCGCCACGGCCGCCGGTGCGGCCATGCTGACCGGGAGCAAATCCACGACGCTCAAATGCACACTTGGGAGTAAAGCAACGCTCTCCCTTTAAGAACAATTTTTCACCTTCACGCCGGCACAGTTTGCAGGCCGGCCCTGTATATTTCGCCATACGTACTTACCTCTCTCACCTGAACTAAACGCGGCGCTTCTTGGGAGGCCGGCAACCATTGTGGGCAACCGGCGTTATATCCGAAATGGATTTAACCTTAAGGCCCATCGATTGGACCGCACGGATTGCGGATTCACGGCCGGGGCCAGGACCTTTAACGAACAAATCCACTTCCTGAATGCCGATAGTCTGAGCAGCCTTGATGGCCTGTTCAGCAGCCAGGCGGGCCGCAAAAGGAGTGCTCTTGCGGGAACCTTTGAACCCGACGGATCCGGCGCTACCCCAACACAGGGTGTTGCCATCGGGATCAGTCACGGTAACGATGGTGTTATTGAAGGAAGCGAAAACATGTACCTGTCCGGAAGACAGGCTGCGCTTCCCTTTTTTAGCGCCGCCGGAGCGACGCGCAGAGCGTACAGTTTGAGCCATAAAACCTCTCTCGTTCGTGTTAACGAATTATTTCTTACCGCCCTTGCGGCGTCCGCGCCCGGCAACAGTTTTCTTGGGACCTTTGCTGGTGCGTGCATTGGTGCGCGTGCGTTGTCCGTGGACAGGCAAATTGCGGCGGTGGCGCAGGCCGCGATAGCAGCCAATCTCGACCAGACGCTTGATATTTAACTGTTCCTGGCGGCGCAAATCGCCTTCGACTTTCCAGTTCTTCGAGATATACTCGCGGATGGCTGAAACTTCGGTTTCGGTCAAATCTTTAACGCGTGTATCCGGGTTGATTTTGGTCGCGGCCAGAATCTGACGCGAGCGCGTAGGGCCAATCCCAAACAGGTAATTCAAGCCCACTTCAACACGTTTGTTACGCGGGAGGTCAACACCTTCAATTCTTGCCATGTTTGCCTATCCTTGTCGCTGTTTATGCTTAGGATTTTCGCAGATAATATACAATCTGCCTTTGCGCTTGACTACTTTGCACTTCGCGCAGCGCTTTCGAATGGAGGGACCAACTTTCATGATAACTTTCTCCTTGCTTCAGTTATTCAACCAAAGGTTGAATTATACTTGTTCTGACATCTTCCGTCCAGTTTCGAAGCTGTCTTTGCTGGCTGGTTACGGGACAGTCAGGACAAGAGGGTCGCCTTCGGTGACGGCTATAGAATGCTCATAGTGCGCCGTCAATGACCCATCAGCAGAGACAACCGTCCACTGGTTCGACAGGACACGCGTCCGGTATGTTCCGACGAGAACCATCGGTTCAATGGCAATGGTCATACCTGGTCGTAACAACACACCAGTTCCCGGGGTACCATAATTTGGCACCTGTGGTCCTTCGTGCATTTTCCGACCCACACCATGTCCGGTGTATTCACGGGTGACCTGATAGCCCTGCGCCTCCACGAATTGCTGGATAGCCGCAGAGACATCGCCCGTTTTGTTACCAGCGCGCATCATAGCGATGCCAACGAACAGCGCCTGCCTGGTCACCTCGATAAGTTTACTGGCGAGTGGTGAAATTTGTCCTATGCCAGCCGTGAAAGCCGCATCGCCGACATACCCTTCGACGACCGCTCCACAATCTATCGAGATAATATCACCTTCCTTGAGCTTTCGTTTTCCAGGGATCCCGTGCACCAGCTCTTCATTAATGCTGGCACAAATGGATCCGGGAAACGGTGGTTGCCCATAATTCTTGAAAGGCGAGTAGGCGCCGTGTTTCCGCAGAGTTTCCTCAGCAGCCGCGTTGAGGTCTGCAGTAGTGACGCCGGGTTGTAAAAGTTCCCGAACGGATGCCAACGCCAGAGCGTTGACACGTCCGGCCTCGCGCATCAGCGCAACTTCAGCCGGGCTTTTGATAGTAACATCACGATCCCAGGCCATTTTACTTTCCTACCTCCGCCAGCAAATCGGCGCTGACTTGCTCGATCGGCCGGGCACCGTCAATTTCAGACAATAATTTACGCTCCCGGTAATACTCGATCAGGGGAGCAGTCTGGGCAAAATACACCTGAATCCGCCGGGTGACCGTTTCGGCTTTATCGTCATCGCGCTGATAAAGTTCCGAACCATCCAAATCACATACACCGGTTTTCCTGGGCGGGTTGGACTTCTCATTGAAGATATGTCCCTGCGCTTTGCAGATCCAACGCCCGCTCAAACGATCCACCAGGGTGGCTGCGGAAGCAGTGATGTATGGAACAATGCTGACCTGCCCGCCAAACTCAGCCAGCAATTTTCCCAACGCCTCCGCTTGCACGGTGGTACGCGGGAAACCATCCAATAGCGCGCCAGCGTTACAATCCGGGCGGGAGAGTCGGTCGCGGATCATGCCAATCGTGACATCGTCCGGCACCAACTCGCCTTTATTCATAAAAGATTGCGCCATTTTACCGAGCTCGGTACCGTTCTTGATATTCTCCCGGAAAAGGTCACCTGACGAGATATGCGGCAAGCCGGTAGTTTCAGCAATGATTTTTGCTTGCGTACCTTTTCCAACACCAGGAGGACCGAGGAGAACGATTAACTTTTGCATTCTAAACCACTTACTTTACCAGCCGGGCGTCGTCGTATCCGTGCAGTTTTAGTTCGGCGTCAATATTCAGGAATGTATCACGGACCACACCGACCACGATGAGCAGACCGGCCGCAGAGACCAGGAAAATGGTGGAAGAGGAAGTAGTGCCACCGATGCCAAACAATTGCAGGATCACATTAATGATGTAGCCCAGGACAGCCACGACACCCAGGAACAAGGCTCCGGGCAGGGTAATACGCCGTTGCACCTTGGTCAAGTATTTCTGGGTGGGTGCCCCCCGGTTCACGCCGGGGATCTGTGCACCGGCTTTCTTCAAATTTTCGCCGTAATTCTGCTGGGAGAACATCACATCGGTATAGAAGAATGTAAAGCTAACCACCATAAGGAAATACAACAGATAGTAAATCCCACCGCCATTGGAAAAAACAGACTGGGTCGATTTGGCAAAACTGGCCACTGCCGCATTCGCATTATTGACAAAGTAACTGGCGATGATGGCCGGGAACTGCAGGATGGCGCTGGCAAAGATGAGCGGGATCATGCCAGCCAGATTGACCATCAAAGGCAACGTGCCCTTGACCGGCATGGACATGCGGCTGCCTACACGGCGCCCAGGATACATGACTGGAACATACCGCCGGCCTTGCTGGACATACACAATCGCATAGATGACCGCCACGATGACAATCACCATCGAGATGACCAAAATCCAACCATGCTGTTTATCCGCCAGAAGGGAGACAAAGCTGGCTGGCATGCGGGCCACAATACCCGCGAATATGATCAACGACAGGCCCTGGCCGCGAATGCCATACTCTGAAATCAATTCACCGAGCCAGATGGCAAACATCGTCCCACCAACCATGGTCAACAACAGGGTCAGGGAAGAAATCCACAGGGTACTGGTAAACCCAAAAGGCACAATCGGGCCCAATCCGGCTTGATTAGAATAGGAGTTGAACAGGTTAATCTGACCAAGGGCAGAAAGCAAAGCCATCGGGATGGCCAGATAATAGGTCCATTTTTCCTGCCATTTACGACCTTCACGCGGGTCTTCTTCCATTTTGCGCTGGAGAGCCGGGAAAATGGGGGTGAGCAATTGCAGGATGATCTGGGCCGTGATATATGGATAAACGCCCATGGCCAGCAGAGAAAAATGCGAAATGGTTCCGCCGGAAAGCAGATCAAGGAAAGCAAAGAAGGAGCCCGAACTCGACAATAAGGTTTTCAGAGCAGCGCCATTAATGCCCGGCACAGGGATATTAGCCGCCAAACGGAAGATAACCAAAAGAACCAGGGTTATTAACAGCTTGCGGCGAATGTCTTGTGAAGTCCAGAGGTAACGCCATCCTGAAAATGCGTTTTTCATAAAGGGTCTCCTCGCGTGGACGAGTTATGCAATCAATTCCACCGAACCACCAGCAGCCTCGATCTTGGCTTTGGCGCTCTTTGTGACACGGTGAACACGAACTTTTAATGCGGTTTTTAATTCGCCGCGGCCCAGAATAACAACCGGGTTGCGCGGATCGCGCAACAAGCGGGCTGCCTGGAGCAACTCGGGAGTAACCTCAGCATTGGTTTTGAAGGATGCCAATTGGTCAAGGTTTACTTCATTGAACTCGACTTCGTAAGGCGGGGTAAAGCCTTTTCCACGTACGAACGGCAAGCGGCGGAAGAATGGCAGGTTGCCACCTTGCCGGTAGAGCCTTCCTCCTGAGCCAGTGCGCGAACCCTCGCCTTTGGTACCACGGCCGGCGGTCTTGCCCTGACCGGCAGAAATACCATGTCCAACGCGCTTGCGTTGTTTCTTGGGATTGTTGGGGGTAAGATCGTTCAGTTTCATCTTGATGCCTATTCTTCAATGCGAATCATATGAATTACTTTGGCAAGCATCCCACGCAAAACAGGGGTATCCTCGCGTTCGACAGTCTCATGTAAACGGTGAAAGCCCAGAGCCCGCACGGTTGCCTTTTGCGGCTCAGGATAGCCAATCGGGCTGCGTACCAGAGTCAGCTTAATAGTCTTACCTTCGGCTTTCTTAGCCATGCTTCTTTCTCCTTTCCCAGTACGGCAGCAAATCCTCAACCGACTTGCCGCGCCGGGCGGCTTCTTCCTGTGGTGACTTAAGCGCCTCCAGTGCATGCATAGTGGCCTGGACGGAGTTCAGGACATTCGATGACCCAAGCGACTTGGTCAGGATATCACGGATGCCAACGGCTTCAAGCACGGCACGAACGCCACCACCTGCAATAACACCCGTACCGGGGGAAGCTGGCTTCAGCAGTACGATGGAGCCACCAACCTTGGCGGTAGACTGGTGCGGGATGGTAGTCTTGGATAGATGGATGTCATGCAAATCTTTGCGGGCACGGTCAGTCGCTTTACGCATGGCATCCGGTACAGCATTGGCTTTGCCAACACCCATGCCGACCTTACCGTGGTTATCTCCCATGATCAATGTCACACGGAATTGAAAACGGCGGCCACCTTTAACAACTTTCGCCACGCGCGCGATCTCAATCACGCGCTCGTCGAGTGCCTCGCCTTGCTGATCATTTTCGGTTACCTGGTAATTCATCATAGCGTTCTCCAATCAGGCCCTAGAATTCCAGGCCGCCTTCGCGGGCGCCATCGGCCAGGGCTTTAACCCGGCCGCTATATTTGAAACCGCCGCGGTCGAATACGACCGACTGCACACCTTTATC